>NZ_JAYLVQ010000075.1:0-60141 GCF_035818575.1 Halobacillus sp. HZG1
GCTGCGAGACTCCCGTGGGAGAAAGGAGATCGGCGAGATCCCGCAGGGCGTAGCCCGAGGAAGCTCGGCACTCCCCCACAGGAAAGCGAGTAGCTTCCCAGCCACCCCTGACTCCAAATATGGCAAACGAAGCCCCCAAACATCTCGAAACTGAGTCTTCAAGAAACCTGCCAGTTTGTTGAATAACTTTTACTTATCGGTGGTTATGAGCGTTGGTAGACGATTTCCTCGTCTACGACGGTCATGGTAACCGTTGCGTCTGCAAGTTCATGTGATTTCAGTGCAAAAAGATCTCTGTCTAATACGGTAAAGTCTGCGAGGAATCCTTCCTGAATCATCCCTTGTTCATTCTCCTTATGAATCGCCTGCGCACTTCCTTTCGTGTAAAGGGAAATGGCCTCATATACCGTAAGCTTCTCTTCCGCTTGATAGACGGCGTGATCATAAGACGCTCTTCTATCTACGGCGGCACGGATGCCTAACAGCGGATTGATTTCTTCAATCGGGGCATCTGATCCGCCTGCACATTTAATTCCTGCATCAAGCAGTGTTTTCCATGAGTAGGAATTCTTTAACCTTAAATTCCCGAGTCGTTCCATGACCCACGGAAAGTCAGAAGCAACGAAGGTTGGCTGTATATCCAAAACGACATTTAAGCGCTGCAATTGATGAATTAACGCAGGACTTAGAATTTGTGCATGGATGATACGGTCACGTTCTCCATTCTTAAGAGGATTGGACGCAATGGCGTTGGCCACAGCTTCCACCGCTCCGTCACCAATGGCGTGGACAGCCACCGGCATATCTCTTTTCCTTGCTTCTTTTACAAGTTGATCAAGCTCTTCGTCTGTATGGATAGCTACTCCATAGTTTTCCGGATCATCTGCATATGGATCTTTCAACCAGGCTGTTCTTCCACCTAAAGCTCCATCAGAGAAGATTTTCAAAGCCCCTAATTCCACGAAGTCCGTCCCTTTTTTGAACCCAAGTTTTTCTTGATCTACCTGTTCAATGACGCCATGATGAATTAGAAGATGAGCACGGAATTTTGTTACCTTACCGTCAATGACATGCAGAAAAGCGTCGTATGTTTTTTTGAAACCACCATAGTAATTCAAGTCTTCACTATGGCCTCCAACAAGACCATAAGAATGCATATCCTTAACTGCTAAGTCGGTAGCTTTCCTTAAATACTCAGGCGTAACTTCAGGCATGGCCGCTTTGATAAGTTCCTGTGCCTGATCATGGAAAAATCCAGTCGCTTCTCCGTCTTCCCCTCTTACAATGACACCACCCTGAGGGTCCTGGGTACCTCTTTCGACCCCAGCCATGTTCATGGCTTTTGTATTGGCTAGTAAGGCGTGGCGGCAGACCCTTGTAAGCATCATCGGATGTTCCGAAGAAATTTCATCAAGTTCATCTTTATGTATGATGCGTTTTTCTTCCCATTGGTTTTCATTCCAACCATCACCGATGATCCATTCTCCAGGTGGCAGTTGTTCTGCGTGCTGATGTAAGGCCTGTTTCACTTCTTCTGCAGATTTCATAAAAGAAAGATCGAGCCTCATTAAACGTTCTCCGTGGCCGATGATGTGTAAATGACTATCGGTAAATCCAGGGTACATGACAGCCCCTTTCAGATCATGTTCTTCCGTAATTTCATCTTTGTAGGTTTGATATAAAAGCTGTGTATCACCAACCGCTTTCACCTTTCCTTGGGAAGTCACAATCGCTTCCACCCATTCGCCTTCTTTTTTCATCGTATATATTTTCCCACCATACCAGAGCTTCACTTTTAACACTCCCTCTTTCTTCCTTTTATCTATACCATAAGCTATATGTGGAAAGAAATGAAGTACAAGCTATTAAAAGAATGACCACGATTGTCTCGAATGGTATTAGAGGTCAATTCCTTATCAGTATAATTATTTCCTAGAAAATAAAAAAGCTCTGGCCATTAAGGCCAGAGAGATAACTCTACAGTAAATCATCAAATTCGTCGTCTTTCTGCCCTGATTGATGATCAGGAAAGACTTCAATGGTATAGGATTCTTCCAATGCTTTTTCAATATCCTCCGAGAAATCTGAATTGGATTCATAATAATTGGCATTTTTGCGTGTCGGCTTCGTTTTAGGAGCTTTCGGAACGAATACAGTACAACAATCTTCAAATGGGCGGATAGATATATCATACGTTCCAATTTTTCTGGAAATATCGATAATTTCAAGTTTGTCCATAGAAACTAGCGGCCTGATAATCGGGTAATTAGTAACCTCATTAATCGTATGCATGCTTTCCATCGTCTGACTGGCGACTTGACCAAGGCTTTCGCCGGTAGTGATGGAAAGAAGATCATTCTTAGCAGCCAATTGCTCACTGATTCGCATCATCATTCGGCGCATGATCGTCATACTGTACCCTTCCGGCATTTCACGATGAATCTTTTGCTGAATTTCTGTGAAAGGAATAACATGGATTTTAACTTTTGAACCGAACTTTGATAAAGCTTGAGCAAGATCGATGACTTTTTGTTTCGCCCGTTCACTTGTGTAAGGAGGAGAATGAAAATGAATCGCTTCAATTTCAACACCACGTTTCATCGTCAAATATCCGGCGACAGGACTATCGATTCCGCCTGAAAGCATCAACAAACTCTTCCCTGTTGTACCGACTGGCAGTCCACCCGCTCCTTTGTAATCTTGTGCCGTCACATAACACCCTTCGTGACGAACTTCTACTTTTATTTCTACATCAGGATTGTGTACATCGACCTTTACGTCTTCCGTTTGACGGAGGATATGGCCCCCCAATAACGGGTTGAGCTCCTGTGAAGGAATAGAAAAAGTTTTATCTGTCCGCTTTGATGAAATCTTGAACGTACGTGCATTCTTTGCATCATGAAAGGCAAGCATCACTGCTTCTTTCATTAGCTCCTCTTCTTTTTCCACTTTGACAGCGAAACTGAGGCTGTGAATACCGAAGACCTCCTGGCATTCTTTCATTACCTCATGTGGATTTTCTCCATTCAGCAGGACAAACATGCGCCCTTGTGTTTTTTTAATCGTTGTATTTGGATACTTCCTTAGCTTTATAGCAATGTTACTTTGCAGTTTTTGTTCAAATGCACGTTTATTCTTCCCTTTCAACGCCATTTCACCGTATCGAATCATAATTCGATCAAAATTCATTATGCTCACCCCATCGTCGCTTGTAAGTTTTCAACTGTTTGATCTAATTTTTTCAGGAACAGATCGATTTCCTCTCTTCTATTGCTTGTAGAAAGACTAACGCGCAAAGCGGATGTCGTCCGTTCATAGTCCAAGTTACATGCCTTGAGAACAGCGCTCACGTCCGGCTGTTTGGAAGAACAGGCAGATTTGGTTGAAATAAATATGCCTTCTTCTCCAAGAGCGTGAATAATGACTTCAGGTTTATATCCTGGGATAGAAAAATTCACAATATGGGGAGCCCCGTCCTCCGGTGAATTGATCCTACAAAAGTCTCGGAGCATGAGCCCTTCCCATAACATCTTTCTCATTCCACTTAAGTGGTCAATTTTTTGTTCGCGATTTTCATGAAGCAGACGAAGAGCTTTTACAAACGCTACTGTCCCAGGCAAATTTTCTGTCCCTGCTCTTACTTCTGCCTCTTGATTTCCTCCATGCAACAATGGAAAAATACGCACGTGCTTTTGCATGAGTAAAGCCCCTGTCCCTTTCAATCCATGAATCTTATGACCAGAAAGAGTACAAAGATCAATGCCCCAATCATTTAAGGATAACTCTATTTTTCCTAACCCTTGAACATGATCGACATGAAAAAATACTTTAGGGTAAGGTTTGAGTAATTCACCAATTTTTTGCACGGGCTGAATGGTACCTAGCTCATTGTTCACGCTCATGACACTGACAAGAATCGTATCATCTCTTAACGCTTGCTTTATATCTTCAGGATTAACTTTCCCGTTCTGATCAACATTTATATAAGTGACTTCAAAACCCAATGTTTCCAGTGCCTTGAATGCTTCCATCACAGAGGGGTGTTCAATCTCAGTCGTAATCAAATGTTTCCCTCTGGTTTGATGTTGAAGCGCAACCCCTTTGATCGCCATATTATTTCCTTCTGTACCCCCGGATGTGAAGACCACTTCCTGTGGAGAGACGTTTAATAGCTGGGCCGCTTGTTTTCTGGAACGATCCAATAAGCGTTCAGCTTCACTCCCGAAACGATGGACGGATGAGGGATTGGCAAAATATTGGTCGGCGACTTTTTGAAAACTCTCCAAAACTTCGTCATGCGGATGAGTTGTGGCACTGTTATCTAGGTAAATCATGGGCTCTGACTCCTTTGTTTTCGAATTGCAGCTCATTATTTTATCATAACATGAAGTCAAATGGAACACTTGGTTTAGGAACAAAAAAAGCACCTGCCTCAGCAGGTGCTCTTCATCTTAACTGTTGTCCGTATCATTTAATTTAAGAGATTTAAGGAGAGTATCGATACTTAGTTTTCCATCTTCACGGACATCCTTGACCCATTCTTTCGTCAAAGTCTTTTCTCCGATGATTGTTCCACTAGCCTCATCATCCACTCCTACGTTTCTTTCAAAGAAATCAACGATTCGCTGATCATTTAAATTTTTACCTTCTGAATTCATAGACCTGGTAAAACTATGCTCCCCGCTCTCTAACACACCCGCATCCGCGTTTATAGAAAATACGGTAAAAACACTTGCCCAGGTAAGAACGGTTGCTGAAATTAATCCGATGATGATTCTTTTCTTCAAATGAAACACTTCCTAAACCAGGACTTCTTCCTCTTTATCAATTTTAGACAATGCAGCTGGATCTACTTCTTCAATGGCCTCTTTTGCTAGAGAAAGTGCTTGATCATAATGATAAGACCTGAATCTTTCCTCTGCTTCAAGAAGTTTAGCAGCTAAGATCGGGTATTTGCTTCTATAACGATTGCCGCATTGAATGACTCGTTCAGCAAGTTGAGCTGTCTCCATAACCGTTTCAGCATCCTGACTCAACTGCTCAGTCATACCCATAGCTTCATCAAGTTTTTCATTGACTACAACCATATCCAGTGGCTTTGCTTCAAGGCTTTGAAATACCTCATCCACTTTGTAGCTCGCCGTTTTCATATCTTCATAGATAGCAGTAGGAATGCCCGGGATGTTGCTTCTCTTTAGACGTCGATGAGTATCTAAGAGAAGGCTCTCCATCTTCGTCAACTTTTGTTTAGCTTCTCTTTCATCTTTTCTGAGGTTTTGTACACGCTCATGGAAATATTTATGCTTTTCTTCGAGTTCTTGCAATTGTTTTTCGGTATCTTCTACCTCTTCACGGAGAAGAGAATAGGAGGTTTCTCCATCGTTTCGTCTGAAATCGAGGCTTGTCACCCGTTTACGCATTTGATTAAACCACTTTTTCAAGCTTCGGTGAGACTCCAAATGATCTTCCTCCACTTGATACGTTTGTTGGATTTCTTCTAATTCCCGTTCCGTGTCCGCCAAAACATATTCCAGCTCATCCAACTGAGCTTTAAGCGGTACAAACTGTTTCTCCACATAATGATGAGCTACTGCTTCTCTTTCCAGCAGCTGGTACATTTCCTGAATTCTTGTTTGAATTTCTTCTAACGACTCTTCGACCCCTGATTGGTCTCCCTGCTCCATTTGCACGAGCATTTCCTCCAGAGACCGCTCATAATTATGTAACTCCGGAAGAAAATCAAAATGAGAGATCCTGTACCCTTCCGCCTTCATCTCTTCCACACCATTTTTCAGCTCTTTCAACTGTTCAGGCAGATCAATTTTCACCTGTTTCAAACGATCAGGAAAATGTTGGACATCCTCCTGCAATTGTGTAGTCTCCTGCCGAATCGTTTGCACCAGGGTGTTTGCTTCAATGTAATCCCCCTGCTCGGTTAACTGTTCATATTTACTAAGCTTATCCTTCAATTCACCCACTCTTTGTTCAAAAACACGGACCGCTTTGCCATATTGATGGCGGTTTTGAATAAGTAGTTTGGTGAGCTCTTTCAATTCCGGCTCCATCGATTCAATTTCCAAGCGGCTCTGCTTTTCGGAATCAAGGAGGTCTTCCAGTTCTTGAAGCATCATTTTAATGTCTTCCTCAATGGCTACTAACTTTTTCTCTGTGTTTGCCAAGACCACTTTCACGCGTTTATAACGATAGCGATCCGCCGCTTCTTCTGCATCGAAAAGGTCTTCTTCCAGCTCAGGCAGTTCTTTTGTCAGGATTTGATCCCAACGGGCCCGCCAGGCTTCGAACTTTTCCTGTGTCTCACCGGAAAGGTTTAAACTTTTCACTTTGGATAATTCTTCAGTGACGCGCCGGTTCATGATATCCATTTTCCAACCTTCCAGGCGATCCACTTCATCATAGACCTTTTTCCGCCAAATCAGCCCTATGATGAACAATGCGATGAGTAGTAAAATAGCCCCGATGACGAACTTCATAAATAGCCTCCTTACAATAAACGTGCCATACGGATGTATTCCGTTCCGAATTGTGATTTAGTTGTCTATAATGATACCATGTAAAACATCCTTTTGGCTAAAATATTTCAAATTTATTATCATATTGACAAAAAATTCAAGCACAAAGGAGAGACGACTATGATTGATGGTCACATCCATACCCCATATTGCCCACATGGATCTTCAGATACCCTTAAAAGTTACATTGAACAAGCCATAAAATGCGGGTATCAATCCATGACATTCACAGAACACGCACCGCTGCCCTCAACGTTTGAAGACCCCGTGCCGGAAAAAGATAGCGGGATGTCTTTAAACCAAGTGGAAGAATATTTAAAAGAAATCGATCAATTAAAAGCAGCATACAAAAAGGATATTCATATTAAGAAAGGATTTGAAGTTGACTATATCGAAGGGTATGAAAAAGAGGTGGAAAGCTTCCTCCATACTTATGGTCCCTCTCTTGATGACAGCATCCTATCCGTTCACTTTTTACAAGGACAAAGCCGGTGGTACTGTATCGACTACAGCCCGGACACGTATAGAGAAGCCCTTCATGATTTTGGCGGGGTCGACCAACTTTATGAGGCCTACTACAAAACACTTACCCGATCGGTTCTCAGTGATTTAGGTGAATACAAGCCGTCCAGGATTGGTCATATGACACTTGTAAAGAAGTTCCAGAAACTCTATCCCGCACCGGCTAATTGGGAAGAGCTGGCTCATTCATTTCTCAAACTTGTTAAGGATCGAGGATACACCCTTGATTATAACGGTGCAGGAGTTGTGAAAGAGCATTGCAAAGAGACTTATCCGCCATTAAAAATGGCACGAAAAGCCTCTTCGATGGGTATACCTTTAATCTATGGTTCTGATGCTCATACGTCATCAGGTCTGGGGCAAGGATATAGCTCTGTCGATTCTCAGATTCTCAAGCTTTAGCAAGCTCCTGGACGGAACGATGATCGTTCATAAGTCCACTATACATGTCTACAAAGTGATTGAGAGAAGCATCTGTAATAAACGGATCTTTAAACTCATGTGGCATCATGAACGGAGCATTTAAGAGTCCTTTTAATTGAAGCAGGCATAATTTTTCTTTGAATGTCACATCAATGTGGGAGTTTTTATGGAAAAGGATTTGGGTAAGCAAGTGATTCTCTTTCGCCAGGTAAGTGACGAGCATTTCTCTTGCAAACGTCGTGTTTAACGTCAGCTCCCTATTTAACAAACAGGATAGTTGATAATTGGACTGTTTATAATGTAGAATTTTTTTCACTAATTCATTTAGACGATATTCGCCTTCTGAGGGTTGCTCGTTTTCCAGCATTTCAAGATAAGGCTCAAAATAGCTGACAGCGAGCGATTCAAAAAGGCCTTGCTTGCTCTTAAAGTAGTAATGGATCAGCGAGACATTGACATTAGCTGCCTTCGCGATATCCCGGACAGATGTTCCATTGAAACCTTGGCTGTAAAAAAGGCGGCAGGCTACATCTAACACTTTGTCACGCGTTACGTTTGGTCGGCTCATTATTTTTCCCCCTCAGGAAAGGATTCTCTATATTTGTTGGATTTCCTGCTTGCAATCGTCCATCAAATACCGACAGAAAACTCTAGTTTTTGTCGAATACTATATGCTCAGGAGGTATCAAGATGTTTCAAGCGACTTCTTACTCAGGTTCAAAAAATGAAAAATATGATTTGGTCATCAAACAATTAAAGGCTCTTATTGAGGACGAGCCGGATCAAATCGCTAACTTATCCAATGCATCCTCTCTCCTCAACCAATTCTTAGATGATGTGAATTGGGTCGGCTTCTATTTGTGGAAAGAAGACCAGCTCGTTCTTGGGCCTTTCCAAGGCCTTCCCGCATGTGTTCGAATCCCGTCAGGCAAAGGGGTTTGTGGTACAGCTGTAGCCGATAACGAAGTTCAGCGCATTGAAGATGTACATGCGTTTCCAGGTCATATCGCTTGTGATGCCGCAAGCCAATCTGAAATAGTCGTTCCCATTTTAAAAGATGGTGAAATTTTCGGTGTCCTTGATATCGACAGCCCTTCCAAAGGAAGATTCGATGAAGTGGATGAGGAGAAATTGGTCGAATTCGTACAAACCTTACAAAAATACATTTAACACAAAAAAGCCGCTGGAGTGGAAAACACTCCAGCGGCTTCTTTGTCAGCTTCTTTCTTTTATTGGGTGAGCCGTTACAATTCGATTTCTTCCTGAACTTTTGGCTTTATATAAAGCTTGATCCGCCTGTTGGACAATTTGTTTACGTGTGGGTCTGACCCATTCTGCCTTCCACGGAGCAATCCCGCAGGAAACAGTTACAGCAGGAGAAGTGGACATCGCTATCTTTTCACGGATCATTTCGGTCAAATCGTGGGCTTTTTCAGATGGAAGCATCGGAAGGTAAACCGCTAGTTCTTCTCCACCCCACCGTGCAGAAAGGCCATGATTCCCTATCACTGCTTTGATAATATCACCGACCTGACAAATGACCTCGTCCCCCACCTGGTGACCATAGGTATCATTGATCTTCTTAAAATTATCGATATCAAAGAGAATCAAACTCCCTTGCTCATCATGTTTGACATGTTTCTCCACGCATTGGTCCAAATGAACCCTTGAATGAAGTTTGGTCAGATAATCAGTGATGACCGCTTCCTCCAACTTCTCTCTCAGGATTGAATTCGCAAAAGCAAGCGTAGAATGAGCGACAAGCGATTGCAGAAGTTTGAATGACTCAAATGTAAAATAATATGGCTCTTTATGGAGGACAATCGCAAGACCGCTGATATGTTCGTGGTCTTTCATTGGAACGGCCATCAGAGAACGGTAAGGCAAAACATGTTCAATTGGTTTTGCATCCAAATCACCTATGAAAAGCGGGCCCTCTTGATGAGATATGGATTCTTTCACATAATGGATAAGCGGCCTTGAGGCAGACGAAGCGAAATATTCTGTACTCCCCTCTAGAACGGTGGGAATCCCAGGTTCTTCGTATGTTACAAATCCGACTTCATCCGCATCAAAAGACTGTTGAATTTTATAAGCCATATAACGAATCTTCTCAGTTAATCGCATATTGGAGTTGAGTTTTTGTGATGTAGAGTTAATCAGTTGCAAATCACTGTTTAACTTTCTTGATTGCTGATAGAGCTGAGCATTTTCAAGTGCCTTCCCTGCTGTGTTTGCTATGAAAATGAAAAATTCGATATCTTTTTTTGGAAAATGTAAATATTCCGGGGTTACAACTTTCAAAACTCCATAGATGCCTTGTTTTCCTTTAAGAGGAGCGTATAGAATTGATCGCTTTTCTACCAGATGGTCTTCCATTTGTACTTCGCCTGTTAAATAAGCCTGTGTACTTGCACTTGAATCAAGATCCATGTCATAGGTGAGCTCACGGACAGGGAGGTCATTATCTTTCGTGTAATCATTCGACAACAATAAATAGTATTGAAAATCCGGATAGGTTTTTCTTAGAGTTTCAATAATTTCCTTTAACACTCCATCTGTATCGATAGAGGAATGGAAGTGAGAAGTTACTTTGTATAACAACTCGTATTTTTTCTCTTCCTCCATGGACGTGTAAAACCCTTCAATCTTTTTAATACATTTCGTAACCTCTGACCCCATCGCATGCAGGAAATCCTCCTGCATATGTAAGGCAGCCGCTCCCTTCAGAACCAGATAACCAAAGACATTTCCCCCAGAGTGTAGTGAGGTGACCCGCAACGAAGACCCCACTTCTTTCACATCTATAATATGTTGTAGGTCGGATTGATTCGGCGTCTGGGTATATAAATCATGGAGAGAAAAATGACTTCTCAGTGATTCTCTCATGTACTTGTCCTTTGAATGGATTTGAAACCACCCTTTCCATTCATCCAGCAAATATATAGCACAAAAAGAGGCTTCGGAAAATTTCTTTATTTCATCAGTCAGGTTGACAACAAACTGTTCATACGTATAGGGTGATTCTGAAACAAAATATCGGAACAGACGACTTTGCAGTTTTTCCATTCTCTTCTTGATGAGGGATTGGACAATCATTCGACTCACCTATCTTCCCTAACAAACATTTTGAGTATATTGTACCATTACTTTAATCACGAAAACGACCTTGAATATGTAAAAATTTATCTTATTACCTGTTTACTATTATATCATTCTAGATTTGTTTGCCTGGAATCAGCCAACCATCCCTTTTTCAAACTGCATCTATCAGGAACATCGGCATAAACACCAGAAAAACGATAGGTACGAACCATAATGGGGCCTTTCACCAACATGGGGATTCCCCCAATAAATATAAAAAATACTATAATCACTATATTTCTACGATCCACTCTTCCATACTCGACACCTTTTTTATTTCCATCCCCTTGACTTCCGTATCTATAAGGATTACAATGTTCGTTGTGTAAAATAAATGGCAGCCTATGTGAACCACCATTGTCATCATTTTGTTCCTCTCTTTGAGGTGCATCGTGTAACTCTCTGCTGCTGGGGCGAAGGTGCATGAAAACATAATGAGCAATGATCGAAGGGACACACTGTTTTTATTTTATGCAAAATAAAATAAAAAGGAGGAAATTCCTATGGCACGTTACACAGGTCCAACCTGGAAAAAATCACGTCGTTATGGTATTTCTTTAAGCGGAACTGGTAAGGAGCTTGAAAAGCGCCCTTACGCTCCTGGACAACACGGTCCAAACCAACGTAAAAAACTATCCGAATTCGGTCTTCAACTACAAGAGAAGCAAAAGCTTCGTTTCATGTACGGTTTGACTGAGCGTCAATTCCGTCGCTTGTTTGAAGAAGCGGGTAACATGAAAGGGATCCACGGTGAAAACTTCATGATCCTTCTTGAATCCCGTTTGGATAATATCGTTTACCGTCTAGGTCTAGCTCGTACGCGCAACCAAGCTCGTCAGCTAGTTACTCACGGTCACGTTACAGTAGATGGCGGTCGCGTTGATATCCCATCTTACCGCGTAGCTCCTGGTCAAATGATCAGCCTTCGTGAAAAATCTCAAAAGCTTAACGTCGTAGAAGAAGCGATCGAAGTAAACAACTTCGTACCAGAATATCTTACTTTCGACGAAGACAAGCGTGAAGGAACGTACACTCGTTTCCCTGAGCGTTCTGAGCTTCCTTCTGAAATCAACGAAGCACTTATCGTTGAATTCTACTCTCGTTAATATCTGCTCTTGCAGATCAACGATAAAGCGTCTTTGGAATGTTATTTACATTTCAGAGGCGCTTTTTATTTTCATTAAATGGAAAAGGAATTACGCTCCTCTAAGTAATCCATAAATAAAGAGGCGGACCACAACGGTCCGCCTCTTTGCTTTGTTATTGGAACTTAACCAAGAAATACTTTTTCTTTCCACGGCGGATAATGGTAAAGCGATCCTCAATACGATCTTCCTCACCGATTGTATGCTTAAGATCCTGATTCCGTTCTCCGTTAATGTAAACGGCCCCATTACCGATGTCCTCGCGCGCCTGACGCTTGGAAGAAGAAATGCCTGCATCCACGAGCAGATCGAGCAGCTGCGGTTCTTTTTCTTCGGAATGGTAAGTCGGCACATCTTTAAATCCTTGCTCGATTTCTGCGCCTGATAAAGCTTTGATATCTCCACTGAATAAAGCCGCAGAAATGCGCTCCGCCTGTTTCAAGGCTTCCTCATCATGAACGAGCTTGGTCATTTCTTCAGCGAGACGACGTTGAGCCACACGCTTTTCAGGCTGGCTTTCTACCTCTTTTTCCAACTCAGTGATTTCTTCTACGCTTAAGAAGGTGAAATACTTCAAGAAGCGGATGACATCCCGGTCATCTGCGTTGATCCAGAACTGATAGAATTCGTAAGGAGATGTTTTCTCAGGATCAAGCCAGATGGCTCCACCAGCCGTCTTCCCGAATTTTGATCCATCCGCTTTCGTAATCAATGGGACAGTCAAACCATAGGCTTCCACTTCTTCTTCTCCAGCTGCAGATCGTCTCAGCAGTTCAAGACCGGCTGTAATGTTCCCCCACTGATCGCTTCCACCGATTTGAAGCGTGCAATTTTCTTTTTGATACAACTGTTGGAAGTCAAGAGACTGCAAGATCATGTAAGAGAATTCTGTATAACTGATCCCCTGTTCAATACGGGACTCTACAGAATCTTTCGCCAACATATAGTTGATTCCAAAATGTTTCCCGGTATCCCGGAGGAAATCGATAATGGTCATTTGAGATAACCATTCATGGTTATTGCGCGCAACCGCCGCATTTTCTCCTTCATCAAAATTCAGGATTCTCGCTAATTGTTCTTTAATACTCTCACTGTATCCCTGAACAACCTCTGCACTGTTCAATTGTCTTTCACTTGAGCGGCCACTCGGGTCCCCGATCATTCCCGTACCGCCACCGACAAGCGCAATCGGACGGTGCCCTGCTTGCTGGAATCTTTTCAACATGAGTACTGGAAGCAGGTGTCCAATATGAAGACTGTCCGCTGTCGGATCAAAGCCGCAGTAAAGCGTTACTTGTTCTGACGCCAGGTGTTTTTTTAAACCTTCTTCGTCTGTCATCTGATTGATTAAACCACGTTGTTGCAAATCCTTCAAAATATCCATTGGATCACTCCTCATTCTTTAATAGATAGACTTGTGCTAAGGTCTAAGAGATGAATTTTCTGAATACAAAAAAAGACCTCGCTCCCTGTAAAAAGGGACGAGGTCTCGCGGTACCACCCTTGTTGCACACACGTATCATGTGCCACTCCGATCGATAACGGCATTTCACCGTCTTCTGATTCATACCAGAAGAATGCTCCAGGTCGTAATTCAAAAACAACTGTGTACCGACTCTCACCCACCATCGGCTCTCTGAAACAGGGAATTGTTTTTTACTCCAGTCCTTCAACGCACATATATTCATCTACGTATATATTTATCACAACACAACCCAAAAAGCAATAAACCAGGAGGAGAATTATATCCTATCTTCCTTGGGTGTGTTATAATATTGGTGGATTTTTTAGGAGGTATTATCATGTCTAATAAACCGGAAAACGGGCGAAAAAAGCTGGATATACGCTCTTTATGGCAGAGTGGCACCATCCAGAAAAATGGCCGGATCACCTATGATGTCGTATGGAACGTCATCTTATTTTTTATCATCATCGGTGTTATCGGGTTATTCTTCGCAGGTGGTGTAGGCGCCGGCTATTTCGCTTCTCTTGTGAAAGATGAAGAGGTCAGAAGCGAAGAGCAAATGAAAGAAACGATTTATAACTATTCGGAAACCTCAACCATGTTCTTCAACGATGAAAAAACAGAGATTGGAGATGTCAGGTCGGATCTCTATCGTGAAGAAGTCCAATTAGAGCAGATTAATGAACATTTAAGTAATGCTGTAATTGCGACAGAGGATGAATATTTCGGAGAACACAAAGGTGTGGTTCCGAAAGCGGTCATGCGGGCTGTTGTTCAGGAAGTGACCAACTCCTCCGTCAAAACAGGTGGAAGTACCTTGACCCAACAGCTGGTCAAAAACCAAATCCTGACGAACGAAGTATCGTTTGAACGTAAAGCCAAAGAAATGCTGCTGGCTTTAAGAATCGAACGATTCCTTGATAAAGATGAGATTTTGGAAGCCTATTTAAACATCGTACCTTTTGGCAGGAATGCGAATGGTCAAAATGTGGCAGGCGTACAAACAGCAGCTCAAGGAATTTTTGGAGTGGATGCTAAAGATTTAACATTAGCACAATCCGCTTATATTGCAGGATTACCTCAATCACCCTTCGGATATACCCCTTTCTATAATGACGGATCGATAAAAGAACCAGAAAATTTAGAAGCGGGAATCGACCGCATGCACGAAGTTCTTGAACGTATGCATGAGGCTGAATACATCACTCAGGCAGAGTATGATGAAGCGATGAAGTTCGAGATTAATGAAGAAACATTAACAGATCCAAAAGCTACGGTTCTGGGTACTTATCCTGCTATTAACCAGGAAGTCCAAGGTAGAGCGAAAGCACTCATTAAAGATCACTTAATGAAAGAAAACGGTCATACCGAAAAAGACCTTGCAGAAGACGACGAGTTAAGTGAGGAATATGAGACGATGGCAGAGCGTGAACTTTCTGCCGGAGGATACCAGATTCATACCACACTAGACAAAGAAGTCTATGATGCTATGCAGAAAGTGAGAGATTCCTATACTGAAGGTAACTGGCCATGGGGTAAAGAAACGGTCTTGAACAGTGAAGGGGAGAAGGTCAAGGTTGATTCGCCTCTCCAGCTGGGAAGTATAATTATTGAAAACTCCACAGGCAAGATTTATGGTTTCATCGGTGGATATGATTTTGAAGAAGAAAACCTCAACCACGCAACGCAGGCCCGCCGTTCTAACGGAAGTACCATGAAGCCATTACTGGTCTATGGCCCTAGTTTCGACATGGGGGCAGCTCAGCCTGGTTCTGTAATTGCAGATGTTCCTTTTTACTATAATAGCGGGAAGGAAGTTCGTAACTTCTCGAGAAACCATAGAGGGTTTGTCTCTGCACGTTATGCCCTTGCCAAATCATATAACGTTCCTGCAGTAAAACAATACAAAAAAATTCAATCTCAAAAGCCTGTAGAAAACTATTTAGTTAAAATGGGAATGGAAGAGAATTTAGTTAAAGATGACTACACGAATGAGTCAATGGCACTTGGTGGACTTAGGTACGGAATTACAGTAGAAAATAACGTAAACGCTTATGCTACATTTGGAAATAAGGGTAAATTCGTTGATGCGTATATGATAGAAAAAATAGAAACAAAAGACGGAGATACCATCTATGAACATCAAGCGGAAGAAACAGAAGTGTACAGCCCGCAGGCAGCTTACCTTACTATTGATGTCATGCGTGATGTATTGGAATATGGAACAGGTTCTAGGGTCCGTGGTTTGCTTTACAATAGAGGCGTCGACTGGGCTGGCAAAACCGGAACGTCACAATCGACCAGAGATTCCTGGTTTGTAGCGACAAACCCTAATGTTACGGTCGGCATGTGGACTGGTTTTGCAGAAGGAAACATGCAGAACTTAAACTACAACTCACGTACGCAGGGCTTATGGGCGGACGTTGTCAATGCCGTGTCTGAACTCCGACCAGAATTAATGGTTCCAAAGAACGACTTCCAAAGCCCGGGTGGTTTGGTGACGCGTTCTTATTGCGCCACATCAGGACTGCTGGCCTCTGACCTATGCTCTTCTGTTGGGCTTGCCAAGAGCGATCTATACGATGCCGACTATGCACCAACAAAAGTAGACGACAGCTTGATCAGCGGTGATTTTGTCCGTGTCAAAGATCAACTGGTCGTAGCAGGTCCGAATACACCTGGTGAATTCATTATTGATGGTGGAGGCGTTACTCTCAGCCCTGAATTCTTAGAAGAAAATGGGTACACAAGCTCTGAAGTATTAAGAGAACTCTTGCCGAATTCAGGCGCATGGTCCAATGTGGCTCTTCCTTCTACGGATAGTATCGGATCGACCGCTTCTTCCATTGATAATGATGGACAGGCACCAGCGGCACCAGGGTCCGTGAGCGCTAGTGGATCGGCCATTTCCTGGTCACCTTCCTCCAGCAGTGATGTTGTAGGATACCGCGTTTATCGCGCTTCTACACCAGGAGGATCATTCACTCAAATTGGAAGTACAGTCGACAATTCTCTTGGATTCTCAGGAGGAAGCGGAATTTATGCCGTAAGAGCCGTAGATTACTTCGGTCAGTCTTCGGGATTATCCGGAACGACGACTGTAGGAAATCCCGGCGCACCAGAACCTTCTGATGATCAAGACACCTCCTCTAATAACTCAGGAGGAAATTCAAACTCAGGAAATGATTCTTCCAATAACGGAGCTTCCAATGATGGGGACGGAAACTCCAACGGTTCGAATGGAAATGATTCTGGAAATGATGAAGGAAATTCAGATGGTGGACAGTCAAACGATGGTGAAGGATCTGGAAACAACGATTCTGGAGACAGTGGATCTGGAGACGATAACTCCGAAGGGAACTCCGGTGAGGACTCTGGCGGAGAAGGATCTGACGATGGCACTGGAGATGGTTCCGGTTCTGACTCTGAAGAGGATTCTGACTCTGGTGACGGGTCAGAAGGTAATGATTCTGGAGCAGATGATGTATCAGATTCTCAGGAAAATTAAATCATGAATTAAAATCCGATCGGCTTGCCGGTCGGATTTTTCCATACATCATGAAAAACAAGCATGGTTTCATGTATAATGGAGGAAATTAGCAAATTAATCTATTAATCTATGTCAGGTGGTGGCTGAATGAATCATGAAAAGACGTATCATTACGAGGCATTTGACACAGAACATGGACCTGTCATCGTAGAAGGTCCATTGCCCTCTGAAGATCTAGAGAAGTACACGTTCCATGAAGGTTTGACGGCCTTCCGTCCCCCGGAAAAACAATTTGAGGCCATTAAAGGGATTGCAGACTTCGAAGAAGGACGTATTATTATTGCGAGGCACAATGAGGAAATCATCGGTTATGTTACCTATCTCCATCCAGATCCTCTTGAACGTTGGTCAGAAGGAAATATGGAAGACCTCATAGAGCTTGGAGCAATTGAAGTCATACCAAAATTCCGCGGCTATCGAATTGGCTCGCGTCTATTAAAAGTCTCCATGATGGATGAATATATGGAAAACTATATCATCATTTCTACGGAATATTATTGGCACTGGGACCTTAAAGGTACAGGACTGAACATATGGGATTATCGAAAAGTCATGGAAAAAATGATGGCAGCAGGAGGACTTACTCCCTCTCCTACTGACGATCCAGAAATCATATCCCACCCTGCAAACTGCTTGATGGTGAAGATAGGAAACCATGTCTCTGATTCATCTGTTGAACAATTTGATAAATTGAGGTTCTTAACAAGGCATCAATATCGCACGAGGAGGTAGTCATATGTTAGTGGAAGAAATCATGAAAGAGAAAGTCATTACCCTTTCGCCTGAAGAAACCATTGAAAAAGCTTTGAAACTCCTTCACGAACATCATATTCGTCATATCCCAATCATCAACGAAGAAAATGAAGTCATTGGCATCGTCTCAGACCGTGATGTCAGAGATGCAAGTCCTTCAGTCTTTGACAAAGAAACCGCTCATGAAGAGCTGAAAAATCCAATCCGATCCATCATGACCTCGCCCGTAACAACAGTACATCCGCTGGATTTTGTTGAAGAAGTGGCCTCCATTTTTTATGAGCAGGAAATTGCCTGTGTCCCTGTGACTCGAGATGAAAAACTGGTAGGAATTATAACGGAAAAGGACATGTTGTACACGCTCATTCAACTGACGGGAACTCATGTCCAAAGTTCACAGATTGAAGTTAAAGTGATCAACAAACCCGGAATACTGCCTCAAGTAACTCAAGTGTTCGGTAAAAGAAAAGTGAATATCAGCTCTGTCCTCATCTATCCCTATAAACCGGATCCCAAATATAAAATCATAGTGGTAAGGATCCAAACCATGAATCCCCTGCCTACGATTGAGGACTTGAAATCTGAAGGCTATGAAGTACTGTGGCCTCAAATGCCAGGGATTCCAACATGACCTGTCATGCTGGATTTGTGTACTCCGAAGAATTCACGACATACCGCTTTCGCGACGATCATCCTTTCAATCAAATGCGTGTGGTGATGACAAAAGATTTGTTAGAATCTGCAGGTGCGTTATCTGAGAAGGACATCATTGCTCCACGCTTGGCCACAGAAGAGGAATTGTCGCTTGCGCACAGCAAAAAGTATATTGAAGCTGTCAAAAAAGCAGGGCAGGGGTTATTGACAGAAGATGAGGGTATGGAGTTCGGGATCGGCACCGAAGATACGCCAATTTTTAAAGGCATGCATAAAGCGTCCCAGTTGCTTGTTGGAAGTACATTATCTGCCATAGATGCAGTTATGGAAGGAAAGGTGCAGCACGCATTGAATCTCGGCGGTGGTTTGCACCATGGCTTTGAACGTAAAGCCTCTGGTTTTTGCATCTATAATGATGGAGCCGTAGGCATTAAATATATCCGCGAAAAGTACAAGGCTAAAGTCTTGTATGTGGATACCGATGCGCACCACGGAGATGGCGTACAATGGGCTTTTTATGACGATCCGAACGTGTGCACTTTTTCCATTCATGAAACTGGACGATACCTCTTTCCTGGCACTGGCAACGTCAATGAACGTGGACTAAAAGAGGGGTACGGTTATTCGTTTAATATCCCCATCGATGCTTTTACAGAAGATGAATCTTTTTTAAGTGTTTATGAATCCGCTTTCAGAGAAATTGTCGATTTCTTCAAACCGGATGTCATTGTTACTCAAAACGGTGCAGATGCTCATCATTTTGATCCTTTAACTCACTTATGCTCCACGATGAAAATTTACGAAGCTATCCCAAAACTGGCTCATGAACTTGCTCATGAATACTGTGAAGGGAAATGGATTGCTCTTGGAGGAGGCGGGTATGACATCTGGCGAGTGGTCCCACGAGCCTGGGCACAAATTTGGAAGGTAATGAATGATCAAACCCCTTTCCAGGGGGCCCTCCCAGTGGAATGGGTTCAAAAATGGCAAAAAGAGGCTCCGGTGGACTTGATGGAAACCTGGCATGACCCCCCTCATGCATTCAAACCAATTCCGCGCCGGGAAGAAATAACAGAAAAAAATAAAAAAGTGTTAGCAAAAGCCTTACAATTAATCCACAATCAGAAGAAGTTCAATACTAATTCTATGTAAAAAAAAGCCACTACTCTCTTGCAGTAGTGGCTTTCATTAAGTAGAGGAGCTTTCGTAATCCGGGTCAAGAATCACAATTTCCACTCTCCGGTTTTTACTCCAATTTTTTTCTGAATCATTCGGTGCTACAGGTCTTGTTTCTGCATAAGCGACAGCAGTAAAACGCTTGGGGTCTAACCCTTCCGTGTTTGTAAGGATATAGCGGATGACGCTGCTGGCTCTAGCACCAGATAACTCCCAATTTGAGGGATAACGATAAGTATTGATCTGCCGATTATCGGTATGCCCCTCTACTTTAACGAAATTCGGAATATTCGTTAAGAGGGTACCAACTTTCGTTAAGAAAGGTTTTGCCCCATCAAGGATTTCAGCACGGCTCGTTTCAAACAGCAACTGTTCTTCTAAGACCAGTACAATCCCCCGCTCTGTTTGAGTAGCTGCAATGATGTCACTCAGGTCGTTCTCTTTAAGATATTCATCGACTTCTTCTTTTAACGCTTCAAGTTCTTCCGTCTGCTCATCCTCTTTAGATGCCACATGATCAGGCGTATCTACAGGGTCTTCAAACTCATTGTTTTTTTCCCCGTTCTCTTGAATTTTCGTCTGTTCTGTTGGATAGTCGCTCTCGATAGCTGATGGATAAAAGTCAAAAATCATCCGGTTACGGAAGGACTCTGCTATGGCTTCAAATTTCACTAAATTAATTTGAGACATGGAGAATAAAAGAATGAAAAACACAAGTACCAGTGTAATCATATCCGCATATGTAGTCATCCATTTGGGTGCGCCTTTATTCTTTTCCCTTCTACGCTTAAGATTCATTAGCAGTAGCTCCTAATGGATCTTCCTCTACTTGTTCCTTTTCTTCTACTTTCTTATCACTTTCAGATAAAAATGCGCTCAGTTTTTCTTCCAGAATTTTAGGATTCTGCCCAGACTGCACACCAATAACACCTTCAATGATAACTTGTTTTATGAATATCTCTTCATACGTTTTGTTTTCAAGCTTTCCAGCCATTGGGATAAAGACAAGGTTGGCAAGCAATGTACCATAAAAAGTAGTAAGCAGGGCTACAGCCATTTGAGGACCAAGTGTTGCAGGATTGGATAAGCTTTGCAGCATAAGGACGAGACCAATCAATGTCCCAATCATTCCCCATGCCGGGGCATATTCTCCTGCCTTCTCAATGATAGCTCTCCCTCTTTGATGACGCTCTTCAACGGCCACGATTTCTGCTTTCATAATGTCATTGATGACCTCTGGTTCAATACCATCTACAGCAAGAAGGATTCCTTTCTTAATAAAGGGATCTTCCACTTCTTCCAGTTCTGTCTCAAGAGCAAGTAAACCCTCTCTCCTTGCTTTTTCAGATAAGCTTACAAACAAGGAAATCAATTCTCTTAAATTCAAGTCACTCGTTTTAAAAGCCTCTTTAGTTACACGGAACGTCAGCTTCACTTCTCTCATATTGAAGTTTACTAGAATCGCTGCTGCAAGCCCCCCAAGAACGATTAAGATCGAAGACACTTGAATAAACGACTTAAATCCTCCGAAACCAGCGTTTGCCATGATCCCAAACATGACCATGGCAAAACCGACTGTAATTCCGATGGGAGTCAATAAATCTTTTTTTGTCATTCCACTCTCACCTCAGTTTCGAACAAGTACCTTATAGTACATATATCGGTACTATTTCTGCTGAGTTGAGTTTCTTTCGATAATTCTATGCGGCAAAATGACATTCTGCTCTTCTACTTCTTCTTTATTCATGAATTTCGTAAGAAGACGCATGGCCACGGCACCAATATCATACATTGGCTGCACGACTGTAGAAAGCGTCGGACGCACCATCGTAGCTAGGCGGGTGTTATCAAAACCAAAGACTTCTATGTCCTCCGGAACACGAATGCCACGGTCTTGCGCACCATGGATGACACCAAGTGCCATCTCATCTGAAGAAACGAAAATTGCCGTTGGCTGGTTGTCCATCTCGACAATCTGTTCTAATGCTTCAAGGCCAGAATCATAGGAGTAATCGCCTGTAACCATCCATTTTTCCGGCTGTTCTTCGCCACTTTCCTTCATAGCACGTGCAAAGCCTTCTACTTTTTCAGTATTAATGACCGTGTTTTCAGGACCAGAAACAAAAGCAATACGTTTGTTATTTTCAAGCAGCAGCTTTGTTGCATCATAAGCAGCTTCTTCGTAATTAATATTTACGGATGGAGTTTCTTTTGTCTCATCTACCGTGGCAGCAAGTGCAATAGGGACAGAAGAAGTTTTGAATTCACGGATATGATCTTCTGTAATATCTCCGCCCATGAAGATCAAGCCATCCACTTGTTTTCCTAACATGGCATTGATTAAATGAAGCTCTTTATCTTTATTCTGATCGGAGTTACTCAGAATAATATTGTAATTGTACATCGTTGCGATATCTTCAATTCCCCGCGCTAGTTCCGCAAAGAAAATACTGGAGATGTCAGGAATAATTACTCCAACAGTTGTCGTTTTCTTACTTGCTAATCCACGAGCGACCGCGTTCGGTCGATACCCTAGTCTTTCAATGGCGTCATGTACTTTTTTACGTGTCGCCGGCTTAACATTCGGATTCCCATTCACAACCCTTGAAACCGTCGCCATCGATACATTTGCCTCTCTCGCTACATCATATATTGTTACATTCATCATGCATCCTCCTTCGTCAAATCCAGTCGTTCATTTTTGTTCAATAGGATAATCATACGATAAATCGCTTACCCGCGCAATATTCGTAGCTTTTCTCTGTATTATTATACCCTAATTATTATAACGGATAGCCGTTTCCCTGCAAAAGAATAAGATAAAAGGACCTCCCACCCTTGATATCTCTATTTAAGTTACTGACGTGAGAAGAGCTTGAAAACAAAAAAAAGTTAGGCTAGCTGACCAGCCTAACTTTTCACTTCCATTGTTTGTTCTATAAAACATTACACTTGTAAAATGGGGGTCTTTATTTTATTTTTTTAACTCTTCCATGAAAGCATGGAACGTAGGGATATCCATTTGTTGCGCTGAATCAGACAGGGCTACAGCTGGATCAGGGTGAACCTCTGCCATGACTCCATCTGCACCGATGGCTAGAGCTGCTTTGGCCGCAGGTAATAGGAGATCACGACGACCGGTAGAGTGTGTGACATCCACCATTACAGGCAAGTGAGTTTCCTGTTTTAAAATAGGTACAGCAGAGATATCCAGGGTGTTTCTCGTCGCTTTTTCATACGTGCGGATGCCTCGTTCGCAAAGAATGATATCCTGGTTTCCTCTCGAGATGATGTATTCCGCTGCATTTATGAACTCTGAAATTGTAGCAGACATTCCTCTTTTTAATAGGACCGGTTTATTTACAGAACCTGCTGCTTTAAGAAGTTCAAAGTTTTGCATGTTACGTGCACCGATTTGGATAACATCCAAGTAATCCAGGGCTTCTTCCAAGTCTGCAGGGTTTACGATTTCACTGACAACCGCTAAATCTTGTTCGTCAGCGGCCTGCTTGAGCATTTTTAGACCTTCAATACCAAGTCCCTGAAAGTCGTAAGGAGATGTTCTCGGCTTGAATGCACCTCCGCGCAAAAGTTTAAGCCCTTGGTCTTTAACAGCCTTTGCAACTGTCGATACTTGTTCATAACTTTCTACGGAACAAGGCCCCATAATGAAAGAGGGTGATCCATTTCCGACTTTTTCTCCCTTGATTTCTACTACTGTGTCTTCAGGCTTTTTCTTACGTGATACAAGCAGAGCCTTCCTGTGATCATCTTCTTGCAACTCTAAAGCTGCCTTGAAGATTTCCTTGAATAAGTGAACGATTGTTGAATCCTCGAAAGGACCTTTGTTATGTTGAGATAATTGATTGAGCATCGCTCTTTCCCTAACAGGATCAAAGCGGTTCATCCCTTGCTGCTCCTTGATTTGACCGATTTCCTTTACTAGATCACCGCGTTTATTGATTAAATTCAAAAGCTGTAAATTAACATCATCTAATTGGCTACGCAGCTGGTCAAGATTTTGATTACTCATTATGTTCGTCCCCCTACCAAGAATTTAGTGTTATGAAATGGATGAATACTTTAAATAATTAGGGACAATTATAGCTAATATTTCGACAGTTGTCACCCCTATAAAGGGTTTTCATGAAATTCTTTATCAAAAGTTTATCTAACCTTTATCAACAATACTGTCCTAAACCAAAAAAGGCCTGCTTTTTTACAGGCCTTGACGAAGTTAGACTTCCAATAATCTCTCTTTTGTGATGGCCGAATGACTGTCATGCCAAACAGCTTCTCCTTCTTGAAACTGAATGACCTGAGGTGACTCATGACGTACTCCAGTGAATTCAGCAATATGGTTGGATAGTTCCCTTGAATCCTGCACATAAAGTATGAAGCATGGAACAGATGTCTCTTCAGTAAAACGGAGAAACTGCTCTTGAGCTGCAGCACTGATCGGGCAAGTGAGACTATGCTTTAGTAAGAAAAACTCTTGATGCATTTCTACGATGTTTATAAATTCCTCTTTACTTTTAATCACTTCGTGTTTCACATGTATTCCTCCTTCAACAGAAAAGATGGAGGTTGATTGTTCAACCTCCATCTCACTTTTCATTATAAATTAGATGATGTCGTAGAATCTTGTTGCTTTTCAAGCTCTTGTGCAGCTTCTTCAATGGCTTCTGCCACTTCTTGAGCTGCTTTTTCAGCTTCATCTTCTTCACTTGAACGGAAGTTTTTCACTTTATCTTTCACAGCTCCACTGAACTGCTGGGATTTCTCTGACACGTTTTTAGAGAGTTGAGAAGAAGACTCTACGGCTTTATCTTTCCATACGCCACTTTTCTCATAAGCGACATCTTTCCACTCTCCAGCACGCTCTTTCCATTCACTGGAGCTACTATTGATATTGTCACGAAGTTCACGACCGGATTTTGGTGCGAACAATAGGGCTACGGCAGCTCCTACGAGTCCACCAATTAAAGAACCTAGTACGAAATCTCTTCCATTACCATTTTGTTGATTTTGTTGACTCATAAACGAATTCCTCCTTAAGATTTAGTCTCTTCTTTCTTTGCTTTCTTCCACAAATTGATGGCCACTTGCCCCCATTTCATGGCTTGGGCTGCTGTATCCGTGTTTTCATGAGCTGACTGGGTTAGCCCTTTGGATACAGATCGAATAGACTGATTGAACTCTTGAACTGTGTCACCAATTCCCTTGACCCCGTCTACTAAAGTATTCAACTTTTGTGACTTTTCTCCTACATCTTCAGCCAATTTATTGGTTTTATTCAAGAGCTCGGTTGTCTCTAAGGTGATTCCTTCCATTTGCTTTTCCACACCTTCAAGTGTGTCAGCAACGTTGTTCATTGTACGGCGCACAGCCGTCAGAGTCCTCGCCAAAAAGATGACAAGAACAGCAAAAGCCACTGCTGCAATTAGTGCAGCAATGTACAGAATAATAATCATTCCCCCTGCACACTCCTTCTTATGTAATCCACATAGTTTAATTTATACCCTAATTAGACATTTCTAAACGTAGTGGCTACTATAAATGGACTTATTCGCTATTGTATCCGGAAATTCCTTCATTAATCGGATATTTTGTTCGAAAAAGTTCCTTTTTGCTATTATCCTGCGATAAAAGTTTGATCCTACTTAGAGGTAGAGAAACCATCCATTTGAGTATAGGGTTCGTTTCACCTCTATTACAAATGGGGGTGGTTGGCAAGGATCGAGACTTGCCTGGGCAGCGAAGCGGCTTGACCACATAAAAGATACCTGATTCCGGCAAATTAAATCCTCAGCAGCTTGAAATTGCGCACAAAAAAGAAAAACATGCGGCTATATTTAAAGCCGCATGCTAATTTAGTCGTTCTGCTTCTCATAAGCCTCTTGGAATTTTTGAATATCGCCTGCTCCCATGAACAATAACACACCATTTTCATGCGCTGAAAGTTGATCGACTTCTTCCAGTTGTAAAACGCGGGAGTCAGGAATCAACTCCTGCAAATGATTGATAGTCAATTTACCCTCATTTTCTCTGGCAGATCCGAAGATATCGCAAAGATAAACTTCATCTGCTTCGTTCAGACTTTCTGCAAATTCATTTAGGAACGTTTTGGTTCTCGTGAACGTATGAGGCTGAAAAATCGCGACTACGGGACGATCTTTATATTTCTTCCGAGCCGTTTCAATCGTAGCATTAATTTCGATTGGATGGTGGGCATAATCGTCTACTAAAATCTGGTCATGCCACTGTTTTTCTGTAAACCGTCGTTTAACACCCTTGAATGTAGCAAGCTTTTTTATTTCCTCTGACTGCATATTTTCATAGTGACATAATGCTATGACACTTAACGCATTCAATACGGTATGGTTACCATACTGCGGAATGGTAAAGGTATCATAATAGTTGTTTCTGACGAAAACATCGAATGAAGTTCCTTCTGATGTTTCGGTTATGTTCTGAGCTTGGAAATCATTTGTATCTGCCAGTCCATAATAGAGGACCGGTACATTGGCTTGAATATGTTGGAGATGCTCATCATCTCCACAAGCAATGATTCCTTTTTTCACTTGTTTCGCCATTTCCTGAAAAGCCTGGAATACATCATCCACACTACTGAAATAGTCAGGATGATCGAAATCAATATTCGTCATGATCGCGTAATCCGGTTTATAGGAAAGGAAATGACGTCGATATTCACACGCCTCAAAAGCAAAGTATTGACTGTTTTCGTGCCCCTTACCTGTACCATCTCCAATAAGATAAGAAGTCGGATAATTTTCAGATAGGACATGTGCCAATAATCCTGTTGTTGAGGTCTTACCATGAGCGCCAGTTACTGCAATACTTGTATAGTTTTGCAGCCACTCCCCTAAAAATTCATGATAACGATAAAACGGCAGTCCCAGTTCTTTTGCTTCTTGAATTTCCTCGTGATCATCACTGAAAGCATTCCCAGCAATAATCGTCAATCCTTCTTGAATGTTTTCCTTTGAAAAAGGAAGAATTTCTATATTCTTAGATTCTAAAACTTCTTGAGTAAAAAAACGTTTTTCAACATCTGATCCTTGAACCTTCTCACCAGAATCATGAAGAATCTGGGCAAGCGAACTCATTCCTGTTCCTTTGATACCAATGAAATGGTAAGTTGTCATAAACAAGAACCTCCAAAATAAAGTGGGTCACTTTAAGTATAGTATATGTAATCTTCATGGATATGCGATTTAAAGTTGCACGCTTCGATAACCACGCATCTGCATTACCCAATCATATCACGGAATGGACGACAGAAAAAGTAAATATGACCCAATCAAAAGGCACAAACAAACGCTGTCCGTGCCTTTCTCAAGCGATCATTCTTCTGCTCCAGTATATTCAACATATTCCAAGCGTGGATTATGCTTGTACCTTCTACCTTCCTTGGCTTCTGGTTCACCATCGATCAATACATTATCACCTGTAAAACCGATTCCGATTTTCAATAAACTACCTCCGACACCATACATGTCAACTGGTACTTTCTTTTCTTCAAACGCCCGGATCCGCTCCTTGGTGAATCCACCGCTGACTACAATTTTCACATGCTTGTAACCTTCCTGATCCAAAGCACGTCTGAGGGCAAAAATCAATTCAGGATTGACTCCTCTTGGATCAAAAGTACCCATAAGGTGCTGATTTCTTAAGAAATATTTATCTACGAGGTTACGGGAAGTATCTAAGCGGACACCCTTCAATTCATCACCAAATTCTCGAGCTACCTTTAATGAATCAGTAATGACATCATTGTTGTAATCCACAAGGGCCATCAGCTGATCGTTTGGAAATTGTTGATGATAGGCTTTCGTTGCCGCTACTACATCCCCTTTGAACATCTGGATCAGGGCATGAGGCATGGTTCCCATTCCCTCTTTCCCCCACCATTCATTCATCGCGTGTGTCGCTTGTGCCGTAGAACCGCCGATAAAAGCAGAATAACCATCACCTGATTGCTGGGTGAAGTGATCATCCCGGTCACCCATAAAAATAATCGGCTTCTGCTTACCCGATGAACGAGCTGCTTTGACGACATTATATACATTGGTGGCGACAGAAGTTCTCCTCGCTAATATCCCATCAATGATTCCTTCTAAAAATCCAAAATACTGATAAGGTCCCGTCACCGTGAGCACTGTCTCATAAGGACTGATTTTATCCCCATCTTTCAATGAATGGATCTCAAGCTTCTCTGGGTGCTCGGCAAACGTATGGATCAAAGCAATGACTTCATCGGTTCCACACAACACAGCATGGTCCTTTTGAAAAAATTGCATCGTTACTTTATTATCAGGTAAATGATTTTCTACAATATCTCTTGTCTTTAAAAAGTAAACAGCAGAAAACCAGCCTTCCGCTACACGTTCATCAAACTTAAACGTTTTATTCGTTAATCGGCTGATTTCGCCATTCAACTTCAGTGCTATTTCCTTCATGGCTTAACTCCTTAAACATAGAGGTCATGATCACTCTCGTTTTCATTCATTGTTAATCATATAAAATTGAGAAGTTTTGCACAAGGTTTTTGCCGAAATGATGGATTTACTCCATCATTTCCTCGATTTGCTGCCTCGTTAATAAAATGTCTCTCGGTTTGCTTCCTTTTTGTTCAGAAATGATTCCATAAGCTTCCATCTGGTCAATCAATCTGGCTGCACGGTTATAACCTACTTTGAATCGGCGCTGAATAAGTGATGCACTTGCACCATTCTGCTCGACCACAAAGTCTACAGCTTCATCAAAGATCTCATCCGTTTCTTCTTCTGTTGAAACCTGCTTCATCAATTCTTCTTGGTGAAAAAGATATTGAGGTGGAGCGATTTTCTTAACATGGTGGGTCACTCTTTCAATCTCATCATCAGAGACGAAAGCTCCCTGGATACGAACAGGCTGGCCTGAACCATTCTCAACAAACAGCATATCCCCTCTGCCAAGGAGTTTCTCAGCCCCTCCTGAATCAATGATGGTTCTGGAATCTACTTGTGATGACACACTAAAAGCGATTCTAGTCGGTATATTCGCTTTGATTAACCCGGTGATAACATCCACAGACGGACGCTGCGTTGCCAGGAGCAAGTGAATTCCACATGCTCGTGCTTTTTGTGCAATCCGGCAGATGGCATCTTCAACATCTTGCGGGGAAACCATCATTAAGTCAGCGAGTTCATCAATGACAATGACCAAATAAGGGAGTTTCTCTGCTTCTCTCTGCTGCTTCTTCATTTTTTCATTATAACGCTCAACGTCCCTTACGCCTTCTTCTACGAATTTCTCATACCGTTCTTCCATTTCTTTCACAGCCCACTTCAATGCTGTAGTAGCAGCTTTGACATCTGTAATGACCGGGGACACAAGGTGTGGAAGGTCATTATATGGTGCAAGTTCAACCATTTTTGGATCGATAAGCAAAAACTTCACATCTTCATGGTGTGCTTTGTATAAAAGGCTGATCAAGATAGTGTTGATACATACACTTTTTCCTGAGCCTGTCGCCCCCGCAATTAACCCGTGAGGCATTTTCTTCAGATTTGTAACAATAGAATCTCCACCGATATCCAGACCTAAACCAACAGTCAGAGGAGAATCGTCCTTTTGGAAAGCATCGGATTCAAAGATCTCCTGCAAACCGACCATCATGGATTGTTTATTAGGAATTTCGATTCCCACGGCTTGTTTTCCTGGAATCGGCGCCTCAATTCTAATGTCTCTCGCAGCCATACTAAGCTTGATATCATCCGACAGGTTTGTGATCTTGCTCACCTTGACCCCTGGTTCCGGCTGCACTTCAAATCTTGTTACTGTCGGCCCCTTCATTGCGTTAACAACCTTAGCACGCACATGGAAATGTCGGAGGGTCGTTTCAAGAAGTTCCATCTGTTCTGTTATCCAGCTATCATCGAGAGACGTCGGTCGAACGGGATCTTCAAGCAAGTGTAAAGGCGTTTGATACTCCACTCTTTCTCTTTTTTCTTCTTTGACACCCTTAGCTGAAGATTCATCTACTCTAGGCTCGGGCTTCTCAGGCCGTATGTTATGTTTTTTCTCATGATCGCGATTCCTTTTATCACGCGGAGTCATAAGGACGTTGAAAGGCACACGGCGTTTTTGTCCCTCTTTCTCTTTGGAACGCTCATACGAATGTGAAGTCGCTTTACTTTTCGTTTCGTCCTGAGGCAGAGGTTCTTCTTCCTTATTAGGTTTTTCCACTTCTGCTTCTTGATACACTTCCGTTTTTCCTTCGGAATGACGATTCGGGCTCGAGGCATCGTCTCCATCTTCTTCTGGCTGCTCTTGAGTCATTTCGGACACCTTATGTTCTGCTTTTTCTTTAGTGAACCTTTCTTTTTCCTTATGGAAGGGGGAAGGTTCCTCCTGAGTAAGAGCATCCGCGTCCTCATTGTTCAAATGTTCGCTTTCTAACTCTGTTCGATCATCCTCCTGGCTCATTTCAGAGTCTGAATCATCCCGTTCTACGTCTTCGTTTTGTTCCATAGTCAAGCCGGATTCTATCTGCTCTTCCATTATGGAAAATGTAGAGTCTTCTTTGTTTTCATTAAATTCAGGGAGTTCCCTCTGTGTTTCCTCATATTCTGTCTCTGCACGCGTTGTTATTTCCTTCGTTTCTTGCTCACCATCAGAACCTTCCAACCTCGTATGCTCTTCTTCTTTATACTCGCTCACTTCTGACCTTTCTAATGAATCTTCTTCTCCTCTTCGAATGGCCTCTTGAAGAGACTCTGAAAGATTCTCCTGGTCACTCTTTTCGCCTTCGATCTCCTGGTGTTCTTTACCCTTTTCTGTTCCTAAGGAAGTATCACCTGTGACTGTTTCTCCTTTACTGTCGTCTTCCATAGATAGGGTTTCATCGTGATGGTCTTCTTCTGCTTCCACCAGTTCATCATCAGCGAATGTGAGCCCTTTGTATTCTTTGGATTGATTCGGTCCCCCATTTTCTTCGTACTCACTTCTGCTTTCTTCCTTTGTGACCTCAGGTAAGCTGGTTTCTTTAGTGGCCGCTTCTTCCCGATTAAAAATATTCGGCAGATCGGAAGCTGGTTTTGGTCTAGAGTTTTCTTCATCGACACGTGCCCTCATTCGTTTCCGTAATTCCTGCCATTGTTTTTCATCATTGGAATCAGTAAAAAATTCCGGCTGTGATTGTTGTTCCTCTACGGCATATTCTAACCTTTCCAAGCCTTTGGTAAGTTGTCGTGCCTGGTATCCGTATATAGGAGAAGGAACATCAGTAGGCGTGAAAGGGATCGATGATGTTTCCGGTAACTCCTCAACCCCTTTTTCTTCTTTTCTAGGTCTTTTCTTCCTTTGGGGAATCCTCTCCACAGGTTCCTGTTGTTCAACGTTTTTCTTGCGTCGAGGACGTTGATAACTTTCATCTTCATTCTGAGCTTTCCCTGGCGCATCCGGAATGACAGGAAAACGAAATTCCCCTTGCTTCGGATAACGGTAAGTCATTTTTGTTTTAGCGTTTACATCATTTCTTTCCTCTATATTATGTAGCGTCTCCTGGTCATTTTTTTCTTCTGTATCCAACCATTTTTTCATTTTATTTCTTAAGTCTTTCCACATTACGTTCACTCTCTTTTCAATTTTTAAATCACTTATAGGATTATCCCTATTTTAACAGGTTTGTGGCATTGGTTGGTTTACAATACCTTTAAAAATGACTTTTGAATCAAAAAAAGCAAAGCAGCTGGGCTACTTTGCTTATCTCTATCCTGTTTAAACTTCAAAAGACTGCCCAATAACAGCATCTTCGTCAAGAACGAGGATTCCTTTTTCGTTTGGTGCATCTGGGAGGTTCAACTCTTTTGCAGAGCAGATCATTCCCGATGAAGGAACGCCTCTCAATTCTGCATCTTTGATTTTCATTCCACCAGGCATCACCGCTCCTACTTTAGCAACAACGACTTTTTGCCCCTGATCGATGTTCGGAGCACCACAGACAATCTGCAACGTTTCATCTCCGACATCTACCTGGCAAACACTTAATTTGTCAGCATTCTCATGTCCTGATTTTTCCTTCACATATCCAACGACGAACTTCGGACTTAAATCAAAGTCAAGCACATCGTCGAGCTGATTTTTCGTGAAGAGGTCTTTGATCGGGGCTAGCATTTCTTCGGTCAAACGCATTTTCCCCTGACTTTCGATATTAAAATACTTGGAGGCATTGAAAATGTTATAGCCGAGCAAAGAACCGTCTTTACTATTGGTTATTTTCACTACATCGCCATAAGCTTCCTGTTTAAATGTGTCACGGTCTCCATCTTTGATTGGAATAATCAGGACATCTCCGATTCCTTGCTTATTGTAAAATACATCCATGTTCTACTCTTCCTTTCGATCCTTATTCGGTTTCTTCTGAGCAAGAATGAAAATCGGTTCCAGCTGTTTATCCTCATATAAAAACGACAAGGAAGTAACAGGTACCGTTCCTTCTGCAAAGAATTTCATAGCCATCTGAGCTAATATATCATATCCTTCTGAATTTTGGACATCTGCAAAGATAATAACATCCTGATGAGGAATGCTGATGGCTAGCTCTCCTTTACACTCAGCTTTGAGCTTTTCAAGAAGAGCCTCATTCAGGATACGACTTGCATCATAACCATCCCTTATTGAATGGAAATAGAAGTCATTTCCGTACACGGTGTCTTTTTTCATCTCTACAGGAAGAGATCGCACATTAAATCCAGCCACTTCCTTAATTCTGTCTAAAGACCAACCCTCGTCTTCCAGCATTCTCTCATCAATTAATTGATAAGATTTGCCTAAGTCCAAAGCATAATAAATCCGTGTTTCTGCTGTATGGTCGACATAGACCAACTTTTTCCCCTGCTCGGTTTCCGTCGGAAATGAAGCGGCTCGTATAACAGGAAAAATATGCTGTTCTTTACCTGTCAGCTTATGATCTTCATTCATAACTCGAAGAGCTTCTTTCACATGGTCTTCCAGCTCATCAATGGCTTCTTCCCCGCGCGATTCATACTTCGAAATCACATTCGGCAATGTAATCGTAATCCCTTTCCCGGAGTGACTCCACTCGACACGGAAGGTATCTTTATCTCTATTGAATGTCGTTTTCCATTGATCATTCGCTAGACGTTCTTCAAGTTTTTTCTTCATCTTAATGCTTGTCATTTTCATCTTTTTTCCTCCTTTATTATGGGAAGAAAGAATTTGTTTACTATTTTCGTTTCTTCTAACTACATCGTTTTCTATTATACACATTTCCCCCTCCATAACAAAAGTACAACGCTATACAACTAACTGGCAGGATTCTGGAAGACTCAGTTTCGAGACTTTCCAGGGTCCGTTTCCCGGTTTGAGCGTCAGGGGTGGCTGGGAAGCTACTCACTTTCCTGTGGGGAGCGCCGCGCTCCCGCGGAAAGCGAGCTATTCCCCGCAGCCCCTATCCACCCAACAAAAGTCTCGAAACCAAGTCTTCCACTAAAGGGAGCTTTATTGATGAAAGGAAAGTGAATGAAAAAAAGGCCGCGCTTTGGCGCGGCCTTTTTTTATTGGTCAAGTTTGTTAATGAATTCCTCGATTTGTTCTTTTGTTTTTCGGTCCTTACTGACAAAGCGACCGACTTCTTCTCCATCCTTGAAAGCTAGAAAACTAGGAATACCGAACACATCGTTTTCTGCACAGATGTGGATAAATTGATCCCGGTCGACATATACGAATTTCCATGTTTTATACTTCTCCTCCAATTCTGGAAGGAATGGTTCAATCACTCTGCAATCTGGACACCAGTCGGCAGAGAATAAGAAAATGACAGATTCATTATTTTGAAGTTCTTTCATCTGTTGATCTGATTCTAGTGTAATCATTTCTGGTCACCTCCAACGTTATTCTAGCACATGATTAATCGTATTGAATAATCATATCGCCTGGCTTGATCCATCCTTTTCTGCGGAACCATAGCGCCACAAGATAACTGATCAGGGCTGGTCCTATAAAATGAAAACTGACGATGATCCAGAAGATGTCCCATGAAAACCCCATAGACTCAAAAGTCATAATTTGGCCTACGAAACCGCTCGTTCCCATTCCGGAACCTGCGGCATTGTTTTCTACGCTTAACCAGACGGTTGCAATGGGGGCCAAGACAGCACCGGCTATCGTTGGAGGAAGAATAATCAGAGGTTTTTTCACCACATTCGCAACTTGTAGCATGGATGTCCCAATCCCCTGTGCTAGAGCCCCGCCAAATCCGTTATCTCTGTAACTAATGGTAGCAAAACCGATCATCTGCGCGGCACATCCTACGGTGGCTGCTCCTGCTGCAACACCATCTAAAGAGAGCATTAAAGCTATAGCCAGACTGGATATAGGTGCTGTTAAGGCAATCCCCATTAGTACAGCTACAAGTGCCCCCATAACCAATGGCTGTTGCTGCGTTGCCCAGTTAATGATGCTCCCTATCCCTGCCATAAAACGTCCAATCGGGGCGCCTATCGCTGCTGCTACACAATAACCTACAATAATCGTGACAAAAGGAGTCAGGATGATATCAATCTTAGTTTCTTTACTGACGATTTTCCCGAACTCAGTCGCTAATAAGGCGGCTATATAACTTCCTGCAGGGCCGCCCAGTTCTGCCCCGGCGGCCCCACTGAATAAGGCTGCAAAAATCACAAGCGGTGGTGCTTTAAGCCCATAAGCAATCGCAGCTCCAATGGCTCCCCCCCATATTTTAGAGTCCATTGCAAAAGTACCCATCTCAATGAACGATTCTGATAGAACGATTATATCTGTCTGTTCGCCAATTGTTTTAATAATTAATCCAATAATTAATGAAGAAAACAGACCCAATGCCATGTAGCTTAATGCGGTAACAAAATAAGCCTGAAAGGACAATTGGACTCCTTTTCTTTTTAAGAATGTAAGCATTTCTCAACCTCCTGAAGTGAACAAAACTATCATACACCCATTTCAAACAGGTGTAAATACACTTCTCACGTATCAATATAAGTAAAAAGACCCCTTATGCTACTCATCACCCCTATTGTTTTACTAGATAAAAAGATCTATAATTAATCAGTATATAAAGAAATTTGTGAAATTTTAAAAGGAGGGGTCGAATGAAGTCGATTAGAGGCCGAATGCGTTTTCTGTTGATCGTAGCAGTGATTGGTATTGTTACCATCTTTGTTTTTTCTACATATTTCTTTCAGGAACAAAAAGAGATGGCACAACGAACGAAAGAGGTTCAACAGTCACTTGCGGACAGCCAGAAAATCAATTATCTAATGTCTAAAACCTTAATTGAGCAACAAAAGTTTTTCAATAACCCAAGTGCTGAGCAAGGGGAGGAGACAGCAGCCGCTATCCAATCCGTAAAAGAAACAGCGACTAACTTTTCCAACGAGTATAAAAATTATCCCCGTATCAACAGTCAATTCACGGAAATTACTAAGAAAGCTGTTCAATATCAAGAAGAATTAGGTCCTTTAGTTAATATGTATAAACTAGTCGGATTTACTGAGAATGAAGGACTACATAAACACATTCAGACATCTTATGAAAATTTCAACGATGTTATTGAATATGTGAACAGTGAACCATTGAAGAATTCCTTGCTTGCGATGAAAGTAAGCGAACGAAATTACATTAATGAACCGAACTCCGAGCAATTATCTGCATTCAAAACCAGTTCTCAAAATTTTAAAGATACAATTAAGACAATGGGTCTGGATGCTGACCAGTCTTCCACTTTAAGCCGGAACCTATTGAAATATGAACAGACCATCAACTCCATGGATAATACATTCACACAAGCCAGCGCCATCCGCACCTCCTTTGAAGGGATTGCGGCAGATATCTCCAGTCAAGTGGATGCTGTTATGTCAACCGCAAGTGAATTAAACGCATCCATGATTAACGATCAGAAACAGCGACAACAATGGTTAACAACATTACTTGCAATAATCGGCGGACTTATTTTAATCGTGATCTTAACTACGGGTTTCTTCTTAATTCGGTCCATTAAAAAATCCATAAACAGCCTCAAGGAAAGTGCCACGCTTATTGGTGAAGGCGATTTGTCTCATCGTGTAGATTTGACTTCCAAAGATGAGATGGCTGAACTGGGTATGCAATTTAACCAGATGGCCGAGAGAATGGAACAATCTGTACGGAAAGTCCTTCAAGCTACGGGTGTCCTTAATACTTCATCTGAGAATCTCGCTTCCATTTCAGATCAAACGACAAATCAAGCAGAAGAAGTAAATGAAGCAATTAGTCAAGTAGCAGCTGGATCGCAGGATCAAGCTCAAAAAATTGATGAAACTCACCAATTCATCCAGCAAGTCTCAGAAGCTATCAACGATACAAAGAAAGCTTCTGGAACGATTCAATCCAAACTGATGGAAGCTGAATCGGAAGGACATGCCGGCTTACAAACGGTCGCTGATTTAGAAAAGACTTCCAGAGACTTTATCGACCTTGCTTCCCATATGACTGAAGAAGTGCAGAACGCTTCAAAAAAATCTGAAGAAGTAAATAAAGTGGTCACAACGATTGAAGGAATAGCAGATAGTACAAACCTCTTAGCCTTAAATGCCGCTATCGAATCAGCGAGGGCTGGTGAGTCAGGAAAGGGATTTGCCGTCGTTGCCGATGAAGTTAGAAAATTAGCAGAACGGTCGAAACAGGAAGCAGGAAGCATTCAAAACATGGTTACAACCATGTCCACCCAAATGACCACTCTTTCTAATGAAGCAGAGAAGTTTAAACACTTTCAGTCTTCACAGGATAAAGCTGTCACTCAAACCAAAGATGCTTTCGAACGGATCGCCTCTTATGTACAATCGATGAATGAACAAATACGGGAAGTAAATGAAGCGGTTGAAGGTGTGGATCGTGTAAATGAGGAAGTGAAAGAAAGGTTGCAGAGCATTAGTGTAATATCGGAAGAAGCTGTAGCTACAGCAGAGGAGGTTGCGGCCTCCAGTGAAAACCAATTACTATCAATTGAAAAAGTTCACCATTCAGCTACTGACCTTCAGGGACTTTCCCAGGAACTATCCGCTGAAATCAGCCAGTTCAACATCAATGAAAATCCAAGTGATCATTTGGAAGAATTAGACGCTGATGAAACTTTCGAAGAAGCCGAATTCCAATTGGAAACCAGCAGCATCGAAGAACAACCGAACAAGAAGGTAGAGCCAGCCCATGAAGAGGAAAGGCTCTCATCATAACTAAAAAGAAGTCCAGCAAAAGCTCGTTTACTAGACTTCTTTTTTTACATCTTCCATACTAAAGAAAAGGGAATTTCAAGGAGGATGAGCAATGGAATTAACTATTTATCTAGCAGGTCAAATTCATGATGATTGGCGAAACGAAATAAGAAAGAAAGCAGAAAAGGAAAAGTTACCTATCCGCTTTGTAAGTCCACAAGAGAATCATGCACTTTCTGATGATATCGGGGAGAAGATTTTAGGTGAACAGCCAAATAAGGTGTATCGTGATGAGGCTGCCTCCAGTGTAAATAATTTCAGAACACGTGTTTTACTCCAAAAATCTGATGCTGTTATTGCTTATTTCGGAGAGTCCTACAAACAGTGGAATACAGCGATGGATGCAGGTGCAGCCCTACAGGCTGGAAAACCTTTGATTTTAGTAAGACCTGAATCTCTTGTTCATCCACTCAAAGAATTATCCAACCAAGCTGATGTAACCGTCGAGACATTAGACCAGGCCCTTGACGTTCTTACCTACTTATATGAATAAACCTTAAATAAGTTATTAAAGTATATGGCAGGATTGTGTAAGACGCAGTTTCGAGACTTTTATTGAGTGGAGGGGGCTACGGGGAATAGCTCGCTTTCCGCGGGAGCGCGGTGAGCCTCCTCGGACTGCGTCCTGTGGGGTCTCACCAAGCACTTTTTTCCCGCAGGAGTCTCGCCATTCCCCTCCGCCCACTTACCAAAGAAGATACTCGAAACCACTCTTAAAAAATCCGCTCTTATGGTTATGAGAAGCGAATGATATAAAACTCTATTTCATTGACGTTTAGCATACTCAATTGCTTGATATAACACACTATATGCCCGCCTTGGGTAGGAGAATTGAAACCTTACTAATGAATTTAAGCTGACCATTTTAGAAGTGGTTTCGAGACACTTATAAGATAAAGGGGCGGAGGGAAACGGTGAGACCCCGGAAGGCGTAGCATGAGGAGGCTCACCGCCCACGCCATGGAAAGCGAACCTTTTCCCGAAGCCCTAGAATCACACAAAAGTCTCGAAACTGAGTCTTCCACTAAAGGGAGCTTATAAGCAATAAACTCTTGGACATAAGGAAAAGGATGCATCTAAAATAGATGCATCCTTTTCTTATTGATCATAGGTCCACTGCCCTTTTAGCAACTTCACTACATGGGTGAACATTTCTTCCCTGTGAATGGCGCCATTCGTAAAAACTCCGATGGCCCCTTCATTTTTTCTTACATCATGTTTATCCGTAAATTCATCCATGACTTCCCCTAGCTCTTTCCCCTTTTCCAACCCTGCTTTTATTTCATCAGGAAGGAGAATGCGAGCACCACTCGCAGTATAGACGTTTTCTTTACTGTCTACTAATGCTCCCCAATTACACAAGTAAAGGTCATCTTCTATCTCCATGACTCCACCCTCAAGTCCAATTCCTATATGGGCTTTATTTTGAGATGCACATTCCCTCGCGCGGTTAATTGCCCCTTCTAATGTCTCTTCATCAGAAAAGGGTTGGGCTGCAACTTTCGATTCTACTTCCATTCCAATGACTTCCATATTAGGGAAAACACTTTTTACGGATTCAATTTTCGTAGGGTTTTGGGATCCCACATAAATTTTCAGCATTGCGAGCACCTTTCTCCTTCTCTAGCCGTTTATTGCCATTATCTCTCTTGAATGAGGACTTCATACAAGATCAATGGGACCTGTTCACCAATTTTAGCATAAAGTCACGCCCTCTGAAATCAGCTGAGGGGACTTCCATTTCCTTTACACATTTCTTCTGATTTGGTCTACGGTACTCTGATCTGTTGTTTTTACAAGTTTGATTAAAAGTTCTTTGGCTGCCGCATAGTCATCCACATGAATAATGGATGAAGAGGTATGAATATAACGGGAACATACACCAACTACTGCGGATGGAACACCATCGTTTGCCATATGAACTCTCCCTGCATCTGTTCCTCCTTGAGAAACAAAATACTGATAAGGAATATCATGGGTTTCAGCAGTATCCAGAATGAATTCACGAATCCCTCTGTGTGTAACCATCGAACGATCTAGAATTCTCAGGAGAGCTCCTTTACCTAACTGACCGAACTCTTTTTTATCCCCGCTCATATCATTGGCAGGTGATGCATCTAACGCATAAAAAATGTCTGGCTCGATCATGTTAGCAGCAACCTGTGCCCCTCGCAATCCTACTTCTTCTTGAACCGTAGCACCTGAGTACAGCTTGTTTGGAACCTTTTCTCCTTGCAGCTCTTTTAAAAGCTCGATGGAAAGACCGCAACCATAACGGTTATCCCAAGCTTTAGCGAGAACTTTCTTTTCATTAGCCATTGGAGTGAAAGGACAAATCGGTACGATCGGCTGCCCTGGTTTTATCCCGATTTTCTTAGCATCGTCTTTGTCATCTGCACCGATGTCAATAAGCATATTCTTAATTTCCATCGGCTTTTTCCGTTGTTCTGGTGTCAAGTTATGTGGAGGGATCGATCCAATCACTCCTACTACAGGACCTTTTTCTGTCATGACCTGAACACGCTGTGCAAGCATAACCTGATTCCACCACCCGCCAAGGGTTTGGAAGCGGAGCATACCATTATCCGTAATCTGTGTAACCATGAAACCTACTTCATCCATATGACCTGCCACCATGACAGTAGGGCCTTTACCATTCTTCAACCCGAAAACGCCGCCCAGACGGTCTTGTACAATCTCATCCGAGTACTTTTCAAGTTCCTGTCTCATAAACTGTCGGACAAGATGTTCATTCCCAGGTGCGCCCGGGAGTTCTGTCAATGTTTTAAAAAGACTTTTCGTTTCTTGATTCATATGTACATCTCCTTTTTTTCCTTCTTTCCATAGTTTAACGGAATTTTGAAAACGTTTCTACAAATCAGCCATGTTTATAAGTTTTGATTTCCTTTTATCGGGAATATTTAGTATACTGAGGGTTAGAAATAAGTTGTGAGGTGATTGGTTAATGAACTGGAAAAAAGTCGCACTAGCAGCTGGTGTAGGAGCATTGGCAGGCTACGTAGTAAAAGAGCAATTAAGTAATGGTCAGGGCGTTACTCCTGAAAAAGCACTAAAAATTGCTAAAGAAGCTTTTAAAAAGCAAGGACCGATCAGTGGGTCCTGGATTTACATGAAGCCCGAAGAATTGAACAAAAACGGAATTAATTACGATGTGTACCGTGGCGGGATTTCTAAAAACCAGGACGGTGAAACATCTCAATTTGAATTTTACATCGATACGGAAACAGGAACAATCGTTGACGTTGCGGAAACGACAGCTTAAATCATACAAAAATACCCTCGGAGACGAGGGTATTTTTTATTGATAGTGATGTTCCTTTTCCTTAACCTTGTCCAGGATCTGTCCATCTTCATCAAACTTCAATGCTCTATAAATAGCATCATGATAAAAAACATACCAGGCCCGGCGTTGATAACCATACTCCATCCACTGTTGTTTCTCATGCACAGAAGTTACAGGGTAATCATCGTACGCAAGGGCCCAGAGCGGATTTTGGTGAGCATGCGTTGGCATAAGATCTGCCATGTGAATGAATACATCATCGCCATCTTCAAAAGTGATGATCGAATGTCCGTGACTATGACCACTTGTATGAATCATTTTTAAACCTGGCAGCACATCCAACGAATCTTTAAACGTATGTACCTTTCCTTGGACCGCTTCCCAATTCGTCTGCCAATACGTATTCTTTGATCTCATGTTCGGCTGGCGCATTTCATCCCATTCTACTTCGCTCGTATAAATGGTCGCGTTAGGAAAAGTAGGAACAAGCTGATCCTCCTCCCATCTCGTCATTCCACAAGCATGATCAAAATGCATATGAGTCATAAGCAATGCGTCAATTTCCTCCGGTTTGATATTCAGGCTATCTAAAGACCGCAGAACTGATGACTCTTCCCAAACCCCAAAATTCCGTTTTTGCTTATCCGTCATCTTTTCATTGCCTATTCCTGAATCGATCAGCATCTTCTTCCCATCAACCTCTAACAAAATAGGATCTGTTCGCAATTCAATTTGATTGTTTTCATTGACGGGATATTTTTTACTCCATAATGGTTTAGGCACTACTCCGAACATAGCTCCTCCATCCATGTGAGTCACCCCACCATTCAACCATGTCAATGAAGCACGTCCCACCTTAAGGTTTTCCACCAGCAATCTCCTCCCATTAACAAAGATAGCTCTAGTTTATCATAATAACTAGAGCTAATGAAAACGTTATCATTTGGAGAAGCGTGCTGTACAACGGTAAATGGGTTGTCCTTTTGCAGAGAACTTTTCCTCATATTCTGTCTCCACATTTAAAGGGTCTTCGTCTGCATGAAGGTCAACGGATACATCTTCCAGAATCATACCGAAATTTGAAAAGCTGACAAGAGAATACTCAAAGAGACCTTTATTATCAGTCTTCAATGTAACCTGTCCTTCTTCTTTCAGCACGGCTTTGTACTGTTCTAAGAACGTATGGAACGTTAACCTGCGTTTTTCATGTTTATTTTTAGGCCATGGATCAGAAAAGTTTAAGTAAATATGATCGACTTCGTTATCTTCAAACAAATCCCTTAGGTCTTTTGCATTTTCGTTGACCATACGGACATTGGTTGTATCAGCTGCAAGGACTTTCTTGACCGCCCCGACAATCACACTTTTCACGAATTCCAAGCCTACAAAGTTAATATCCTGATGCTGTTTTCCCATACCGGCAATAAATTGGCCTTTACCTGAACCTATTTCTAAATGTAAGGGCTGTTCCTGGTTATAGAAAAGCTCCTTCCATTTCCCTTTCATTTCAAACGGTTGTTGGACGACAACTTCATCATTTTCACTTAAAAAGTCATCAGCCCACGGTTTATTTCTTAAACGCATGTAATGGATTCCTCCTTCTTATCGATAAAATGGTACCACGAAGCTGATAAAAATAAAAATTTTTCTCGTTTTCCTTGGTAGAGGAGGAAAAACAGACCTAACTCGTTTATATAAGACAATGCATGAGCTAATGATGCATCAATAAGATTATCGACGATAATTTTAGAAATATGCATGGTTTGAGGGGTTGGGTTGTAAGCGCTTACTGATATACCATTAATATCGTGCCTTATTAAATAAACAGGAGTGATGATCGAAATTATGAAAATGATCTCTAAAACGATTGAACTGACTGTATTGGCTGTTTTCTCTGTCCTATTCGCAGGTTACGCACTATTTATATACCCTTTTGAAAAATTATCAGAAATGATGAGCACTGAGGTTAAGGAAAAGAAACTTAAATATACTCCGGCTACAGAAAAAACCGCTGCCTAAGCAGCGGTTTTTTCATTTACAACAACCTCTACACCTGACAACCAATAACGTAAAAATCCCCGAAAATATCTCGAAACAAAGTCTTCAACAACCCTGCCTTTTATTTCAATACATGAGGAATCTAAAAAGTTCCATCTGAAATAACATTCAGATGGAACTTTTTTATATGATTTCATGCTTTTTCATTATTTTTTTCAACTTCTCTGTACGAATGGAAGCTTCATCATATTCGCCTCTCATTTGATGCCACTGTATGAAAGCCAGCGCCTGAGATACAGAGTACCACTTCATTCGTTCGAACATATGGGAATCAGGGTAGATCCCATATTCTTTCAACCATACGTTCCAGTGATCTTCAGGGATATAATTGTACAAAAGCATGCCAAGATCAAGAGCTGGATCAGCTACCATTGCGTTATCCCAGTCAATAAGGTAAAGCTGGTCTTTGGAAGACAACAACCAATTATTATGGTTTGTATCGCAATGACAAACGACATGTACATCATGGTGGACATGGTGAGCATGCTTTTCAAGAAACTTAATGGCATGATGAATTTCAATCCTGGGATCTACTTGATCCAGGATTTTTTGGTTTCCTTTTATATCTTTCAGTACTTCATCCGGTGTTAAAGGATGTTTCCCGAGCCTCATAAGCATATCAAGAAGTTCTGTGGAATGGTGGATTTTGCTGAGAAGGTTCGCCACACGTCTATGTTTCATTTCCTCAGGCTTCAGTTCGCGCCCTTCAAGCCACTCCTGCGCTGTAATTACATCTCCGTTCTCAAGCCGTTTGGTCCAAACAAGCTTTGGCACAATACCTTCAGCAGATAAAACGGCTAAAAAAGGGGAAGAATTACGTTTTAAGAATAAACGTTTTCCTTCAGTCTGAGCGTAATAGGCTTCTCCTGTCGAACCGCCTGCTGGTGTTATCGTCCAGTTACTACCAAGAATATGTTCCAACCAATTCACCTTCAATTCCTCAAATCCTCTTGTGATTGAATCACGTCTTTGTTTGTTGTTCTAGTATACCGTACTTTGGGAATGATCCAAAATTATCATGATACCGATTCAACAGTTACCTTATTTTAGATTAACCCATCATTCTGTCAACTTTCAAGAGATATCTATCAATCCGAGTAGAATGTTGTCGATGTTTCCGCTTTCTTGATGCTGCAGTCGAAGCATGTGCCACTTTGCCCATCCACTTGAAAAGGAAGCGGTTGTCCCGAACTTATATGTACAGAGGAAGCTTTCCACTCTTCCACTTCTTTCATTTTTGTATGCAGACCAAAAAATACGCTAACAAACATGCCCATAAGCTTCTTTTTTGATATCGGTTTAACCACGAGTATGGTTAAACTTTTACTGTTGAACTTAGCTTTCGGGGCAATCTTCATTCCACCACCATAATAAGGATGATTGGTTATGGTCACCATCATGGCTTTATTAATGTTCGTTTTTTTCCCATCAAGAAACAGTTCAAAATGGATGGGTTCGGTCTTCGCGATGGACCGAAGGAGAGCAAGAGGATAGGTGAGCTTAGTTATGTGAAGCCTTTTTGTCCATGAGCGGTATTTTTGCTGGTTGGCTTCACCTACCACTACACCATCAAGTCCAAATCCCATGCTATTCATAAACGTACGGCTCCCTTTTTTCTGCCTTTGATTAAGACTGTAGCTGGCTAGAAAGACCTTTGATCTCATTGGTTTTTCCACATAGGATCGAAACAGCTTTAGTCCTCGATTCTTCAGGGAGAGCCCCCTTGCAAAATCATTCCCAGAACCCGCAGGTATAAAACCCACCGGAGTGTCTGGATAATTTCTAATTCCATTCACGACTTCATGGAGGGTTCCATCTCCTCCAAGGACAATAATTCCTTCTAAAGACTCATGATGGATTTTGGTCACTTGAAGAGCAAGTCTTTCTGCATGGCCCGGTTCTTCAGTTAGGAATGACCGGCAATTCTTTTTCTTATATAACGGTTCTTTTTGTATGCGCCGAAACAGGTTTATTGATTGACCATTACCAGCTATTGGATTGACAATCATTATGTACATGAGACATTTCTCCTACCTATATGATCATATCATTATACAACGTTCCTGTTATTCTAGTATACTATTAGTAAAAAAGGAGGAATTTACTTTGGCGAAGGATTGTCAATATTGTGGTACTTCTGTTTTTATTCCCAATCAGGGAGCATTAGTTTTCAACTCCAAACATTCTCAACTAGGAGAAAATAAATTCCCACTCCCCCTCACTCATGAAAGTCCAGATGCAAAGGTTTATGCTTATCGTAGTAAAGACGAGTTAAGACTAGCTTTGGTCGATTGGTTGGGAGATTCTGCACTGGATTATTGGGTACATATTCTCAACACCGAAAATTCTCAATCATTTCCGATATCTATACAGCATCTCTATGAAAGATTACAACACCCTGAATTAGCAGAGTTGATCCATGCCGGGCTCTTCGAATCGCATCTACAACCGATTGTGGACATGAAAAACAACCGTGTATACGGTTATGAATCGCTGCTTCGGACGAAAGACCTATCTGTACCACCTGGCGAATTGTTTTCCTATGCCAGCCGCTCCGGTCTCCAATCCATGCTGGATCAAAAAGCACGTAGAACGGCTGTAAAAGCAAAATCAGAACATCTGAATGTGGGGGAAAAGATCTTCATTAACTTTCTACCTTCAACGATTTACGTCCCTGAGTTTTGCTTAAAGCATACCTTCCAAATCGTTAAAGAATTTAACATTGACCCGGAAGATCTCGTCTTTGAAGTCGTGGAAACCGAGAAGATTGATGATGTGGAACATTTAAAATCCATCCTCGAAACTTATAAAGCTTCGGGAATGAAAGTGGCATTGGATGATGTCGGTTCCGGTTACAGCACATTAGAGATGTTAAGCCTGCTGCAACCCGATTATTTAAAGATTGACCGCTCTTACATTCAAAATTGTCATAAGGATGTGAACAACCAAGCATTTTTATTTGATGTAATGGAACGAGCAAAGCAGTTAAACATCCACGTCCTTGCAGAAGGGATTGAATTACAGGAAGAATGGGATTGGCTTCAACGAATAGGGGTTGACTTTGGGCAAGGGTACTACATCGGAAAGCCTCAGGCTGTCCCAGAGAAGGAACTTATCCTTCCGTAAAATCGTCTTCCATGTCCCATTCAGGACGTTTAACAGCTATCGTGCTGCAATGGTTCAATAAAGCTTCAGCTACCTTCAATTGATTATGCTTCAAGGGAGATCTTGCCGCTCTTTTTTCATGTAGCCACGAGGTATATCGATCTTTACCAATCCAGTCCGTTTGATAGGGAGCTTGCCCTGAAACAAATCGCATGGTTTTGGACAAAACGACTTTGCGATATGGAAAATCCAGTTGATAATTACTCAGGACACTTTTAATAAAGGTTTCTGTTCTTCGGAGGGAGTGCATTGGACTCAGCACCTTGCTTTGCACTCCCTCCTTCTCAATATTCCAACTTTTCTCTGATGTAGGATGAATGGTTTCTCCGTATGGGTGAGAGAGGAGGGAGATAATTTCAATGCCCGATGGACCAATAAGCAGATGATCAATCTCCACCTCTGTATTTTTCATTTGCACCACTGGCTCAAACATGAGAAGAAAGGTATCTGGTAAACGTTGTAAAAAATATTTCAAATCTGAATTTTGCTTGTAAGAAGGATCAAGGTACGATTTTTCCCTCAAAGTAGTCGTCGCCCATTTCAACTGAAAAGGAATTAAACCATCTAAGTAGTATTGTTTCAATTCTTCTTCAGAGGAAGGAAGAAGATCTTCTCTTAAAAGGTTTTCACTAGTTTCCTCCCCTTCTACTTTTGATCTTAATTTTAAAAAATTTTTAATTCCTCTTCTTGGTTGTTCTTCTCTTTTATCGATCCTTTCCATAGGCTCTTCCAGCCATCCTTGTTCGAACCGTTTTTTCATTTTATTCCAATGATCCTTCTTCAATTTCACATATTGCCTTGGATATTGATAAATATTCGTCTCATATCTGGAAATATAATCATTTAATTTAATCAATTGTGCCATTAATTCTTTGACCCACCTTTGATTGTCGCAACTGTTTCATATTTTGGCTGGTCTCCGGGGTGTATACGAAAAAAAGAAATTTCATTCACGGCCATTTTATATGTTTCAAGAAGGATAGAGTCCTCGGAAACCTCGATTAAAGGGGACACACCCTCTGGCTGCTTCTTCGCTAATGTAATATGGGGACTGAACTTTCGTTTTTCCTTTTCAAACCCTAGTTTTTCACCAATAGCATCCACTTTATCTTTTGTTTCTAACAAGCCAGGTGCCCTCTGAACTTGAGCGTGAAAAACTCTCGGTCGCTCCTGATCACCGAAACTCCCGGCCGGACCGATACTCAACGAATACTCAGAAGGCCAGCTTTCTTGATTCAATAACTGGATATAACCTTCCACTTTTTCATCGGAACAACTCCCAAGGAACTTTAATGTGATATGCAAATCTTCTTCTGCCGTCCAATCTTTATAGGCCATCCTCTTTTTTAAGATGGATTGCCAGGTCATCAACTTGTCACGAATCTCTGAATGAACTTTTATGCCAATAAAATAATGACTCATGCTATACGCTCCTTCCATTCAGGTTGTACCATTTTATTAACGATCAGGAGAATGATGATCCCAACTCAAGTCATGAAAGAAAACACACCATACATGAAAGACACACTCCAAAGGTCAATAACCACCCCTCCAACAAATGTAAAACAAGCATTTCCAAGCCCGTTCCCTACGGCTGAATATAATCCCACAGCCGTAGCCCTTACATCTCCCGGAGCCAGTTCCCGCACTAGAATTAGAGCCGCAGGTATGTAGAGCCCTACGGAAACGCCCTGGGCAATCGTTGTTGCATAAACCACGGTACTAGAAGGTTCGAAATAATAAAAAAACCATCTCAAACAAGAAACCGTTGCACTGAAAATAATAATCGGAACGACACCAAAACGATTGATGACCATCTGGGCGAATTTCATGAATGGAGCTTCACTGCCTGCGGCAAGTAAAAATGCAAGCCCTACACCCGACAGTGTCCCTCCTACAACTAAAATAAACGTTCCAAAATAGTAGTTATTTGCCAGAACAGGCCCAAAGATAAGAAAATTAGAAACAAGAAAAAGGAGGAAAGGCTTTTCCTGAATTAAGGTCTTTAATCCTTGTCTAAAGGAAACTGTCACCTCATCGGCACGCTTCGGAAATTCAAATAGGGTGATCAAAGCGAACAGCAATCCTAATGAAAAAGAATAAAAAATCCAATTCATCGAACCAGTCGCTTCTGTCAGCCGTCCTAAAACGAATACAGCCACAGCGAAGCCTACTGCTCCCCAAAGCCGGATGTTGCCATATTCCTTTCCATTTCGTTGGACAAAATTCAATGATAAGCTGTCAGATAAAGGAACGATCCCTGACTGGAACAATGCGATACAAATGATACCTAGCAAGAGAACAGGGAATACCTGCAGCCAGGGGTAAAAGATGCCCAGCACAGAAGCGAAAACGGAAGCAATCATTAACAACCTTTTCGGATTTCTTGTATAGTCACTCAGCATCCCCCAAACGGGTTGTACAAAAATAGTAATGAGGGGAAGGGCTGCGATAACGATTCCAATCTGTGTATGACTCAGCCCTTTTTCCTCTGCTAAAAAGACAGATAGGAGAGGAAAGATCGATCCAAAGGCAAAAAAAGTGAAAAAGTAAAACATCTGAATGAAGCGATATGTTTTCTCCATGGAATGTTCGGGCATCACGTGCTCCCTCTTTCTTTATCTTGTCAATTCATACAGGCTTTCGGAATAGATCTGAATGGCCTTCATCATATCTGAAATTCTTACATGTTCGTCTTTCTGGTGAGCCGTATCCGGGCTATCCTCAAATAAGGCGCCGAAAGCAACTCCAGCTTCAAGGGCTCTCGCATAGGTCGCCCCTCCCATCGTCTTCGCAGCTGCTTCTTCATCTGTGACTTTGTTATAAACAGAAAGCAACGTTTTTACAAAAGGGTGGTCCTTTTCGAGATGAATGGATGCCAGGTGATCATAAACTTCATACGTGCCTTTATTGTTTGCTGCAAGTTCTTTTAAATTCTGATTAATAACACCATAATCTGCACTTACAGGATACCTAAGGTTGAAACCCAATTTACATGTATGTTCGTCCATTGCGATTGAACCAAGGTTTGAAGTTAGGGGTCCGGAAACGTCATCCATTTGCTTTACATTCAATCCTTTTCCATCTGTCGTTTCAAACGCCTGATAGACCTTCTGGATAAATAATTCATACTCACCATCCAGAGGGAGGGATTGAAGGAAACGTAATAGCACTGTAATGGCATTTCGACCCTCCTGAGGTTTACTCGCATGCACGGCCTTGCCTTTCATTTTCACCTCAAACCGTCCGTCTGCAGCCTTTACTGATCCTTCAAGTTTGTGCTGAGCTAAATAGTCGTTGAAAATCTCCTCTACATTTAGATGAGATTCAACCCATGCCACTGCTTCATCAGGGACCATATTCAAACGATCCCCCCCTTGTACAGAGATGACTTTTGTTTCTCCATCATTTTCTGGCACCGGGTAGGTCATATAGCTGTCTAATAACCCTTTTTCAGCATGAATGACCGGAAAGGAGGCATCAGGTGTGAATCCAAGAGAAGGCATCGTTTCATTCTTGAAGTAATAATCAATGCCCTTCCAATCCCGCTCTTCGTCGGTACCAAGAATTAAACGAATTCTTTTCTTCGGCTGAAAACCTTGCTCTTTTAAAATTTTCATAGCGATGTAGGCAGCCATTACAGGTCCTTTATCATCTTGTGCACCTCGGGCATATAATTTCCCATCGTGTATCACAGGGTCAAACGGAGGTGTGGTCCAGCCGGATCCTGCAGGCACAACATCCAAGTGGCCGAGAACACCTATGACCTCATCCCCGTCACCGAATTCAATGTGACCACCATGGCCATCTACGTTTTTCGTAATAAACCCATCTTCTTTCCCGATGCTCAGCATTTTCTCCAACGCATCATGAATAGGTTTTCCATAGGGATACTCACGGTCTTCCTCGAAAACACTCGGAATCTTCAACAACTCGATCACTTTTTCTAAATATTCCTTTTCATACTTTTTACTCAAAGCGTGAAAGTCCATACTCATTCTCCTTTACCTAGAATTTTCTCATATGTCGGCTTGTCACATACGGCATATAACTCTGCCCCATCTGGTATAAGTTCATCCAATTTTCTATTGATAGTCAGATCATTCCGATCAGCTATTAAAGTCGCACCATCATCAAGTAAAGACACGAAAGCATCTCTGTATGTTCTCCAACTGGCTTTCTTCGGAATGTAATATAAGTCTTCACCTACAGACCTCTTAAGCAACTGGCCATAAATACCGGAGACACCTTTTCTAAAAGCAGAACGTACCGCAAGGGAAGAAATCGTTTCATTAGAAACAATAAATTCATCGATTTGGGCATGTTTGAAGTTTTTCACATGTTTTTCTTCCATGATCTCTGCAATGGTATGCACACCGGGGGCTACAGTCTCAATAGAAGAGGCGATTAAGAGGGTTTTCCCGTCTGTCATCTGTTCATTCCCCATTTGCTCATCAGCAAAAATCAGCACCGCTTTTGCCTGGGAGATGTTTGCTTTTATCAGCGTCTCTTCGTCCGCTGCCTCTCCTTTTATGTAGTGGATATTTTCTGTAAGAATCGGAGCTTCTTTTAATTGATCAATGATGACAATATTGCATTCCTTATTTGTCTCCATCATTTCCTTTACAGCAAAATGAGCTTTTTGGGACCATCCAATGATAACGAAATGACCGCTCTCTTTATACACAATATCACCTTCCAATCGTTTTTTTCGAAAAATGGCTAAACCGTCGATAATTTTTCCTATGACAATACCAATAAGTCCAATGCCTATGACATATAATAGTATCGCAATGGAGCGTCCTGCCACCGTCACTGGAAAATAATCACCATAACCTACAGTCGTAACGGTTGTCATCACCCACCAGAAACCATCAAAAAGAGTAGGGAATGTATCTTGTTCTACAACAACGATGGAAATACTCGAGATAAGGATAAGAAGAGCACTCGCAGTAAATAGGACTGTATTGTTAACTTTCACCATTTTCAGGAAGAACTTACGAAGTAACATCATCGTTCCAGCCTCCTAACTTTTAATATTTTGTAAATTAGATGAATAATCTGTAAATTAAAACGATTATAGTAGCACGTTCCATCACATTATTGTAGAATGAAACCAACTTCAGAGATTCACATGCACCACAAGTTCCATACAATGACGATTAAGGAGTGGTTTTTTGAATCATCCATCATCCCGCATGCTCAATCGAATTAAAGCTGTGTACCTCTACATTAGAGATCGAGGAACAGTATCGACGAATGAGTTAGCAGACGAGTTCGGTATCACAGACCGTACCATGCAGAGGGACTTAAGCATTTTGGAATACAACGGACTGGTATCAAGTCCGCACCGTGGAAAATGGACAATCACTGAAAAGAAAGTCAAAATATCATAGAAGATGAGGATATAGATGACACCCGGAAAAAATTCCGGGTGTTTTTTTGGTTGATTATTCAGTGATGTCTACTGCTCTAAGTTTGTGATCTCCATTAAATAGTCAATTTCTTCATCTGTCAGTTCCCTATACTCCCCAAGCTCTAAATCATCGTCAAGCTCAAGCTCTCCAATCATTACACGTTTAAGGTAGGTCACCTTTTTATCTACCGCTTCGAACATGCGTTTCACCTGATGGAACTTCCCTTCAGTTATAGTTAATTCTATTTCTGAAACATCATCAGACTCGAGAATGACCAATTTTCCAGGCTTGGTTTGATATCCATCATCCAGGGTAACCCCTTCAGAGAATTTTCTTATATCTTCTTCTGTTACTTTTCCATCAATAACAGCAAAGTAAGTCTTACCGACATCTTTTTTAGGGGAGGTCAGACGATGATTCAACTGACCATCATTTGTAATCAGCAGCAAGCCTTCTGTATCCTTATCCAGCCTACCGACAGGGAAAGGGTCAAAAACCTGATCCTCCGGCTGTAAAATATCAATAACGGTTGGGTCATGGGCATCTTCCGTCGCAGAAATTAAGTCGCCTGGTTTATTCATCATTAAATAGATATATTTTCTATACTCTACTTCCTCCCCCATCACCGTGACCAGATCTTCATCCGGGTTCACATGGGTTTTCGGACTTTTTTCAGGGTTGCCATTAATTCGTACGTTTCCACCCTTCAAGAGAGTTTTCACTTCTTTTCTCGTGCCATAACCCATATTAGCTAAAAGTTTATCAATTCTCATTTTCGCCAGACCTCCTTTTATCCTCTTTTTAAAAATCTGTCCAGTACGCGAACACGATCACCTAAGACACGCTCGAGCAGTGTTGTCTGATAAGTTAACCACAAGTACACCAGACCTCCAGCACTTATACTGAAGAATAGAACGATCAGAGCATCCAGGCGATTTTCCATCGGATCTAAAATGAAGCCAAGCATCCATTTAATAAAGACCACAACGATGGCCATAACCGTTGTCAAAATCAGCACGAGCAACGTCCTCTTAAACAACTGTTGGTAAGAAAGTTCAATGGAAGTGAAAATACGTCCGAAGTTTAGGATAACTGCTGCTGCCACCCCGATCCCTGTGGCAATGATCGCTCCTTTTGCACCAAATAGCTGAATGAGCCACCAGTTTAGTCCCAGCTTTAATAGAATTCCTGTACCAAGACTGATGACAGCAAAGTTCTGTTTGTTGATTCCTTGTAAAATGGAAGAAGTGACAGTATATAACGCAAGGAATAATCCGACAGGCGCGTACCAGCGTAATAGATCTCCGCGATATTCAAGCTCATCCACCCCATAGAATGTCCCATAGGCCTCAAAAGCTACAACTGAAAGACCGACGACAGCTGGGATGATCAACAAGGCTACGATTTGTAAGGCCTGATTGATCTGGTGGTTCAGACGGTTCATTTCATTTTTAGTATAAGCCTGTGTGATTGCCGGCAAGAGAGCTAACGACAATCCAAGTCCTAACGTAACAGGAATCATAATTAATTTATGGCTCAAAAAGTTAATGATAGAAAAAGCATTATTATACTCTAACCCAGAGGCTTTGATAGCTTTTTCCAATGTAAACTGATCGACTAGCTGATACAGAGGTGTAGCAATACCCACTAGGATGAATGGGCCTGCGTAGGCGAACAACTCTTTGAACATATCCTTATTCGACAACCCATACGTGTACTCCTGAGCCTCTAATTGACGATCCAGGAACGGTTTCCGCTTTCTCCAATACCAATAAAGGACAATACAAGAAGCAATTCCACCGATGAATGCTGCGAATGTTGCAAAACCGACGGCTTGAGGAATCGGCCCTTGTAAAACTTGAACAATAACGAAAACAGACGCCAGCAAGAACACAATTCTTACTATTTGTTCAATCACCTGCGAAACGGCTGTAGGCGCCATGGATTCATGCCCTTGGAAGAACCCTCGGGTAATACTCATAGGCGGAATAACAAGCAGAGCGAAACTGACCATTTGTATAACCATCGTTGCATGCCCAAGTCGATCAGAATCTTCACCAATTGTCCAGGCAGCCACCTGTTCTGCAGAAAAGAACAAAATCAAGAATGCCAATACACCAGTAATGGACATGAGGGTAAGCCCAGCTTTTAACATCTTTCGTCCTGTTTCATAGTCTCCCAAAGAGTTATACTTTGAAACAAATTTGGAGACAGCTACAGGTACCCCCATACTGGAAAGGCTAAGTAATATGCTGTAAGGGACGTAAGCAATTGAGAATAAATCTGTGCCTTCCGTACCTACCATATTTTCAAACGGAACGGTATAAATCATTCCTAGAAACTTTGACAAAAATGTTCCGGCCGTTAATAACATCGTACCTTTAAGTATCTTTGACATAATTCGCTTTTCACCTTCAATTTTATTGTAGAATCGACCTCATCTATTTTATCATAGATAAAGGAAGAACAAGGAACGAATGAACTAAGAAAGGAAGACATCCATGACTTACCAAGTAACTGTCATTGGTGGAGGACCATCAGGACTCATGGCTGCGATTGCGGCTGCCGAGCAAGGTGTCGACACTCTACTCATTGATAAAGGAAAAAAACTAGGAACAAAGCTTGCTATATCGGGAGGGGGGCGTTGTAACGTCACCAACCGCCTTCCAGAAGATGAAGTGATCAAACACATTCCTGGGAATGGGAAATTTCTATACAGCCCTTTCTCTGTATTTAACAATTATGACATTATTGATTTCTTCGAAGGACTCGGTGTCGCATTGAAAGAAGAAGATCACGGACGTATGTTTCCTGTCAGTAACAAAGCCAAAGATGTAGTGCAGGCGCTCTTGAATCGTATGAAAGAGTTAAATATCGAAGTCCGTACAGAAACCCCGGTGGACGCCATTCATTACGGAGAGAACGAACACCAGGTTATTTTAAAATCTAAGGAAAAGATTGTGACTCGATCCCTGATTCTCGCAGTTGGTGGTAAAGCCGTACCCCATACAGGCTCTACTGGGGATGGATACGCATGGGCGAAAAAAGCCGGCCATACCATTACCGAACTTTTCCCTACCGAGGTACCCCTTCTTTCCAAAGATTCATTTATTAAAAACAAAACATTGCAAGGTCTCTCACTCAGGGACGTCGATGTTTCTGTGTTAAATGAAAAAGGGAGAAAAATTGTTACCCACCGGATGGACATGTTGTTCACCCATTTCGGTTTATCAGGTCCTGCTATCTTAAGATGCTCTCAATATGTTGTGAAAGAGTTCATGAAAGGCCACCGCCCTGTAACCATTGAAATTGACGCTCTTCCTGATGATAAAGAAAATGTTCTATTAGACAAACTTCAGAGTATGATGGAAGAACATTCGAAGAAAAGCTTCCGAAATGTAATTAAAGGAATGGTGCCCGAAAGACTGCTTGATTTCGTTCTTGAGAAATCCGAGATAGCTCCTGATGAGAAATCAGCAAACATCTCAAATGAAAAATTACGGAATTTCACTCACATGTTAAAAAGGTTCCATGTTCATGTTCATGACTCCCAGCCGATTGAAAAAGCCTTTGTCACAGGAGGTGGTGTTTCAATAAAAGAGATCATCCCGAACACGATGCAGTCCAAGCTTATGGAACGCCTCTATTTCTGCGGAGAAATCCTTGATATCCATGGTTATACAGGTGGATACAATATTACCTCTGCTATGGTCACCGGCCGTGTGGCAGGTATGCACGCAGCATGGGAAGCTATGTCATAACTTTACACGATATGTAGTATGAACACCTTGTTCCACTTGGTGGTATATACGGGAGACAAAAAAAGTCGAGAGAGGTTAGCCCTTTCTCGACTTTCTTTGTTCGTATTCTTTTAATCTACCTAATTCCTCATTAATTAAATGTTGCATATCTTCACGATCTTTCTGAGAAACAAGAGGATCGTGTTCATCCCAGTCCACCATATACACGATATAAAACCGTCGAATTCTTCTAAAATAAACCGTTGAATATGGAAACTTATCAAAATACCCTCGGACCATTTTTCTTCTCGAGTAGCTCCAGCGCACTAGTTGCATAGGGGTCCCTCCGAACATACATTCTCATACCCAGTATAACGAGGAGTGCTGGGAAACTCAATAACTTTTACCAAATAAATACAAGTCCTAAATAAGAGAAAAGAAGGCTGCTGGATAAATATAAGAACCCATACACTTTCAACCGTTCGTATCGGTTGGTCATGCCAAATATTCCGACAAATGCCAACCAAACAATGATCGCTACAAAGAAGATATGTTGAAGAAAACCGATATCTTCCTTTAACGATACCAAATAAAATCCAATCGGGATCAATAAAAACATCATGGCATATTTCCAATTCCAAAACGTATTCCTTTTCCTTACCAATTGTGCCATTGTCTGCACCCTTCCCCTGCATAAATAAGCCCTATTCCGCCATTCCAAGACACCTACATATACCTAATGTTGGAGGATCAAAGCCAGAATTTATGAACTCTATGTACACTACTATTCTACCAAAATTTCGAGAAAGATTCATAAAAAAACAACCCTACAGGAATATTCCTGTAGGGTTGTTTAAATGACATGGCGGCGTCCTACTCTCACGGGGGTAAACCCGACTACCATCGGCGCTGAAGAGCTTAACTGCTGTGTTCGGCATGGGAACAGGTGTGACCTCTTCGCCTTCACCACCATATCAATATAAAGTTTAAAGTTTGAGGTAAACCCTCAAAACTGAATAAGAAAACATCTGGTTTGAAAAACAACGTTCTTCACGAATGATTAAAATCAGATAGATAAGTCATCGATCCATTAGTATCCGTCAGCTCCACGTGTCACCACGCTTCCACCTCGGACCTATCAACCTCATCGTCTCTGAGGGATCTTATTTGCTTAAAGCAAAGGGAAATCTCATCTCAAGGGGGGCTTCATGCTTAGATGCTTTCAGCACTTATCCCGACCACACGTAGCTACCCAGCGATGCTCCTGGCGGAACAACTGGTACACCAGCGGTGTGTCCATCCCGGTCCTCTCGTACTAAGGACAGCTCCTTTCAAATTTCCAACGCCCACGACGGATAGGGACCGAACTGTCTCACGACGTTCTGAACCCAGCTCGCGTACCGCTTTAATGGGCGAACAGCCCAACCCTTGGGACCGACTACAGCCCCAGGATGCGATGAGCCGACATCGAGGTGCCAAACCTCCCCGTCGATGTGGACTCTTGGGGGAGATAAGCCTGTTATCCCCGGGGTAGCTTTTATCCGTTGAGCGACGGCCCTTCCATGCGGAACCGCCGGATCACTAAGCCCGACTTTCGTCCCTGCTCGACTTGTAGGTCTCGCAGTCAAGCTCCCTTGTGCCTTTACACTCTGCGAATGATTTCCAACCATTCTGAGGGAACCTTTGGGCGCCTCCGTTACCTTTTGGGAGGCGACCGCCCCAGTCAAACTGCCCACCTGACACTGTCTCCGGACCGGATTACGGTCCTGGGTTAGAATGTCCGTACAGCCAGGGTAGTATCCCACCAGCGCCTCCACCGAAGCTAGCGCTCCGGCTTCCAAGGCTCCTACCTATCCTGTACAAGCTGTACCAACATTCAATATCAGGCTACAGTAAAGCTCCACGGGGTCTTTCCGTCCTGTCGCGGGTAATGTGCATCTTCACACATAGTATAATTTCACCGGGTCTCTCGTTGAGACAGTGCCCAAGTCGTTGCACCTTTCGTGCGGGTCGGAACTTACCCGACAAGGAATTTCGCTACCTTAGGACCGTTATAGTTACGGCCGCCGTTTACTGGGGCTTCGGTTCAACGCTTCGCATAAGCTAACGCATCCCCTTAACCTTCCAGCACCGGGCAGGTGTCAGCCCCTATACTTCGCCTTACGGCTTCGCAGAGACCTGTGTTTTTGGTAAACAGTCGCTTGGGCCTTTTCACTGCGGCTCCTCGGCAGAGGAGCACCCCTTCTCCCGAAGTTACGGGGTCATTTTGCCGAGTTCCTTAACGAGAGTTCTCCCGCTCACCTTAGGATCCTCTCCTCGCCTACCTGTGTCGGTTTGCGGTACGGGCACCTCTTTCCTCACTAGAGGATTTTCTTGGCAGTGTGAACTCAGGAGCTTCGGTACTCTATTTCCCTCCCCATCACAGCTTGACGTTGCCGGACGGATTTGCCTATCCGACCGTCTCACTGCTTGGACGCGCACATCCAGTGGCGCGCTCTCCCTATCCTCCTGCGTCCCCCCGTCGTTCAAACGGAAAGGAGGTGGTACAGGAATATCAACCTGTTGTCCATCGCCTACGCCTTTCGGCCTCGGCTTAGGTCCCGACTAACCCTGAGAGGACGAGCCTTCCTCAGGAAACCTTAGGCATTCGGTGAAAGAGATTCTCACTCTTTTTTCGCTACTCATACCGGCATTCTCACTTCTAAGCGCTCCACCAGTCCTTACGGTCTGACTTCACGGCCCTTAGAACGCTCTCCTACCACTGATCATAAGATCAATCCGCAGCTTCGGTGGTGTGTTTAGCCCCGGTACATTTTCGGCGCAGAGTCACTCGACCAGTGAGCTATTACGCACTCTTTGAATGATGGCTGCTTCTAAGCCAACATCCTGGTTGTCTAAGCAACTCCACATCCTTTTCCACTTAACACACACTTTGGGACCTTAGCTGGCGGTCTGGGCTGTTTCCCTCTCGACCATGAACCTTATCACCCACGGTCTGACTCCCAGAACAAAGTCTATGGCATTCGGAGTTTGACTGAATTCGGTAACCCGATAGGGGCCCCTCGTCCAATCAGTGCTCTACCTCCATGACTTTCTATTCTGAGGCTAGCCCTAAAGCTATTTCGGAGAGAACCAGCTATCTCCGTGTTCGATTGGCATTTCACCCCTACCCACACCTCATCCCCGCAATTTTCAACTTGCGTGGGTTCGGGCCTCCAGTCAGTGTTACCTGACCTTCACCCTGGACATGGGTAGATCACACGGTTTCGGGTCTACGACCGCATACTCACTCGCCCTATTCAGACTCGCTTTCGCTGCGGCTCCGCTTCTGCTGCTTAACCTCGCATACGGTCGTAACTCGCCGGTTCATTCTACAAAAGGCACGCCGTCACCCATTAACGGGCTCCGACTACTTGTAGGCACACGGTTTCAGGTTCTCTTTCACTCCCCTTCCGGGGTGCTTTTCACCTTTCCCTCACGGTACTGGTTCACTATCGGTCACTAGGGAGTATTTAGCCTTGGGAGATGGTCCTCCCGGATTCCGACGGAATTCCTCGTGTTCCGCCGTACTCAGGATCCACTCCGGAGAGAGAAAGATTTCGACTACAGGGCTGTTACCTGCTCTGGCTGACCTTTCCAGATCGATTCGCCTATCTTCCTCTTTGGTAACTCCAATGGAGTGTCCTACAACCCCAGAAAGCAAGCTTTCTGGTTTGGGCTGATTCCGTTTCGCTCGCCGCTACTCGGGAAATCGCATTTGCTTTCTCTTCCTCCGGGTACTTAGATGTTTCAGTTCCCCGGGTGTGCCTGCCTATACCTATGTATTCAGTATAGGATACTGTTCCATTACGAACAGTGGGTTTCCCCATTCGGAAATCTCCGGGTCAAAGCCTACTTACGGCTCGCCGGAGCATATCGGTGTTAGTCCCGTCCTTCATCGGCTCCTAGTACCAAGGCATCCACCGTGCGCCCTTATTCACTTAACTATCTTCGTGAAAAGACGTTTACAATTTCAATTAGATGTCTTGTCATCAATTGCCTCATCGTTAGATGAAACAATGATTCCTTATCCAGTTTTCAAGGTTCACAAGTTGAAAGATTCTTTGATCTCTCAAAACTGAACAACCAACACAGTACGTTTCCGTAATATCCTTAGAAAGGAGGTGATCCAGCCGCACCTTCCGATACGGCTACCTTGTTACGACTTCACCCCAATCATTGGCCCCACCTTCGGCGGCTGGCTCCAAAAAGGTTACCTCACCGACTTCGGGTGTTGCCAACTCTCGTGGTGTGACGGGCGGTGTGTACAAGGCCCGGGAACGTATTCACCGCGGCATGCTGATCCGCGATTACTAGCGATTCCGGCTTCATGCAGGCGAGTTGCAGCCTGCAATCCGAACTGAGAATGGTTTTATGGGATTTGCTACACCTCGCGGCTTCGCTGCCCTTTGTACCATCCATTGTAGCACGTGTGTAGCCCAGGTCATAAGGGGCATGATGATTTGACGTCATCCCCGCCTTCCTCCGGTTTGTCACCGGCAGTCACCTTAGAGTGCCCAACTGAATGCTGGCAACTAAGATTAGGGGTTGCGCTCGTTGCGGGACTTAACCCAACATCTCACGACACGAGCTGACGACAACCATGCACCACCTGTCACTTGGTCCCCGAAGGGAAAGTCCTATCTCTAGGATTGTCCAAGGATGTCAAGACCTGGTAAGGTTCTTCGCGTTGCTTCGAATTAAACCACATGCTCCACCGCTTGTGCGGGCCCCCGTCAATTCCTTTGAGTTTCAGCCTTGCGGCCGTACTCCCCAGGCGGAGTGCTTAATGCGTTAACTTCAGCACTAAGGGGTGGAAGCCCCCTAACACCTAGCACTCATCGTTTACGGCGTGGACTACCAGGGTATCTAATCCTGTTTGCTACCCACGCTTTCGCACCTCAGCGTCAGAAACAGACCAGAGAGTCGCCTTCGCCACTGGTGTTCCTCCACATATCTACGCATTTCACCGCTACACGTGGAATTCCACTCTCCTCTTCTGTCCTCAAGTTCCCCAGTTTCCAATGACCCTCCACGGTTGAGCCGTGGGCTTTCACATCAGACTTAAGGAACCGCCTGCGCGCGCTTTACGCCCAATAATTCCGGACAACGCTTGCCCCCTACGTATTACCGCGGCTGCTGGCACGTAGTTAGCCGGGGCTTCCTCGTTAGGTACCGTCAAGGTACCGCTCTATTCGCACGGTACTTGTTCTTCCCTAACAACAGAACTTTACGATCCGAAGACCTTCATCGTTCACGCGGCGTTGCTCCGTCAGACTTTCGTCCATTGCGGAAGATTCCCTACTGCTGCCTCCCGTAGGAGTCTGGGCCGTGTCTCAGTCCCAGTGTGGCCGATCACCCTCTCAGGTCGGCTACGCATCGTCGCCTTGGTGAGCCGTTACCTCACCAACTAGCTAATGCGCCGCGGGCCCATCTGTAAGTGATAGCGAGAAGCCATCTTTCAACTTTCCTTCATGCGAAAGAAAGTATTACCCGGCATTAGCCCCGGTTTCCCGGGGTTATTCCGATCTTACAGGCAGGTTGCCCACGTGTTACTCACCCGTCCGCCGCTCGTTCCACGAGCTTCACCCCGAAGGGATCCACTCGCTTCCCGCGCTCGACTTGCATGTATTAGGCACGCCGCCAGCGTTCGTCCTGAGCCAGGATCAAACTCTCCATAAAAGTTAAGTTTGACTTGCTCATTTGCACACCGAATGTGCTTTGTTTCAAATCTCTTCTAT
>NZ_JAYLVQ010000076.1:0-19457 GCF_035818575.1 Halobacillus sp. HZG1
TCTAACTTTAATTGAACAACTTTTTTCTTTACTTCTTCGGGATAATGAACTTTCTTACCCATAAGAAAAACACCTCCAAGTGTAAGTAGTATTAGCACTTTGAAGGTGTTCTATTAAGTCTCATTTTATTAGGTCACTCTAGAAAAGGAGTGGGAGGTTCTTTTAAAAAAGTATCACTAATTGAAAAGGGAATTGATAAAGCTACTTAAGGATTTAAAGAAGTTCTGTACAGCATTCCTCAGGCTGTTCCAAAACCCATCATCGTTAATAAGATCCTGGATGCTTCCCGTCAGATCTTCCAACTGGTTTTGAACTTGATCGAAGTTGATATTCAAATTGCGCATCTGCTCAAACAAATCAATCAAACGTTGACGATCTTCTTCACTCAGTTCAATGTTCAGAGACTGCAGCTGATCTTGGACGATCTGCTCCACTTCTTCCCTTGTCGCGGGGTCCTGCTCTGCAATCTGTTTTTTAATTTCGGTTAGAAGTTTACTGATTTCATCCCGGTCAACGCCTTCCTCCTCTGCGATATCTGTTGCAATATCAAGCTCATCACTCGCGACTTTCATCCGGTCTTCATCAAGCTTCACACCTTTAGCATCGTAAGCTTTATAGATGCCTGTAAGTGCAGAGTGCCCACTGACTTTGACAGAGGAAGCCACCAGCACATCCGCATTCTCCACACCCGCAGTCAGCAATGCGTTTGTGTACATTTCTTTCGTTACCTGTGTTATGTTATCTGGTGTTACAATTTCAATATTCAAACCTTCAGCATTGTCCTGATGAATGATTTTGACAGATGAGTACATATTCGAATTGGGATTGCCCCCGATATAATTAGCAAGATCCTGACCGTTGACCGTAAACTCATCGACCTGGTCATGCTTGTTGACTTCAAGCAGCTCAGACACTTCAGTTTTCTGGGCTTCAGATAAAGCCTCTCCATAAACGACAATCGGCAGACCTAACTTTTCATTGATGCCCTGGTCGCCTGTCGAAGCGGAAATGCTTGAAGGCAAAACAAACGATGTAAACAAAACGACGATCAACATCCATAAACTGACACGTGTTTTCATGTTCTCGACCCCTTGTGAAAATGGTAGATTCCCCCTTACATTATGCGGAACCTCCCATCTATTATACCCGGACATAGATGCACGGGTTGTCATTATAGACGTACGAGAGGGAGGAAAAGTTTCAAACTTCCCCCACATTTTCTATATTATATACTCGGAGTTTATAAAAAGATTTATTCCCAAAGCGAAGTTTCTCAGGCAATTACCAAGCGATGTAAAAAAAGATAAATCATTGAAAGAAAGGATGGACGTTGTTATGAAAATTGCACGCCAAATTGGACTTTATGTATTCGCTATCGCTCTGTTTTACGCAGGAATCACCCACTTCATGTATGACCACGGCTTTGCCAGCATGCTTCCTTCCTGGGTGCCGCTTAAATTAATCATTGTATATGTAACAGGGATTACAGAGTGGCTCCTTGCTCTTCTGCTTATCTTCCCTCAAACACGGAGAGCGGCAGGGTTTGCAACGGCTGCTTTTTTATTCATCGTCTGGCCGGCTAACTTCTATGCTGCCATTTACGGCATTCCTGCTCCATGGAGCGAAGAAACAAATCAAACAGCTTTATGGATCCGTCTTCTCTTCCAGCCTTTGCTTATTTGGTGGGTGCTCGCCGTTTCCAAAGATTCGAAAGAAGTGTAACCATCTGATAAAATGGGGAAAGTGAAAGAACAAGGAGGTTGTATATGCGATTAGAAGGAAAGAAAATCATCCAACTGGTCAGTAAAGATTTTGAAGATCTTGAACTATGGTACCCGGTGCTTCGCCTCCAAGAGGAAGGAGCAACCGTCCACCTCGTCGGTGAAAAAGCAGGTGAAGAACACCCGGGTAAATACGGGGTTCCGGCAACAGCGGATTATGCATTCGAGGACATCAATCCGGCCGACTATGACGGCATTCTCGTTCCAGGGGGATGGTCTCCAGATAAACTCCGCCGTTATGATAAAGTCATTGAAATGGTTCAACACATGGACAATGAACGCAAACCAATCGGTCAAATCTGTCATGCAGGCTGGGTGCTTATATCTGCCAATATCCTAAATGGCAGAAAAGTGACAAGCACACCAGGAATTAAGGATGACATGATGAATGCCGGTGCAGAGTGGTTCGACGAAGCGGTCGTCCAGGACGAACATATTGTGTCTGCCCGTCGTCCGCCTGACCTGCCTCCATACGCCAAAGCGTTTGCAGACTTACTTGCTGATTAATCATAAACAAAAACCAGAGCTTTTGCAGCTCTGGTTTTTTTAGTCATCTCCCTTGATGGCTTGCTTAGCGAGCATCGATACAACCGCATCATCCATCGGCGGGTTATGCAATCCCGCACGTACATCACGGTAATATTTTTCAAAAGCATAGGTTTTGGATAACCCCCGCCCGCCGGCAATTCTCATCGCCAGGTCGACGACTTCATTAGCCGTGTTTGTCACCGCCAGCTTTACAGCAGCGAGTTCTGCTCCCATCTGATCACGTTGTTCCGGCTCTTCATCCCATTTTCTAGCAGCTGAATATAAGAAAGAATGGGCCTGCAGCAACTTCCACTCGATTTCCCCTATTTTATCCTGTATGTGAGCCACTTCAGAAATCGGCGTATCGAGACTATTCGGCTGAAATTCTTTGGCAAACGCAATCGCATCGTTTCGAGCAGCTACGGCAATTCCCAGGTAACATGCAGGAATGTGCAGTAACCACCCTTTCGCCGATGGTTTGCCCCCACTTTTCATTTCAACAAGATCGGTTTCCTGAAGCTCGACATCCTCCATGACAAGATCATCACTCGCCGTCCCTCTCATTCCGAGGGTATCCCAGGTTTTATCAACAGATAACCCTGGCTGATGACGGTCAATTAAAAACCAGCCAACGGCATCCTTGTCTTCTACATAGGCAGATACAATGTAATAATCCAAATGCTCAGCCATGGAAGTGAACGATTTTCTTCCATTCAAAATGTACTGGTCTTCACGACGAACCGCTTTGGTTTCCGGGATGCCTCCCCGCGTCGGACTTCCGGTTGCGGGTTCTGTTGCCGCTCTGTTCACCACTTTTTGCTCTGAAACAACTTCTCTCACAAGACGATCGTACGACTTTTCGTCCCACAATTGTTCTTGGGAAAGTTCCATCATAATTCCCATATGCCATCCGATCGACAAGGCGACGGCTCCATCACCTTCTGCAATTTTTTCCTGCATCAGAAGGAATTCATATAAAGATAATCCTTCTCCACCTTCAGACTTTGGTAAAGACATCGCTGGGTATTTCTCATCTTTGATGACTTTCAGCGTCTCATAGGAAAAAGATGCTTCTCGATCCGTATATGAAATATGTTTCCGCGCTTCTGCTGCGATCCGATCCGCTATATCAAACAATTCCTGCTGTCGATCGTTACTTATCCAGCGTTTCCATACACCTGCCAAAACTACCACTCCCGGTTCTATATTTTAACTAAATCATACCTGACAACTCGGGATAAAGCCAATGCCATGCTTGTCTGTTTCGCTCCCTTACAACATACCCTATGTACAAAAAATCATTCTGTATCAGCAGATGGCTCTTCCTATGTAAATGTTGTCCACTATCATCGATGTATTAAAATTCCCACGACATTTCCCGGGAAATGTCGAAAGAGGATTGTTTTCTATAGACAGGTACATGGAAACTAAAAAATAACCATTCATAAAACAAACTGTTCATCATTTCTTTCTTTTGTTGAGGGAGTCACTTTTACGATCTTTTTTAATCGATAAGTAAACGAATGCAAAACTTATAAGAAAAATAACCGAAAAAAACCATTCCAATAGAGTCCCTCCTTTTTTCAATATCGTCTTGATAACATGACCATCGTTAGAAATACAATCACAATGTTTAACGCTAATAGGACGCTAAGTAAATCAAGTGCGCTTAACGCGATCACTTGCAGAGCAAGTAGAAAGTGGAAGCCAGCCATAATACCCATCATAACGAAGAAAGAATAGAATACAGCCTTATGCCTGATCCATTTCATGCGTTCATCCTTTTGTTTGAACTGAGGGTATAAGTAGCTCATACTGAAAGATAAAACCCCTAAAGAAACCATCGTCCAGATCATAGACGGCCATTCGCCACCTATTGTACCTACGACAATCAAAAAAACTCCCATGAGTAAAAATAAAGCACCGATTACCTTAAATGCGCGAGGAGTATAATCCATCTTCATTCCCCCTCCTCTGTTTCATAAATAAATAAATCTTCAATCCGCACACCAAATACACGTGCTAATTCAAACGCAAGCGGCAGTGAAGGAGAATACCTGTCCTTCTCAATCGATATAATCGTCTGCCGTGATACCTGTAGCTTCTCTGCCAATTTGTCCTGTGATAACCTTTGTTTATTTCTAAACTCTGTTATTCGGTTCTTCATATCACTCCTCCAATTAATTCCAGTTTATAGTAAAGCAACCTTTACGTAAAGGTTACTTTACATTTGAATTTTTCTTGTTTTATTCTCTACCCGCCGGGGAAATAAGGGGATATGAATAAAAGGAGGATCTCACATGGTCGGAATCGCTTCGGAAAACAGTGTACAATGTGACACCGAGTATTCGACGCTGAAAAAAGTCGTAGTCGCCAAACCTTCTTATATGAAAATTACAGATATCATCAATGAGACACAAAAACATTACCAAAACCAGAACATAAACGTCACCACAGCTCTTCAGCAACACAAGCATTTTGTGCAGGTTTTAGAAAATCATCAGGTTGAAGTCATACAACTTCCAAGTCAGCCGGATCTGCATGAACAGGTGTTTACAAGAGACATCGGGTTTACCATTCATCACCGACTGTTTATCAGCTCTATGAGTGAAAAGGTCAGGCAAGAAGAAACAAATGTGCTTCGAAACTGGGCTGGAGAAAATGACATTGAGGTAGAAGAGGGGCTTCCTTCTTCGATTGAAGGCGGTGATATTGTTGTAGACGGGGCCAGCGTATGGGTAGGTGAAACAAAAAGGACATCCGCTAAAGCGATTCGTGAGCTCCAATTTCGTCTCCCTGATCTGCAGGTAATCCCTGTCCCTCTTAGAGGAGACATCCTTCATCTGGATTGCGTTTTTAACATCATTGATGAATCTACGGCTATCCTGTATCCACCAGCCTTTACTAATAAAAGCTTGAAAGTCATCTCTGCAAGATATCATGTCATTGAAGTGACCGAAAGGGAACAGTTCACCATGGGTCCAAACGTTCTTTCCATTGGAGATCGGAAAGTGATCAGTCTCCCTCAAAACGAACGGCTTCATACACAATTAAAGGAAAACGGGTTTGAGGTGATCCCTGTCGATCTCTCAGAAATTATTAAATCCGGAGGTTCGTTCCGATGTTGCACCCTGCCCTTAAAGCGTATATAAAAGCAGCCCGTTCCTTTTAGGACGGGCTGCTTTTTTTGAACCTTAAAGCACGAATAAAAGAATAGATCAGTAACGTCCCTCCTGTGAGACAAAGCGTTCTTACAAAGGAAGGATAAAGATCAATAAACACATAGTTGAGAGAAGATATAAAAGTAAAAGCAGTTAAAAAAACCGTGAAATCCCACCTTTGATCACATGCCGGGTGACGAGTGAACCATACAGCGATCCCAATGGAAAGCGCAAAAATTGCATAAAACAAAAGTAATCGTCCAAGAATTTCTATGACTCTTAACGCCCCTTTCCCATTCTCTCAACTTTAAAAGTACATAAGTGATAAGTAAGTCACCCTCTAAAGAAAAGGGGTCTACGAACTTCATTCGTCCATCTTTTAACCTTACCTGTCATCTAAGGACAGGTCTGTTTTTCCGGTGTTTCCTTCTGGATGGAGCGGTTTCATACAACCGTTTGTCTTCATCGGTCTCAGGTATAATCGGTGGAACAGGTGTCGGTTTCCCTGCGGCATCCACAGCAACCATCGTTAAAAATGATTCTGTGGTCATCACTTTTTGGCCTTGCAGTAAATCATCAGCAAAGACTTTCACATACACTTCCATTGATGTACGGCCCGTGCTCGTCACACATGCTTCCAACGTCAATGCATCCCCTACTTTAGCAGAAGATATGAAATCCACAGAGTCGATAGAAGCGGTGACCACCACACAATTTGAATGCTTCATAGCGGTTAGAGCCGCAATTTCGTCAATGTATGAAAGGACTTTCCCTCCGAAAATGGTGTCCAGATGATTTGTATCTGGTGGCAGCACTAGTCTTGTTTGAGTCATTTTAGAATAATGAGCGGGTATAGGTTCCATGAACAGGTTCCTCCTTTTTAAGATCGATCTCCCGCTTAGGGAGAGAATACAAAGGCATACTTCCTTTAATTCATGGAACGGTAAAAAACACTTGTTTCATCGAAAACACGTAACATCCTCCTATCTCCCGTAGGAACTCATGTCCTTCCTCATGGCAGGTCTCCTGGCTCAGGTTCATCAGCACATAGCCCTTCCCATTTATAAAATAGTGGGTCATCTATGCACCTCCCCATTACAGTGGCGGGACCGCGCTGGCTTTTCACCAAACTTCCCTTTTCAGCTTCTATGACGAAGCCACCATAAGGCGATCAACTTCTCAATGGAAAAGAGAGACTCTCTTCCCATCCACTATCTCCTAAAACAACCACTCATGTCAACACGAACAAAACCATGATTTTTAAGAATGTTTTTCCATATAAGGGGTTGATTACGAACGATAAACTGATATACTATCCATATCATTCGAATATTAGATTTCATATAATCGCGGGGATATGGCCTGCAAGTTTCTACCGGTTTACCGTAAATGAACCGACTATGAAAAGCAGCACATGCCACCGGGACTTTCCTGTCCACGGTTTCATTGTCTTTGTCTACGTCCAGCACGAAAAGACTTGCTTTCCATAGAGGAAACAAGCTTTTCGTGCTTTTTTGTTACATAAATACCTACTCAAGAAAGGTGTGTTGGATATGGATCAGTTAAAAAAGAAAATTTTAGAAGAGGGTAAAGTGCTATCTCCTTCGGTCATTAAAGTTGATGCTTTTTTGAATCATCAAATAGACCCTGTACTCATGAAAGAAATTGGAGAAGAGTTTGCGAGACGTTTCATAGATTTGGGGATTACCAAGGTGCTGACATTAGAATCCTCAGGTATCGCTCCCGCTCAAATGACAGCCCTAAGCCTGGGTGTTCCCGCGATTTTTGCGAGGAAGAGAAAATCATTGACCATGAAAGATCATCTTTTCACATCAAAGGTCCATTCATTTACGAAACAGGAAACGAATGAAATTTCCATATCGAAAGATTTTATGTCGAAGACCGATCGCGTCCTGATCCTCGATGATTTTCTCGCCAATGGGCAGGCTGCAAAAGGCCTCATAGACCTTGTAGAACAATCCGGAGCATCCATTGCCGGTGTAGCGATTGTGATAGAGAAAGGATTTCAAGATGGGGGACGCCTCTTACGCCGCCAAGGAATAAAAGTAGAATCCCTGGCCACCCTTTCATCACTTGAAGACAATACAATCACATTTGAATCTAAGGAGGTATCCTCATGAAAACAACGGCTTTAGCCATTCAGCATTTACTGGCGATGTACGCCGGAGCGATCCTCGTTCCATTGATTGTCGGTGGAGCTCTTGGACTGAATTCTGAACAACTTACACACCTTGTCGCCATTGATATTTTAATGTGCGGAGTGGCGACCATTTTGCAAGTCGTCCGTAACCGTTTTTTCGGAATCGGTCTTCCTGTCGTCCTTGGCTGTACGTTTACAGCCGTAGGTCCGATGATCGCCATCGGAGGCCAGTATGGGGTTTCGGCGATATACGGATCTATTCTCCTTTCAGGATTATTTGTCATCCTGATCAGCCGCTTCTTCGGGAAACTTGTTCGATTCTTTCCACCTGTCGTTACAGGGACCGTAGTAACGATAATCGGAATTACATTAATTCCAGTTGCCATCAACAACATGGGCGGTGGCCAGGGCGCTGAAGATTTTGGGTCTCCTGCCAACCTTGCTCTTTCCTTTGGAACGCTTTTATTCATTATCCTTCTTTATCGTTTCACAAAAGGTTTCATGCGCTCCATCGCCATACTAGCCGGTATTATAGGGGGCACTCTTGTCGCTGCTCTCTTTGGAAGGGTCGATTTCTCGGCCGTCCGTGAATCTGGTTTTTTCCATATGGTCGAGCCTTTCTACTTTGGAACACCGACTTTTCATTGGTCTGCCATCTTAACCATGATTTTAGTGGCTATGGTATCTCTCGTTGAATCTACGGGTGTTTACTTTGCACTAAGTGAAATGACAGAGAAGAAATTAAATGAACAAGATTTAGCCAGTGGTTATCGCGCCGAAGGAATAGCGATTTTATTTGGTGGCGTGTTCAACGCCTTTCCTTACACTGCTTTCTCTCAAAATGTCGGTCTCATGCATATGACTGGCGTGAAATCCCGACGCGTTATTTTCATTATGGGTGGTATGTTAATTGTTCTTGGATTCATACCGAAAATTGCTGCCTTTACGACCATCATCCCTACTGCTGTGTTAGGCGGTGCGATGATTGCGATGTTCGGAATGGTCATCTCACAAGGCATTAAAATGCTCAGCCGTGTCATCTCAGAATCTCATGATAACTCCATGATTGTCGCTTGTTCAGTAGGCATGGGGTTAGGGGTCACTGTCGTTCCTGAATTGTTTGCTAAACTACCGGAAAGTATACAAATCCTTACGAGTAACGGAATCGTTGCAGGCAGCGTGACGGCCATCGTGCTTAACATCGTCTTCCATATGCTCCCTACACGCAAGACCAAAGAAGTTCACCTATTACACGAAAAGAGTGCTTAGTGCCTGACCAGGTCATACAGATATTGGAAGTTCACTCCATTCTTCAATCAAAAAAAGCGCTGACCATATATGTTTGGCCAGCGCTTTTTTCTACATTTGTTCTCTTAATACATTCAAAGCTTGTTTTACTGTGGCGTATGTCTGAAGCGATAATTCACTAAAATCTGCGTAGGGGGCACTTTGAATGGCAAAGGATGGTTTAATACCTGTGATGACAAGTTTTGTTCCCATTAGATCAAGAAGCTGATTCATCTGATAGATGCCCATATGAACCCCTTCGTTATAAGAGTGGACAGCAGACATGTCCAGAATCAAGTAATCCTCTTTCGTTTCTTTCACATGGTGACTCACCGCTTCCAGCATCTGCTGAAGCCTGTCATCATCAATCGTACCAACAAGCGGGAGCACAGAGATGTTGTCCTCTACGGGTACGATCGGCGTCGATAATCTTTTCACCTCTGACAAGTAATGCGCAATCAATTCTTCCTGGTCCCGACGCTTTGTCACATCTTTTTGAACACCAACGAAATACACCTGATCCATCTGCTCGATGTATACCGGAAAAATATGTAATTCATTCCAGAACATCGTACCGTCCTTGCGATAGTTTCTTATTTCTACTTGCACCGGCGTTTGGTTAGAAAGTCCTTCACGAAGTCGCTCGACATGCTTCGGATTTGTTTCATCTCCCTGCAGGAAACGACAATTTCGTCCTAAAATCTCCTCCCGATCATAACCAGTAAGCTCCAGGAATCCCTGATTGCAGTAAATCATCGGGTTATCCTCCTGCTCTGGATCTGTTATAACGACTCCAGCACCAACATGATCGATCGCCGCTTTTATAAATTCATTTTGTTGAATCTCTTCTAATCTGGCAAACATGAGCTCTTCCGACACGGTAGAACATCCCCTTCAAGATTGGAATGAATTACTTTAATAATAAAATGAATTCGACCAATCGTGCAAGTGGCATCTTCTTACCAAGATAGAACTGTAAGCTCAGGCCAGCGCTTTTTCCACTTCTCCGCCTTATTCCAATAAACTTCTTCTGGTATCAAACGTTTATTCGGACGAATGATCCCCTGGAACAAATCCTCTAAACCGAAAGGGGCATAAATTTCATATGCCCCACTCCGCCTTCGCATAACCCCGACAGAGGAAGCGGTCGTAGGCCATGTATGTATGGCATCCTGGACGGATGTGTACGGGGGGATCGGCTGATTAAACTTTTCCTCATACCATAGGTGAACAAGGGCTTCGTTCGTTACATCAATAGAAAGAGGCAGGCCCTTACAATCAACATTCCATTGTTTTTCGAGATTCTTTTCTTCTTCAAGCGTGCCGGCAGCGTCAAAATAAATCAAATCTGCATCCCCTATACCATAGTCAGCGCGATAACCAAATTGGTAGTTCCACACGCTTTGAGTGATTACACCAGCACCGACCCAGCACTCGTGGACAGACGACTGTGCAACATCAAGGACTGGACGGACATAAGGAGTCCACTCTTCAATCACCGCGAGCAACTGTTTTTCTCTGTGATTCATTCACTCACCTCGTTTTGAATGTGCTCTACAAATGCTTCCACCTGTGGCAAAGATCTGCCACCCGGCTTCACACATGCCCAGGTTTCACGGACGATCGCCCGGCCTTCCTTAACAAGAGGCAGACAACTGTATGCCTCCTTTTCTTCTTTAATAATGCTTTCAGGAAGGACCGTCATTCCCAATCCCCGCTTCATCATTTGTTTGGCAGTTTCAAAATGGTCGACCTTGATTGAACGTTTGACCAAGATGCCGGGCCCCGTCACCATCCAAGCTTCCATAAGCTTTTGAAAACCCGGATCACTCTTGAACTCAATCAGGGGGCGCTCTTCTTTTCCTATATCTACCGTATCTAATAGAAAAAGAGGATCACTCAATAGGTGGATGGATTCATAGTCTTCGATTGGATCCCCTCTTACAATGGCAATATGAAAAGAGGAGGAGGCCTGTCGTATTTCCTCACTTACACCTGTGACAAGGTCAATGGTTACATCCGGAAATGCTGTGGTGAACGATTGCAGAACATTGGGTAGAAAATGCTGGCTGTATAAGGAAGAAGCACCGATCGAAAGCGTTCCCGCTACTTTCCCTTCCACTTGTGCCAGTTTCTCTTTCAATACAGCTTCCTGCTCCAGCATATGCTCTGCATGAGTCAGGACAACTTCTCCAAAAGGCGTTGGAAGCAAGCCTTTCGATGTACGGAGAAAAATCTGCCCTCCCAGGTGTTCTTCTATGTATTTTAAACGCTGTGTGATTGCTGGTTGGGAGATTAAAATAGATTTGGCCGTCTTTCGAATCGTTCTATTTTGATTCAAATTAATCAGAAGCTGGTAATCATCGATTTTCACTGACATCCCCCCATAAAGAATCCTTATCACTTTTTATTATAATGTAATATTATCCAAATCACTAAAAAAAGAGTACGATTAAGTTGAATGGAGGGTGGATGAACATGAACAAAGCGAATACAAGTAGACTGATGAGTGGATATTTCTTATACGAGAGTGGTCGTGCGATGTACTTCGTCCTCATGACATGGTTTTTATATCAATGGACGGAAGATGCTTTATATACAGGATTGTTCGTAAGCTTCGGATTCCTTCCAGGGCTGTTTTCAAACATCATTTTCGGGGTTCTGGTCGACCGCAGCAACCGAAAAAAACTTGCGGTTCTGGCGGGGATCATCAGCATCATCTGTTTGGTTTTATTAACGGGTGCCTTTTGGGGAGGGATTGAACATCCATGGCTGATGATTTCCGCCCATATGATTATGCAGACGGCTGGATCATTGTTCCGCCCGTCCTTACAAGCTCTTGTGGCTGAAGTATTTGCGAGAGACGCCCTCCCTAAGATCTTCTCCTGGTCCGGGTCAGCTACGGTTTCTGGAAGTTTAGCGGGGGCGGCGGCTGGCGGGTTATTAGCAGGCATTGTCTCTGTTGAAATGGGGTTGTTTTACGTCGTCCTCTTATATATAGGAGCTACAGCCACTATACAAATGATTCGTTACGCACCAATCGAAGAAAGAAGTCACCGTAACTCTTCTTCCTTTTGGATGGAGATAAAAGAAGGATTCATTTATGTACATCAAAACCGGATGCTTTATGGTTTGTTCGTCATGCTTATGCTCGGACAGCTCACCTTCCATACGACTCTTGGATTTTTGAGCGTCTATACGAGTGCACACTTAAATCAGCCGGCGCTCGTTTATGGAATGCTCGACAGCACGTTCTCCATCGGCGGTATTTTTGCTGGACTTATCGGAACATGGTGGTGGGCAAAATGTCAGAACCGCATCGGCGTCTGGTCACTCCTGCTGACCGCTTCAGGTCTTGCAATCGTCAGTTTTACTACCCTCACTCCCGTGGCTTTTCTTGGCTTCCTATTCATTGGGATGGGCACATCGTTTGTGCGTGCTCTTTTACAGTCTGTGCAGCAAATGGCCACAGATTCCCGTTTCCATGGCCGCATGTCCAGCCTGCGAATGCTCTGCAATCAAACATCAGTCGTCGTGACAGGGCCTGTCTTCGGTGTCCTTGCCTCTTCCCATGGAGCATCTGCCGTTTTTCTTTGCCTGCTCATTCCAGTAACAGGCGGTGTCATCTGGGCCCATTTCCAATCCCAACAACCGGGATTCAAACAGATCACAAAGTCGGCTTAAAAACGCCCAGCAAAAAGGTATGCTTCACTATGTAGGAGCATACCTCGAGTGGTGTTATTCAGCTCTGCTTATCTCGTCTCTTCCTTCGGTGCGCGGTATACCTTCTCGACCTCTACTCCCAGCGTCTTCAAATAGTCGACAATCTGGTCTAGTCTCTTCATTTTTTCACCTCAGTATTTGAAATAAGATTTGGCACAGAATCACATCCATCTTCCTTACGAACGGGACTGTACAAACGTTTCAATTTTTCTATAAAGGACGATACCCGTAGTTCCTACTACTTATGCATCTTTTTAAACATTTGCACATTTTTTATCGATATTCCTCGAATCCATTTCACCTGTTCCTTCTTGATCACATATCCCTGCTTCTGAAAGAAAGGTCTCGCAACGGCACTCGCTTCGGTCGTGAGCACCTCCACACCTTCTCGCGCTGCCTGCACCTCTAAAAGGGAGAGCATTTGAGCAGCCAACCCCTTCCCCTGCCAATCAGAGGATACGTATAAAAAATCAATGTGAGACCCTACAAGGCTTCCGAAACCTATGACGTTCCCATAATCGTCCTTTGCAGCGAGTGAGTACGCATCAAGAAAGCGTTGATGAAGACGAGGGTGATCCTTCATCCCTTCCGCCCAGGCTGTTAATTGCGCATGGCTGTAGTACCTGGGAGGTATGTTCAAGATTGATGTTCTGACCATCCTAACCACATGGCAAAGATCTTCCTTCTGCAGTCGTTCGATGAACCAAACCAAACTTCCCTCTCCCTTCCATCATAACAAAGTCTTCTCCTCATGGATGTAATGGTTTTATGACAATTCATACAATTTCATGACGTGCTGAATGAAGACTTGGGCATCTTCCGTAATTTCCTCCTCATTAGAGGGGGTGACAATGGAAAAGGACCGGGTGGTCGAATGGATATAAGGAAGGTTTATGATCAATTCCGCCGCATCCGTATGTTCCACCACCGTTTTTGAAATAAAAGAAAGCCCCAGACCTTCCTTCACTCCTTGGACGACCCCATGATTGCTTCCGATTGTAATCGTCTTTTTCGGACGGATGTTTGATGATTCCAACATATAATCAAGCATAGCCCTTGTTCCCGAGCCTCCTTCACGGGTAATCCACGTATGATCCTGTAAGTCTTGAAAAGAGACCTCTTTACACTTTCTCAAAGGATGGGTTTCAGGAACAATTACGACCATTTCATCTTCCATGAATGGAATGGAACTTAACCCCTGCTCAGTCACTTTCCCTTCCACAAGGCCTAAATCAAGTTCATGCTGCTGCACTTCGCGGTTGATTCGTTTAGAGTTAGCAATTCGCACCTGTATTTCGACTGCTGGATACCTGTCATCAAAAGCTTTTATTATCGAAGGAATAATATATTCTCCCACCGTGTAACTGGCACCAATATGGATATGCCCTCCTACCTGCTCATGGAATTGTTGGACCTCATTCTTTGCTTTGTCCAGCAACCCAAGCACCTGCCTCGCTCTTCGGTAAACCATTTCCCCTGTAGGCGTCACTTCAAAATGTTTCGGTGAACGATCGATCAGAGAGGTTTGAAAGAAACGTTCCAGATTTTTAATATGTGCACTAACCGTTGGCTGCGACAAATTCAAAAGAGCAGATGCTTTCGTAAAGCTCTTTTCGTCGATGGCTGTAATGTATGTTTTCAATGCTTCTATATCCAACAGAACCGCTCCAATCATCAGTTTTTTCTATAATTAACATTATAAAGTTTTATTTTACGAATAACTAGTCGGGGCGTATGATAAATGGAGGAAACAAAGGAGGTGCATCGATGAACCACACTACTTACCAACCTCTTCTAAAAGGAATCGGGTTTACAGCCATCGTTGCCGCTGTAGGATTTCTACTCGCCATGCTTCCCCTATTGAACCAGGTCGGTCCTCTTGCGACAGCCATTCTCCTTGCCGTTATGTACCGTCACTTTTTCGGGTATCCAGAAAGCATGCGCACAGGAATCCACTTTTCAGCTAAAAAATTATTGCGACTTGCGATTATTTTGTTCGGATTAAAATTAAATATCAATGTCATTCTTCAAGAGGGCTTTCCTCTTTTGTTGAAGGGAACGCTTGTCATCGTTTTTGCGATCGGCCTCATGCTCTTTTTAGCCAAATTATTTGATGCTGACCGATCGATGATGGCTCTCCTCGGAATCGGTACTGGCATATGCGGAGCATCAGCCATTGCCGCCGTCACCCCCATTTTAAAAGCAAAAGAAGAGGACACAGCCATCAGTGCAGGTGTGATATCGGTAGTAGGGACGTTATTTGCCATCGGTTACACACTCATCCGCCCGCTTCTACCGGTGGATGCAGAAGCTTACGGCATGTGGGCAGGCATCAGTCTCCACGAAGTAGCGAACGTAGCGCTTGCCGGAGAACCTGCTGGAGATGAAGGCCTCGGAATGGCGCTTGTCGCCAAGCTCAGTCGTGTCTTTCTTCTTGTCCCGTTCAGTCTGCTGTTGATCTGGTTTATGAAAAAGAAAGGAACAGAAGAAAACCGTTCATCCATTACTTTTCCGTGGTTCCTTGTTGGTTTCATCCTCATGAGCCTATTCGGAAGCTTTGTGAATGGAACGATTTTTACCATCCCGGCACCAGCCATGAATGCCGTCTCGACCCTAACTTCTTTCATTTTAACGATGGCCATGGTTGGCCTCGGTCTCAGCGTAAGTTTACATGATGTCAGACATCGCGCATTAAAGCCGATGCTCTTATTGATTTTGACATCCATTTTGCTCTCACTTCTCACATACTGGATCGTTTAAAAAAGCCTAAGATTTCCTTAGGCTTTTTTTATTGCTTCGATCCTCTTTTTGTCTAATGATTAGAATATTCGTCGAAAAAGTTCCCCTTCACAGTTGTTCTGTTACGATAGAATAGAAGCTCGAAAGCTCATGCTTGTCCTTTTCCCGCATATAGTGAAGGGAGACTAGATGAGGAAAGGACAAGGTCTATGAGTTCTCCATCACGATTCGGTGCTTCGCTCTATGCGCTCCTCTCCATTACCTTCTGGGGTGTGTCTTTCGTTTCAACTAAAGCCGTCTTGGGTAGTTTGGATCCCTTTTCCCTGCTTGTCATCCGCTTTGGAATCGGGGCAATCTTTTTATTAATGATGGTACTTCTATTCCAATACCCATTGAAGATACATATCAAGTACCTGCCACATGTACTCATCCTCGGAGTCCTTGGAGTATTTGTTCATCAAGTGATCCAAGCCACGGCCCTGCTTACCATCCACGCATCGGATGCCGGGTGGTTGATTTCGTTTTCGCCGGTGTTTACTGTCTTTCTGTCCTTTATATTCTTGCAGGAGAAGCTTACGCTTAAGAAAATTTCTGGAATTACGGTTGCCGTCGCAGGTGTTCTTATCATTACAACCATCGGGAGCGGACAGAGCTTTAGCTTCTCCCTGAGTCTTGGATATCTACTAATGATCGTGAGCACATTGAACTGGGCCGTCTATTCTGTTCTATTAAAGAAATTATCTGTCCCTGTACCTTCTCTTGTCCTGACTTTTTATATGAGCACCACAGGTTTCTTTTTGACGCTGCCCTTCTTCATCAGGAACCATGGAATGGAGCAGTTACTTTCCCTTTCACCCGAACACTGGGCGCACCTGCTTTTTCTAGGCATTTTCGTTTCAGCCATCGCTTATTGGTATTGGGCGAAAGCACTGGAGGTCATGCAAGCAACCCAGGTCTCTGTCTTTCTTTATTTCGAACCTCTGGCTACACTAATCGCTGCCATCATCCTGCTGAATGAAAAGTTCATAGCCTCTTCCCTTTTTGGCGGCCTCTTGATCATTGCAGGTGTGATGCTTGTCCAAGGAAGATTTCCGTTTAAGAAACATGTTTAATAAGGAGGATTTCATTTCTATGACGTTGAGAGCCCGTGTCGAAGAAGCGTTCAGCAATCTTGATGAACACTCACCCGAAACACTGAAGAAAACATTGCTCCAGCTTGGAGTCACTTTAGATGAGTTAGCCCCTTATTTGCAGGACCCTGATGGCAAACCCTATTACCGGCAAATGGTATACGAAAACGATTGGGTAGAGATGATCGTCATGAATTGGGCGGATATCGAATGTGCGCCTCACGATCACGGCCAGTCTACAGGTTGGATTCAAGTCATGAATGGGACGACAAAGCAAACGGTCTATCAGGCCCATGGCGAAGCATTACCTTTACCCCTCTTCACAGAATTCAAAGAGAATGGAAGCCTCTTTTTCGCTCCTGAAAAAGGAATTCACAAAATGGGCAGAGAAGGTACAGCACCACTGGTGACCCTACACGTTTATTCTCCACCCATCCGTGGCATGCGGGTCTATGATCTCGAAACCTGCGCTGGCTGTGTCGTATCCAGTGACTGCGGGGCATGGTGGCCGGAAGAACAACGGCAGCGTTTGAAAGAATTCAAATTGCAAAAGTAAAGAAGGAAGTGGCGGAGGCCACTTCCTTCTTTATTGGATTTTATATTGATCTTCTTCCTCCACAAACCGGTTGTACCGCTTCTGAAACCAATAATAGAGATGTGATACGACCACCTTCAGAATCGCATAGCCGGGAATAGCTAAAATGATGCCGACGATCCCGAATAAATGACCGGCTGTCAACAATACAAAAATGATGGTGACAGGATGAATATGCAGACTTTTACCCATGATTTGCGGAGATATAAACTTCCCTTCCAGCAGCTGTACAATCGTCCAAACGACGACGAGTTTCACAACCATAAACGGAGAAGTCACAATCGATATAATCAACGCAGGTGTAATCGCTATGACAGGCCCCAAGTATGGGACCACACTTGTCACACTTGCAATCGCAGCGAGCAATAAAGCATAATCCAAGCCGATAATTAAAAAACCGATATACATCATGAGGCCGATACAAAAGCTTACGATGATCTGTCCTTGAATGTATGCCGAAAGTTGATGATCAATGCCTCTGAATACACTAGATACATCCGGCCGGACCTTTGGCGGAAACATACGAATGATAAATGAGGGAAGACGATGACCATCTTTCAACAGATAAAAGAGAATGAACGGCAAAGTCACAAGCGCTACAACTACGTTCGTCACGGTTGAAATAATATTCGTAATCCCTTCTACGGTCTCAGAGGCATAAGAAGAAATATAATCAGGAATCTGATTCAACATTCCATCTACATCTTCAAATAGATTCGTATAGTAAGCGGAGAAAATTGAATTCCTTAACCACTCATCAATGGTATTAATTAAATCTTGTATATAACGGGGTAATTCTTCAGCCAGACTGATCAACTGCTTCTCAAGGAATGGAATGATAAGAACCACAAGCATGGTGATGATTCCAACCAGAGCGAGAAGGGTGATTAAAATCCCCCAGATTCTTTTAATTCTCCATGATTCAAGCAAGTTGATGATTGGCCGCAGTAAATAATAGACGACAATAGAAAGAATTAACGGCAAAGCTACTGTTTTAACAAAAACTAAGAAAGGATCGAAAATAAATCCTACACTCGAAAAAACGAGAATATTCAACCCAATCAGCAGAAGTACTCCTAAAATGAATAAAAGTTTCCGACCTCCGAAAAAGCGGATGACCGGTGTGGAATCCCAGCGGTTCATAAGCATTTCCCCTCAACTGCATCGTTAGTCACATTCTATCATACTCACAAAAATACTAACCTTAACTTGCTTTCTTCCCTACAAATGAACGACTGACACGTTTTTTTCTCGTGGACAGATATACGCCTGCAAAAATCACCACAAGACCGATCATCAGTTGACTAGTGACCGGTTCACCAAGAAGGAGATGACCCCAGAAAAGAGCGGTAACCGGGACAAGATATGTCACCATACTTGCAAATTCGGCACTCCCTTGATCGATCATATAATAGAAAAGTAAATGAGCGATTCCGGAACCGACGCAGCCTAAACCAATCACACTGATTATAAAGGAAAGATCCATATCCGTTCCTATTGAGACAAACAGGTTAGGTTGTGTCAATAGAATACCCGTAAGGCCGACTATTGCACCTACAAGCAGGGCCATGCTGGTCAGAAAAATCACATCAAATCCACGTAAGTACCTTCTTGTGAAATGAGAAACAAACCCATAGCATGAGGTTGCAAGGAGCATTGTCCCAATTCCGATGAAGTGATCAAATTGTAGGATATTTACAAACTCAAAACCGGTTAATACAAGAATACCGATAAAACCAATAACTATCCCACTCCACTGCCATTTATTTAAAATAACCGAAAAAATAAGAAAACCGATCAGGCCGGTCATAATCGGAGTGGTCGCATTGAGCACAGCTGCGGTATTACTGGTCAACACGGTCTGGCTTAAGACAATCAGTCCCCAGGGAAGGCCCGCATTAAATACACCAACGATAATCAGGATCCCCCACGGGATGGAGCGTGGAAGCTGATGTTTTCTCCACTTATTAAAAACCAACGGAACAAGAATCACAACACCAGCCATACACCTTAAAAAGACAGTGCCCCACACCCCGGCTGTATCGATCAATGTTTCTATAAAAACAAAAGACAACCCCCATATCAAACTTAAGGAGATCAAAGCCCCGTAAAGTTTCATCGTATTCGTCTCCTTCTACTCATATCAATATTTCTATACTTTACCAAATCCAGAGGAAACGCACAATACAAAAATAACCCTTCAGGAATATTCCTGAAGGGTTATGAAATGACGTGGCGGCGTCCTACTCTCACGGGGGTAAACCCGACTACCATCGGCGCTGAAGAGCTTAACTGCTGTGTTCGGCATGGGAACAGGTGTGACCTCTTCGCCTTCACCACCACATCAATATA
>NZ_JAYLVQ010000077.1:0-182338 GCF_035818575.1 Halobacillus sp. HZG1
GCGAAAGGCCATCCTCAAATCGGATGACCTTTCGCTTTCTTTACTACAGAAATTATAGCCGTGATGTTCATCTCCCAGCAGCTCTGACATATCTATAATCTATAAAAACATAGGCGTTTTTCACAAATCTGTGAACGAATGACTTTTTTTCTTTTTTATTTGTCCAAAACCTATTGCAATTAGTCTGAATATTCCATAAAATCAATCATAATTTAACTATATCAAATCAGAAGGAAGTGTTCTTTTGAATACAAAAACGGTGAGTCATCTTTACAACGTCTGCCCCCTCTGCCACGGAACCGGGACTTATAAGGAATATGATGACAGCAAAGCAAACATGATCATGGACCACTACAGTCGCGTGAATCATGCCAGTGAAAAGACAGCATGGAAAATGGCGGTAGAAGAAACGAGTTACAGTACGGAATGTGGACGGTGCCATGGAAATGGTCACGTGCTGAACGATGAAGGCGAAGAAATGTACCAGGCCTTAAAACAGTTTGCTTAAACTTTAGCTCCAAAGTACAGCATAAGAAAATCCTGTGTGAGTTGCCAACTACACAGGATTTTCCTGTTTAAAACAGTCCCCCGGTCTTTTCAATATCTACTTTCACATCCAACTGAATCTCAACCTTTTTATATTCACTCTCCCAGTTGATTCGTTTCCATTTCTCCGGATACTTCGTTGCTACGTCCATCCCGATACCTAAAGGATCACTATTGGATTCCTGAAGGATGGCTACAACTTCCTCCATTCTTTTTGTCATCACCTTTTCGGCTTGGGCTGCCATACTTTTAAGATCTGAACCTCCAAATGGATTCGCGTTCAGTTCTGTTTTAACTTTTAAACGAAGTGTGCTTGTAATGGAATCGTCCTTTGAGACTGTGGTATCAAGCTTCCTATTCAATCCCATGATGGATAATCGATACTTTTTCTCAGGATTTTGCTCATAAGGGATAAAGACATCTGCGATAAATCCTAGATCATCCCGCATAATAAGCAAAAGGGTCGACTGCTCGGTGTCCAAATTTTTCCCTGTATATTTGTCTTGGTCAAAAAGGGCCAAACCCGCTATTTCCGGCTTGTCATTTGTTTTCTCAAGTAATGGGAGGACCATGTCTATTCTCTCATCCCCCATCTTATTCCATATCGTGAATAGATTCAGTTCCGGGATAAGAGTGTTTGCTTCTGCCGCACGGATCCCGTTCAATACGCGGAAGGCGATTGGACTGTCCTCCTCATTGATGCTGAGAATGTCTATGGCTTTCCCTTTGACTACTACCGCTTTTGAAGGCAAATATCCGAGATTTCCTCGATAAAATGTCTCCAATAATGGATGGATCCCTTCTTTTGCCAATTCATCCCCTATAAAGATAATGAAGGTTTTCGTGACATCCAGACGGCCGGGCAGATTCTTCTTGATCTCATGACCTATTTCTCCTGTCGTTGGTTCTTTCGAAGTTAACAACTCATCTTTCACTTCAATAGTCCCACCGCCCTGGGACTTAATGTTAAGCGCACGTACACCTCCTTGAATGAGGTTGGGGTCTTCATCAGAGAGATCAAAACTAATGCCATTAATCAGTCTCCGATCACTTAAGTTTTCCTGATCCCAGCACCCGGTAAGCAACAGAAGCGATAAGAAGAGAAACATAGATTTTTTCATGTGTTCACCTTCTTCTTTTTCAAAAGATAAGATAAGAGGAGGAGCATAGCAGGAAGAAAAAATACAACCGTATAAATCACATACTTAAGGAATTGTGCATACAACTGCAAAGCTTCTTCATTATAGGAAAAGGAAATAGTGGCGATGTAAATGATCGCTCCGCTTAGTAGGACGGTTACTTGAAAAGGCTTCCCTTCCCCCATCAAACTTTTACTGGCAATCAATAGGTAGATCATGACAGACGCGGTCATAGGACTGAGCCATATGAACACAAATAGGAGATCAATACGGTCAACGGCCCGAAATGAAAGGGAACGGATCATATAGAGGACAGGTTCTCTCACCTGCTTCAACACATCCGGGCTGAATACCATTATACAAAGCACAACGACCACGATGTACAGCAATGCGATCGTAGCGTTCGCTAGGGAAAACGTACGTAACAGCTTTGAATTTTTCATATGTACGTACGGGCCGATAAACAAAAGGACTTCAAACCCTAAGACAGCGAATAAAGCTCCTTCGCTGGCTTGAATGATAGACAAGACCCCTTCTCCACCCACTGGTCTTAAATTACGCGGTTCTAAAGGTATTTGGAACAAAGCAATGATAATCAAAAGAAAGACAGGAATGAGAACCACGGATAAGACGACTAAATACCTTGTAAACACTGCATAATCCTGAACGACCAAATACATGCTGAGTCCGATAATTAATAAGGCAATTGCCCAGACAGGCGTAAAAGGGAGAAGCCAGTCATTCACTAACTGAACAAGAAGAATCATCGTATAGGCCCCGATGATCATGTACCCAGCATAGTTGACTATATTAATCGTCTTTCCTAAAAAGGGGCCGGTGATTATTTGCGTAATGTCATGGTAAGAGCATCCCGGAAAACGTTTAAGTAAAAGCCAATAGATGACTAAAGTCATTTGAACAAAAACGCTGGCTACGAGGACAGAAATCCATGCGTCCTGGTTCACTTGTTTTTCCAGAATATTAGGAAGCGAAAGCATCCCCAACCCTAACTGGGCCTGAATGATCATCAGATATATTTGCAGTTTTGTGAGCAGCCGCCCGTTTTTCAATGGACTCCCTCCTAGTTTGGAGATGTTCCGTTTTTATTTGGTTTCCTAAGAATAAAATCTCCCATTTCATTCGATCTAAGCGGGGCCAAGGGGGCGAAATAAGGTTCTCCGAACGACTCGAGCTTGCACAGGTGGATGATAATAGCCATTAATATGATGGCTATCCCGAACAAACCGAATAAAAAAGCCGCAATCATTGATACAAATCCAAGCAGACGAGAGATGACAGCCATCTGGTTAAATGGAGCAGCAAATGAAGCAATTGCTGTAAGGCCGATAATGACGATCATCGTGTTGGATACAAGGCCTGCCTCCACCACAGCGGTTCCGATCACGAGTCCTCCGACAATCCCGATCGTCTGGGCAATCGGGGATGGCAGACGAATGGCCGCTTCTTTTAAAATCTCCAAAATGAACTGCATCAATAAGGCTTCTAATATTGGTGGAAAAGGAACATATTCAATAGATGTCCGAATACTGTACAAAAGCCCGAGAGGCAGAATTTCCGGATGGAAACTGACAATCGCAATATACATAGCTGGAAGCGTCACCGCTATCAAAAAGGAGATTAAACGAATAATACGGAAAAACGACCCTACAAGCCAGTGCATGGAATAGTCATCAACCGATTGATAGAAAGCAAAAAAAGTGGTGGGTAACACAAGCACTTCAGGTGTACCGTCAACAATTAAAACTGCTTTTCCCTCGAGCAAATAAGAGGCTGCACGATCCGGCCGTTCTGTACTTAAAGCCTGAGGAAAAGGGGAATGCATGTTATCCTGAATCACTTCCAGGAGGCCTGTAGATGTCTGCAGGTCCTGAAGGTGGACACCATCTAACTTTTCTTCAATATGGTGCAGTACCTTCTGATCAATAACTTCGTCCATGTACATGAGAGCCACGTTTGTATCAGTCAACTCGCCGAACACATATCTTTTCACTTTAAAAGAAGGGGCTTTGATTCTTTTCCTTAAAAGCATCATATTTGTAACCATTGATTCTCCGAAGCCATCGTGCGGACCGCTGATGATATGCTCGGAGTCAGGTTCTTTGATGGCCCTTTTCTCTTCCACAGGTACTGAAGCTAAAATGGCTGTTTCCTGCCCTTCTAACAAGAAAGCACAGCTTCCACTTAGGAGTTCGGATACAAGTGTATGAACTGTCCCTGTCTGCTTGTCCTCAGAAACTTGGAGAGCTTCCAGAGCATTTTTGACTTTGCTTGATTTTAGAGGTCGAATGATAAACTCCATGACTTTATCTTTAGCGACAAGTGAATCGATATAAAGGATTTGTCCCTCTTCCCCCCCAAAGGTGACGGATTCCACAACTAAATCTTCGGTGTGGAAAAAAGCTTGTTGAATAAGCTGGACATTCTGATTCAAATTATCTGTAAGGATCCTTTCTTCGCTCTTGCCTTGAGACATAGTTTCCCCCTCCCTTATAAGATTCACTGCTATTAGCTTGTAACGCGGAAGCAAATTTATGCGATAGCCAGGCGGCTAGTATTTTATTTATGACTCATAGGACGGAGTACCTGAATATGTTCAAGATGAGCATTTATTTTGAAGCTGAGATAAAAATCAAGTAACCTTTAAAACAATGATCAGAAGAAAGGTGGATGTTCCATGTTATTTGATTCATATAAACTAGACAGCAAAAGATTAGACAACCGATATGTGGTAGCACCGATGACTCGCATCAGTGCCGAAGCAGACGGCCGCGCGAATGACCGTATGAAAAAATATTATCAACGATTCGCTAAGGGTGGATTCAGTACCATCATTACGGAAGGCATCTATCCAGACAGGACCTTCAGTCAGGGGTACAACAATCAACCCGGAATGGCTACAGATATCCACGCAGATGCATGGAAGCCAATAGTGGACACTGTCCACGAGGAAGGCAGTTTCCTGATTGCTCAACTGATGCATGCCGGTGGACAAAGCCAGGGAAATGCCTATACAGATGAAACCATCGCCCCATCTGCCATCCCTCCTAAAGGGGAACAGCTGGGTTTTTATGGAGGATCAGGCACATTCCAGACACCTCGTGCCATGGATGACCAGGACTTTTTAGAAGTGAAAGAGGATTTTGTTGCAGCTGCGCGCCGTGCAAAAGCAGCCGGTTTTGATGGAGTGGAAATTCACGGAGCTAACGGCTATCTTCTGGATCAATTTTTAACAGATTATTTGAATAAGCGAGAGGATGAATACGGGGGGTCTGTCGATAACCGCCTCCGTTTTGTATTGGAAGTCGTGGATGAAGTGCTTGCAGAAGTCGGAGAAGACTTCATCATCGGAATCCGAATCTCTCAAGGTAAAGTTGCTGACCAATCACACAAATGGGCAGGCGGTGAAAAAGAAGCCGAGCAAATCTTCGGTGCATTAGGAAAGACAGGACTGGATTACATCCACGTCACAGATGGGGATGCGACAGCCCCTTCTTTCGGTGAAGGATCCAAGACGCTTGCCGGTGCAGCTAAGACTTACGGCGGCATCACAGTCATCGCAAACGGCCAGCTCCAGGAACAGGAGCGTGCCGAAAGTCTTCTACAATCAGGAGAAGCCGATCTTGTAGCGATAGGTACCGGAGCGCTTGCCAACCCTGATTTACCGAACAAAGTGAGAAACAATGATGAACTGAATGCTTTCGATTTCGAAAAAATCCTGCTCCCACAGGCAGAAGTCAAAGACCACGAACTCGAGGCACCAATCAAAGAATAAACATCAAAAAAGACCCGGTCACATACGACCGGGTCTTCTCTATTTCCTGCACTCCAAATCATTTAATAATCTGAACTTTCCGCACCATACGTCCCTCGATTTCCAACACTTTGAACGTTAGATTATTTTGTTCCAATATATCCCCTTCATTAGGAAAATCGTTGAATTCCTTGATCAGATAACCAGCAAGCACATCTTCCTCTTCTGGAATTTCCGTGTCAAAAATAGAGTTCAGGCGACGCAGTGTAATTTTCCCATCACAGATCAACTCTGTTTCTGAAATTTTTTCAATGATGGAATCACTCTCTACGTCCATTTCATCTTCTATTTCCAAACCAATCATCGCTTCAATGACATCTTCATGGGTTAGAACCCCCTCGGTTCCCCCATATTCATCCAAAACGATCGCCATGTGCTTCTTCTCTTTCGTCATTTTCCTAAACACCCATTCGATCTTATGGAACTCATAGACGACCAGGGGATCTTTATACGTATAGTCCATAAACGGTTTTTCAGGTTCCATCGCCCACGAAATTAAATACTTCGAGTGGAAAACGCCGATGATATCATCAATGTCCTCCCCATAGACCGGGTACCTGGTGAACGGGTGTTGCACGACCATGTCCCGGACCTCCTCGAAGGAAGCTTCCTGATCAATGGCAATCATGTCGACACGTGGTGTTTTCAAAACATCTTTTACGTTCAGATTATAAAAATCAAGCACACCTTTAATCCGGTGGGATTCCGCTTCATTGAAAGTCCCCTCGGAGTCCGCGATGTCCACCATTGTACGCAGCTCTTCTTTTGAAATGGAAGATTCATTCACCTCCCCTTTCGATAAAGCATTTGTAATAAATCCTGTTAACCGATTCAGGACAATGGTGATGGGTTTGAAAAGGATCACAAAAAAACGAATGACTGGATAAACAGTCAAAGCGATGCGATCCGGAAAAGCAGCAGCCACTGATTTCGGAATGACCTCTGAGAAAATAATAATGGTCACCGTCAGGATGGCAGAGGCCAGCCCAACACTGAACCCATATTGGATAGCTAGTGTAGTCACAAGTGTAGGAAGCAGGATATTAGCAATATTATTCCCAATTAAAATTGTAGTGATGAACTCACTAGGGTGTGAGAGTAAATCCAGTAATTTCCCTGCTTTTTTATCGTCTTTCTTTGCTCTCGATTGGAGCTTCATTTTGTTAGCTGCCGTAAGGGCCGTTTCACTTCCTGAGAAGAAAAGCGAAACGAACAGCAAAAAGATGATCGCAATGATCACGGGGCTATTCCTCCTTGAATAATGGACACATTTTTAAGTGAAGAGGGATAAAAAACAGATTCCCTCTTCTTGTTCACGTGAATTTTTTTGATACTCAATAAAATTCACACGAAACTTCAGTCTTACCTATTGTACACTACCTCCTTTTCCCTTAGAAGAAATATGAAAACTATCTCTTGCTTCTACTGTGAAAATCATTTTATGAAAGGAAGATCTCTCAAGAAACTTCTTCATGCGTAAAGTTTTATATGAAACCTTTGACTGTAATGACACGTAAAAGTTAAGGAAAGCAGGTGACGCAAATGAAGAAACTATTGTGGAGTGTGTTTTTGTTTACTCTTCTCGTATTCATCCCCACCCAAGTTTTTGCGGTTGAATTTACGATCGAAGAATCAAACATCCATGCGACTCTAAAATCAGATGGCTCCGTGGAGGTGAAAGAGACTCACACGTATGATTTCAGCGACGAGTTTAACGGGATCACCCGTACGCTCATTCCGAAAAAGACCTCCACTATCACAGGTGTAAGGGCTACGGAAAATGGCTCTGAGCTTACGGTTGAACAAGAGGAAAACCTGTATAAAATCCACAGGAAAGGCTCTGACGAAACCATCACGATTGATCTTTTTTACACCATCAATGATGGCGTAGAAGTGTATACAGATGTCGCTCAATTCTATTGGCCGTTTTTTGATAAAAGTAATGAATCGACTTATGAGGACTTGACGATTACCGTTGAACCTCCGGTACCTACGGAAGTTTTGTCGGCATACGGATTTGATGCTGCTTACGATACAGCCTCCTCTTCATCTGACGGGAAAGTCGTTTTTCATTTAGGTGAAGTCAGTGATGGATCAAATGGAGATATACGCGTGGCTTATGAAGCCGCCACCTTCTCTGATGCTCCTGTCACGAGTTTTGAACCCATGTTAGAAGAAATACAAGCGGATCAAGCACAATTAGACGAAAAAGTAGCAGCACGAGCAGAGGCAAAGAAGTGGTGGGGAAATTTCGCTGTTTATTTCAGTAGTGCTCTCGCTCTCGTTGCAGTGGGGCTTCTCATCCACGCCCTCCGGAAAAGAAACGAAACGGGCCGAGAAGTAGAAAGGCAAAAAAGCAGTACGGGGAGCTTTCCTAAAGAAAAAATGAGTCTGCCTGCGTTGATGCTTTTTACCAATCATGGACAATTGCCCATATCTGCATTGACAACTGCTCTGTTGGACCTGGTGCGTAAGGGGAATATCCAAAAGATATCGGATCAAGAGTTTAAACTGAGTCATCGGCATACCGATTATCCACACGAACATCGATTGATACAATGGCTATTTGATGACATCGCTGATTCAGATCACCTTCATCTGGAAGACGTTGAAGCCTATGCGGAAGAAAAGACGAACCATGAGAAGTATCAAATGAGTATTCAAGCCTGGCAGGAACAGGTGAAACAGGAATTCCGGCAATATGAGCTTAAGCAAAAAGCACCCGTCCCACGCTGGATTGCAGGCATCGCATCCTTTGTGACGCTTCCATTCATAGGGTTGTTTCCTTTATATGACCACTTCCTATGGATGTTTGTTTCTATAATGTTTTTCACCTTTTTCCTGAGCTTCAGCATCGCTTACAGACCTCTGAACGTGGAAGGACGCAAACTGAAAGAAGAATTAAAACCATTAAAAATCAGTGATCAGTGGAAAGAGTGGGAAAAAGAAGACCAAACCCTCGCCCTCCTTTACCAGGTCGGAATGGGAAAACGCAATCTGACCCATCACTCCCCTGCTCCCCTATCGAACTCCAGCGATGACTGGATTATGTTTCTGGCACTCAGCGCAGCGGTACAAACAAGCTTCGAAAGAGCTAGTGGGCACGCTTCCGTTTCCGCCTCTACAGGCGGGGTCAGCGCCGGCGGTGGCGGCGCAGGAGTCGGTGGCGGTGGTGGTGGTTCCGGTGGTTTTTGAACTAGAAATGTCTCTACTTTTTCAAGTAGGGACACCTTTTTATATAGACCAATAGATGGTGTAACCTTTTCAGTTACACCGGCATTTATATTCATTTAGAATATTCCGTATTTTACAACATTACACCATTGTCTTGTCACGCTCTGTTTCGTCTGCTAGAATTTCAAACTATCAACTTCATACGGATTCCTTATATAAATGTGGAAATATGGTCCACAAGTCTCTACCCGGCTACCGTAAATGACCGGACTATAAGGAAAGATACACACAGGCTGTTTATATTATAACCTGTTCTACCTCTTTCCTTTTTTCTATGGAAAGAGGTTTTTTATTTATCATAGGTTGTCAGACATCCTACCTCCAATGAAAGGAATCCGTATACTATTCCAAGGAGGAACACATCATGAACATTCTTACAGGACTACTCTCTTTACTCGTCATCGTTGCTTTAGCCTGGCTGCTTAGCAGCAACCGAAAGATGGTGAAATGGCATACCATTCTTGTCGGTTTAGCTTTAGAAGGGATCTTTGTGTACACCATGCTCAATGTTTCTATCGGACAAAAGCTGTTAAAGCAAGCTGCCCTCTTCATACAAAGCGTGATTGATTACAGCTCTGCAGGGATTGAATTTGTTTTTGGTCCACTATTTACTCAAACAGATATCAACTTTTTGTTTGCAATCAACGTGTTAGGCGCACTCATTTTTATATCGGCCCTGATTTCTGCTCTTTATCACATCCGCCTGCTCCCTTTGATTGTGAAATTCTTAGGAACTGTAATTGGAAAGTTGCTGAAAACATCCAAAGTTGAGTCCTTCAGCGCAGTCGGAAATACGTTTCTTGGAGTGGCAGAGGCACCATTGCTCGTGAAGCCTTATTTGGCCCGAATGACTCGTTCTGAAACCTTTGCAATTATGGTTGGAGGAACAGCCTCAGCCAGTGGAGCCATCTTAGTTGGTTATGTGGGAATGGGAATTGATCTGAAATATCTATTAATCTCTATTTTCAGTGTACCTTTCGTATCTTTGGTCATAGCCAAACTGCTTGAGCCGGAAGTGGAAGAATCTGAACTTAATGAGGAAATACAGATGTCAGAATCTGGTCACGCCAATGTATTTGAAGCAATTTCTGATGGAGCCGTTAGTGGAGTGAAACTCGCCTTAAATATCGGTGGACTTTTGATTGCTTTCATCAGTATGATTGCCCTTGTCAACGGACTCTTAGGCTTAATCAACACTGACCTATCGACCATTTTCGGATTCTTATTCTATCCCTTCGCCCTTCTCATTGGAATTCCGATCTCAGATGCTTTCCAGGCCGCTTCGATCATCGGAACGAAACTAGCAGCGAATGAATTCATCGCATATGGAAATCTGACAGAGATGGTCGATCAATTGTCTCCGAAGACAGTCGCCATCATGTCTGTGGCTCTATGTAACTTTGCGAATCTCTCATCCATCGGCCAATTGATTGTGGGTCTAGGTTCGCTGGCACCTAATAAACAATCCCAAGTAGCCAAGCTAGGTCTAAAAGCCATTATCGGAGGAACACTCGCAAGCTTCATCACCGCCATCTTTGTATCCATGTTTATATAAAGAGCACAAGTGAGCATATGTAATAATATGTAAGACCTGGTCGCCCATAAAATGGGTGACCAGGTCTTACAATTTAAACCAATTTCATCTAATCTCACCTTTGCACTATTGAATACATCAAAAAAACCAGACCTCATGAGGTCTGGTTTTTGTGCTTATTATTAAAGATTAACTGTAACTTCTGCTTCTTCGCGAAGTTTATCGACAAGTTTTTGAGTGGCTTGTCCTTCTTTTTGACGAGTCAACTGCTGCTCGATGGTTGGTTTTGCTTCTTCAAAGGATGGTACTTCTTGTTCGGTATCCATGCTCTCTTGTTGTTCTTTCATTTTGTCATAAGCTTCCTTGACTTCTTCTTCGGAAGGCTTCACATCTCCTGCTTCCTCAGCAATCAGCTTATCAATTTTAACTTGAGTCTGAATTTGAGACCTTACTTCCTTCTCACTCATTCCCTGCTCTTCTAGCGCAGCAAGAAATTCATCAGCGGAACCCACTTGCTGTTGCTTAGCCAATTCCTCAAGTGTCTGGTTTACTTCTTTTTCAGACGCTGAAAATTCACGATTGTTTGCTTCCTGCATCAACAGTTCTTGTCCTACAAGGCTTTCGGCTACCTGCTTCTTCAATTGATCCTGATCAAGTTCCTGCCCTGTCATTTGAGACTGCATCGCTGCTTGTTGGAACTGTCCTTTATAAGTCATTTCAAATTCTTCTTTTTTAATTTCCGTACCATTTACACTAGCAACAACTTCCGGTACACCTTCAAGATCCGGTTCAGGAGCTTCAGGCTGTTCACCAGATTCTGCTTGTTCGGTTTTCTCTTCTTTTTCTTTCTCATTTTCCTTATCATCAGAAGCGCCTTCATCGTTACCGCAGGCGGCAAGTAGAGAAACGAACGCTACAAATAGTAAACTCAATAACCACTTTTTATTCAATGTCATTACTCCTTTATTCATCGTTGTGATAGCCATTGTAACACGGAACTACTTTCTGTAAACACACCCATATCGCCGTTACCCACTACCCGGCTGCACTCAACCACTTCAAAACCCTGTCATGCCAAGGCTTTTTCAAGGAATATTTTGTCTTTCTTACAAATGTGGAAAATTTGTGGAAAGAATGAAAGGGAATTCATCAGCGGATTACCGGGACGCTTCTCCCTTTTATCCAATCACGTATAAAGGGTGCCTGATGAGGATTTAAAAGATCTTCCTGAATTTCTTCAGCATAGAAAAATTCCTGACTCTTACTTTCGGAGTTAAGCAATAGCGTTCCCACATAGCACGTACTTCTAAAAACAATTTGCACACTAAATACTTTGTCACCATTCTCATAAGTAGCAAAACCATTTTCACCAGAATAGATGCCGTACAGTTCCAACTCTTCCAAATCGAAGCCCGTTTCTTCCTTCACTTCCCTTTTGACTGTCGCCTCGAAAGTCTCTCCAATCTCCAGCAGCCCACCAGGGATTCCCCATAAACCATGGTCCGAACGTTTTTGCAGCAGAATACGACCATGGACATCTTCAATGATTGCCCCACAGCCAACAGTCAGCAATGTTTCTTGACCGATCATTTGGCGCATCATCTGAATATAGTCATTCATTAACTCACTCCCCTTTCCATCTTTTGAGCATAGAGCAAGTGGAGAATGGGATTGAACTGATGAACCTTCACTTCATATCCATGCTCTTCCCACCACCTGATCAAACGTGAACGATCAGCATAGTACTCATCTTCAATCGCTTCTACCGCTTCGTCGTTCCTTTCTTCCTGATAGCTTTCCAGGGTGCTTTTTCTGTCTGATTCATCTTTGAACATTAAATCGGCGATCACTACCCGCCCGTAGTCACTCAGGACCCGGTCAATCTCTTCAAGCGCAAGCTCCTTATCCTCATCCGGTAAATGATGAAGTGCGTAGCTCGAAACGACGAAGTCCACCTCTTGATCATTCAATGGAAGAGAAAGAAAGTGACCGAGACGTGTCTCCACCCCGGGATGTTTCTCTCCACACACCTTCAGCATCTCTTTTGACTGATCCACGACAGCCATAGAAATACCCTGCTGCAAAAACAGCCGTGTCAAGTTACCGGTACCTGCCCCAATATCTGCCCCTCTTTCTTCGTGTGATGCATCCACCCATGTATGTACCTTTTCCAGAGCCTCTTCATAATCCTGATGAACGTTGAAACGATACCCCGTGGTTTTAATGTTGTCATCGTAATCTCTCGCTTGATGATCAAAATTCCACCGATCGTGCCAGTGGGTCCGTTTCTCTTTCAATCCCTTTAACTCTCGTGCCATATCCATCATCTGTTCCTCCTCTCCTGCCTTCCCACTCACCTCAATCATACGGTCTACCGTTGCCATCATGTCTCTGATTTGAAGCATTTCCTCATTAAGCATTGAACGCTGGGTATGGAGGTATTCCGTAAAATCGTCATTCTGTTCCAATGCCTTCTTAATTTCTTTCGTAGATAAGCCAACCTCTCTCAAAGCAAGGATGGTTCGCAAATCCCTGACCTCTTCTTCTGCGTAGATCCGGTATCCATTGCTCGCTTTTTTCGGTGCAATCAATCCTTTCTCTTCATAAAAACGAATCGTTCTTGGCGTTGTTTCTAACTTTTTTGCCGCTTCGGCAATTTTCATGTAGGAATCCCCCTTTTCAAACCCCACTATAAAGGGTAACGTTACGTAAAGGTAAAGTGTATTTTCAAAAAACATCCTTTAAAAATGACACTTTCTCAAAAACGACTAATAATCTAGTACACATGCTCATAAGCTTTTAAGGTTTAGGGAGAGAGTGTCATAATTTTCGGATAGTAGTTGAAAATCACTGTGAGCTTTTATAGTATAATGGTAACAAACAGTTTCATAGCTTTGATTTCCTTAGAGGAGTGAGCAAATGTTAAAAGAATCTGACTTTCCAACAGAAGAATTAAGAGACCAATGGATCAAGGTACGGAATAAGAAACTGGAGGAAATGGCCCAGTTCATCCAAAGATACTTCCATCTCACAAAAGTCAGAGAAAACCCGGGCAGTTATGAAGTTCAGGGGTATTTCTATCAACCTGGATTTGGTGAGGTCCGTATGGCGTTCGAATTCAGTTACGAGAACGTCGCCAAGTTCACGGATTTATTTGATGAACCCATTGAAAAATAAGAAATATAAAAGAGACCCTTTCACTGGGTCTTTTTTTCTACACTAAAATCAAAAAGTCAACCAAAGCACTATTTTGGAAGACTCCGTTCAATATGTAGAAAAGCCTGTACCTTTTGTCTCTCGGGTACAGGCTTTTCTACTAGTTCTGGATAGTCTTATTCGCATACACAGTTGGAGCTGTCTCGGCCTGGGCAACGAGGACAGGCCACCAGAATGGTGTCCCGCGCCAACCATGTTCTTTCTTTCCTTCCTGACGAAGCATAAGGAAAGCCGGGTGTTGTTGAGCGACCTTCCTTGCCACAGTGAGTTCCCCTGTCCCTTTCCCCGGTGTATCAGGGGAGTTTTCGAACTTTCCATCCTGTTTGAAACGGCGAATGTGCCTGTTCGCTCTTGTAAGCAGCCAGACGAAAGCCTCATCCTGCGCATCAGAACCCAAGTAATCGAGGATTCCTTCATACTCTTCTAAATGAAACTCATGACCGTTTTCCATTTCCAGCGTCTCATGAATCAGACGAAGGATCTCCTTCGCCCTCGTTACCGGTATAAGATACGCCCCATCTTTAGTGGCACGAGCATTATTCTTAGCGTTTTCGACCAGCTGATCGATCTTGCGTACCGTTTTTTCGATATGCGTTTTATATCCCGTTTGGAAACCGACAGGCAGTATACGCTTGTATGGTTTAATCATCGTAAGGCTGGATAATAAAATTTTATTAGGATTGCATGGCATGATCGTGTCTTTGAGATCTCTTTGAATGAAAACAACACCTTTATGATGGCCGCCGCGTTCGAAAGCGTTCCTCAGTTCCCTGTCGAACTCGTGGATTCGTTTCATGACGGCGTAAATCTTTTGTGTCGTGTAAAAACGAGTGACGGCAAGGTCTGCGGCTGGTCTTGCTCCATACATTCGGGAGTGCTGCAAGACCGTATCCTGTTGAAAAGATTTCGGGTTTCTTCCATAGAAAAAGCCGATGAGGTTGTGAATCGTCACTCCGCGGTCAAGGATTTGCCCGCCGATGAAAATATTCATGGGAGCTCTAAGCTTCAACTCTCCCTTATGATCGAGCAGTTCGTTCACATCTTTTTCCGAGTTGACCACACTGCTGACCAAATATTCTTCATCCAAAGAATGCCGGACTTCTTCGTACACATCGTCAAAAGTAGGAGCCGGAGTCTTTTTCAAAGTATTCACTGAACGGATAAGGTCGTCATAAGACTCACGAACAAGCCTTTGAAACTCTTCCGATTCCGACCGGGCGCCTTCGATAAGCAATGTTTCAAAACCCTGGATCAGTTCAGCCTGCCAGGCATGTGCATTTTTCCCGCGCTCTGTGTGAATGATAAAAGAATACTTTTGTTGTCTTCGGCCTTTCATCCGTTGCTGAAAACGACGGATGCTCGTGCCTACAATGAAGTTCACAACCGCCCTCCGAATGTTTGCAATATTTTTCTGACTCAGCAAACGATCCATCTTCACACGACGGCCATCCATCTTTTTCATGACCTCCAACTCTTTTTCCTCGACTTCATGGTAAAGGTAGGAAGCAAGGTGACCGTCCTTCTCACTTTTGTCAAAATAAACATTCCCACCGATATAGCGATCATGTACAGGCACAAGTTCTGTGAACGCCGGGCGGATCGGTTCGAACACCTTCCCTTCATGGACTTTCATTTCTTCCGGCTGCAAATAAAGGGAATAAGGAGTCGCAGTGACTTGTAAAAACGCTGGGCGGTTCAGTGCTTTTCTAAGCTTATTGATTTTTGATGCAATCACGCGCATTTGTTTGATATTCTGCTCCCGCTTGTATTCGTAAGCGACACTTGCAAAGTCGGCTTCGTCATCGATGAAAAGCACGCGTTTATTCTGCAGGGATGGATATTTTTCCATCACCGCCTGCTGCAGCCGATCGAGATTATGAGTTTCCTTTTTGACGATAAGGGCCAGCTTTTGTGATAATTCATATTTTCGTAGATTATCAGGCATGTTCATAATATCAAAAACCTGCAGGGCATCGTGTTCGATTGCCCCTTCGAACTCTTCGTGCAGACGGGCATACGTCTGTTTAACAAGCGCATTCGTCCCTTTCGTCAAAAGGATAACGAGATCAAAACCATGATCATACGCGAGTCCCATCAAACCGATAAACGTACGTGTCTTCCCAGATTGGATTTTCCCAAGAAGCATGCCGGGTCGGTGCTCGGTCGTAGTTGTATCTTGAAGTTTTGCCATCGTCCGCAGCATACACTCCCGGACAGGCTGTTTATATTGATTCTTTTTATTTAAATACTTGAAAAAGTCTCCATTCGTTTTCAAGTGTTGGAATGTAGCTGTCATTGTATCTTCTCCCTTTTACAAAACACGCTTATTATACATGATTGTGAAACATGAAAAAAGCAAGGAAACCTGGAAATGGTCTCCTTGCTTACTCTTTTTTCTGTACGGGGTCTTCCAAGTCATCAACGTCCACTTGACCGTTAAAGATTTTTAAGAGTCTTGTTTTCGCCTGTTCCCTCACCTGATCATCTATATGGGAAATTACTTGATAGACAGCATAGATGATGACGGCACTATCATCCGTAAAACCAACGACCGGAATGAAGTCCGGAATGACATCAACGGGTAAGATTAAATACCCTAATGCGCCTGCGATCGTCAGCTTGGCTTTCTTGGGTGTATCAGGGCTTTTGAAGGCATAATACAGAAGCAGGCTGTAATAGACGATTTTAGTCCCGATTCGACTGCTGTACGTACGAAGCTTTTCCCCATATTCTTTCTCAGAGAAATAGGCTCGTCCCCGCTCCACCGCTTTACGTGGATCAAGGTTCTTCAAACGATCCTGATAGGTCTTTTGTTTTGTCATAGGCACCTTCCTTTTTTTCAGTACTATACTTTTTACGTAAATCCCTTTATCTAAACTTCTTGAACGATGATTCGCTTTATTTCCTGGGAAATCGACTTCCCCAGGTTGGGACTTTCTATGACTTCTCCCCTTGTAATCATTGTAGAAGGAACACTAGTTTTGTCGAATACGCGGATAAAGCTTACAGTTTTTGGCCTATTCTGATACTTTAAGAGTAACAGTGTCAAAGTTTCCTATACTTATATTTTCACTGACAAAGGAGAGGTTCGTAATGGATTTAGATCAACTTGAATTGAATGCGACTGTAGATGAGACGGTTCAAACAAAACCGTATTACACGGCTTTAGTCGGCTGGAGTGTGCAGGCCATCGAGGCTGCAGCTCGCATGAACCGTCCATTCGTCGTTGTCGGACCTGCAGAATTTGAGACGTATGCAGAAAAGCACGACATTCCGTTTGTAGGATGGGACTTCAACAAGCTCAATGAAAGCTCTGATCATTTGTATAAGCAATTGAAGGACATGGGTGTAGAGCTTGCTGTTCCTTTATATGAAGAATGTGTGGAATGGGCGGGCGCACTCAATGCTCGTTTCCGTGAAGACCCTCGTGTATTCAACCGTTCCCTATTGCTTCGTGATAAAGGAATGATGAAGCGGAAAGCACAAATTTCCGGCATCAAGGTCGGCGTTTTTGAAGAGGCCCGCGATAAAGATGACGTCCAGCGTTTCTTGAAGCGTGTCAACGAAGCTTTGTTGAAACTTGAAGGAGATCACCTCGATCCGATCCACGTCAAACCATTGGACAAGGCGGGTTCTGTCGGTCACCTGGCCATCTATAATAATGAGGATATTGAACGAATTCAGGATGTTGACTTCCCATTATTGATGGAAAGTCACCTGGATGGACAGGAATTCTCCTGCGAAGCATTCATTCATAAAGGCAAGGTTCGTTTTCTCAATATTACGGAGTATGTGAAGCTTGGCTATTCCAACTTCGTTCCGGCTTCTCCGAGCTTAGAGGAAAAGCGCCCGCTCATTGAACGTGCTGTCCAGCAACTGGTCGACGCTTTTGAAATCGAATACGGTGTCATTCATCCCGAATACTTTATCACCCAGGACGGCACGCTTCACTTTGGAGAAGTAGCGGCCCGTGTACCTGGAGGTCATATTTTCGAGTTGATTGAGCGCGCTTATGGATTCAGTGCCTATGAAGCTCAAATCCTTTGCAGTGATCCGAATACAACAGAAGAGGAAATCCGTGAATTTTTCCCAGATCCTTACGATTACCAAAATTATGCCGGTTGCCTAATGGTTCACCCGAATGTGGATTATGTTGAAGACTTGAAGATTCCTGAAGAACTTGAAGACCATCCGTACTTTGAGAAGCACGATATGTTCACCCCTCCTCAAGGAAAAGTAGCTGAACGTGTCGGTTTCGGAAACCACTATGGAACGATCTTTTTCTATGGCCGTGACAGTGAAGAAATGACCGATTTGCTGAAGTCATACGAGCAATACAACTTTTACGTATAATCGCATGCGATAGAGAAAGGAGAGGTTTTTATGCCTCAAACGACGAGTGCCCTTGTCGAACGTTTCATCTATGCTTTAGATCAATTAGATAAAGCTCCATCCTTTGCCAAATCCAAATACCAGACAGATGTCTATCAGGAAGCGAACCGGCTGATTGAAGCAGAAGATGGCTTTGATAATTTATATCAGCATGCCGGCCGATTGGAAGAAGCGGGTGTATTTCAGGATGGACCTTGGGAAGCAGCGGAGAAGCTACAGCCCCCTCTTGTCGCAGGTTCCCTGAAAGCGAAAGGTCTGCCTATGATCATTGAAGTTCTAAGTGAAATGCGCATGCTCGCTTTAGCTAAAGGAAAAGCGACCAATCCGAATGTTCCTCCTGAAATGGCTGAAGAATTTTTGAATGAAGTGATGGTCCTGAATCTGAACCTCTTGTTCCCGGATGCCAGTGAAAGTTCCCGGATTGAAAAGCATGAGAATGATGAAAAAGCGGGTAAGTTATTCCAATTTTTATCTACTCACCTTTCGTCAACCGCTCTGATCCAAACCCTTATCAATGAAATTAAACGACTCACAGCGCAACGTCCTATTATGGTGAAGCGCATCTTATCCATGATTAGAATGGCTAAGGAAATGCTCGACCACGATTCAGATGAACACGGGAAGGCTGAACTAAAACAATTCATTGCAGCCATCGAAGGTCCTTCTAAACTGAGTGCCCAATTCAACGACGTCCATGCATACCGTTCCCAGTTGAAAACACTCACGCGTACCGACCTTATTTCTGAAAGCGTTGCACTCGCTCAATCCATGCGTGAAACAGGACTTGTCGCCCCTCATCACGCAACCTTAATCCGTTTTTTGAGCAAAAGAAACCCTGCCCTTCTCGTCTATGCCCTAAACCTAAATAGTAAAGGCAGTGCGAACCTTGAAGAGCACCGGGAACTCGTCATCCAGTTGATCCGGGCTTCCATTTTCCCCGGAACCCGCCAGGCGATTTATGGTCTATCCATGTTACTTGAGCGTGGGGTATTGTCACACTCCCCTGTCGCACCGGGCCTAAGGCGATTGGTGGAACTTGATATCCGCCCGGATGTCCGAAATGCACTATACTCAACGACGAATACGGGTGAAGGTGTCACAGCAAACAGTATACTTGTCGCGGGGACGATCCAAGTGCTCGGTCAACCCCTCGGCGTTGGTCAAGGGTTCAATCCGACCTGTCAGGCTGCCCGTGGCATTAGCTTATGGGCACAGCACGCACCGGGATTCCTGCTTGAAATCATTCCGCGTGCGGCACGTGACGGCGACCTTGACTTTACGTTTGAAGGAACACCGATTCATTCCAAAGAGCTAACAGGTGGACTTGCTCCAGATCTTGATAAAGAGCTCGATCCTGTATCCCTTGTCCTCGTTCCACACTTGGACAAGATCTATAGTGAAATGATGACGCGTGTCGCTTTGCGAGGAGAAGACGGTCACCGCTGGGTTAACCCGGCGTTTTATGGAAACTGGGTCCAGAAAGGTTTCAGTTCCGTCTTCGATCCGATTACCGGATACGTGTTGGATTACCCTGGATTCGTTAAACTTTTCTACGCTACCCATCATACAGAATACAATGATGATTATGAATTGATTTATCCAAACCCTGTCGGCATTTTCATTACCAACGTGCACGGCAAACTGCTCGGCCTCCATGCTGTATCAATTACAAGGATAACGAAAGACCCGAGCGGCGAGGAAAGAATCTACTTTTATAACCCGAACAATGACGGTTCCCAGAACTGGGGGCAGAACATTGAACCAAGCGTCATCGGGAATGGCGAAATGGAAGGCGAAAGCTCTCTTCCTTTCCACCAATTTGTTTCCCGGTTATACGCCTTCCACTATAACCCTTACGAACAAGGGGATGCCTATGCAGTGGAAAATTCCATTGTTGATGGCATCCGCCAGCTTGCTCAGGAGAGCTGGGGCAAAGATTATACGTGGGTGTAATTGTCAAAAGCCAGACTCCTTATGGGAGTCTGGCTTTTTTGTTGGAGCTATAGGGCTGTAGGTTTTATTAGCAGGTTTGCGCAATATATTAGTAGCTTTTGCCCTTTTTTTTAGCGATTCCCAACCAGCTATTATCAACTTCTCGTTCTATCAGTGACTTTTGGCCGTTTATCGGTAGGTTTTCGTCATTTATCGGTTGGTTTGGCGTATGTATCGGTGGGTTTGGCGCTTTTATCAGTGACTTTCACAAATACATCAGTATTTTGCAAAAAAAAAAAGACTTCCGAACGAGTCGGAAGTCTTTTTTACTTACTTATTTTTGAACGTTAGCCGCTTGTGGGCCACGGTCGCCTTCAACGATTTCGAAAGAAACTTGTTCGTTCTCTTCTAGAGTTTTGAAACCTTCGCCTTGAATAGCAGAGAAGTGTACGAATACGTCGTCTTGACCTTCTACTTCAATAAATCCGAAACCTTTTTCTGCGTTGAACCATTTAACTGTACCTTGTAACATGTTGTTACCTCCTGCGTGGATGAAAGATCCACATTGTATTACTATAATTGCTCTGCCTATTCATTCAAGACGAAAGTCACTTTCAAGTTCCTTTAGCTTTCATTCCTAACCGAACAAGAATAATTAACTTTATTATATACCCATATCCACCACGCGTCAACCTTCTGGCAACACTATTTTTTATCCATTAGCGGAACGGTCTCCTTACCATAGTACGCGCTCAGCAGCTGTTCAAGCTTCACTCCGGGGTATTTCGCCTGTAATTTCCCTTCAAAATTCTTTAAAGAAAGTTTCCTTTGTAAGTCCAAAGCGTACACACTCACATCCATAAAGTCAGCGAGTGCGGCAAGCTCTTCATAGGAAAGTGGAGTCGTATAAATGGTCCCTGCTGGCTCCCCTATCCTTTCATAACGCACCCGAAAAGCCTCTAGCACGTTTGCAAAAGGACCACTTTCAAAGTGCTTTACAGCTGCGTATACCTTTTTCTGTCTCATCGTTCCCTCTCCCTACACCTGAATCTCCATGTTATATAGGTATGGTTTCAGTTAGAAAAATGTCCAGCTTTTCGGCTGAACCGGATGGTGAAACAGGTTCACAGCTCGTCCATCCCTGACAGCCGCTCCACCCCTCAACAAACTCGAAAGCGACACGCAGCCCATCATTAAGGAAGAAAAATGGGCGATGTCTACTTCAATGATCACTTCAGCCTCTTCATCGGTGGCTTCCGGTTTTCCATTCGTAAACTGCCAGACCGACTCGTACGTTTCATTCAGGAAAGAGTCGCTCACTTTCCATCCAACCTTGACCGTATCGTTTCCAAAGCTGACCTCTCCCAATTTCTCAAGGAAAGCAGGGATGTCCAGGATGCGATACATCAACCCCCGGCCTTCTTCACTGACTTTATGGTAGATGGAAAAGATGAGCTGTTCATCTACATGGACAGGATCATTCAGTGAATAAGCAAATTCCTGATCAAACGTCGGGAAATAGATGGAGCGCACTTGATCTTTTTGATTATGTAGATATTGAATAAGTGTCCGATACGCTTTTGTCGACGTGTAGAAAAAGTTTTTGACATGAACATCGTTTTGCAAAAAGTGATCGCCTTCCCTGAATTCAAGCGTCACATATCCCGTAAGCCTCCCCTGTTCTCTTACGCCAAAAGTGTGAAGCTCTTCTTTCTCAAGGAAAGCGAATCCATACCGAGGAATGGCTGTTGCCCCGTGGTTCTCCCTTGCCCATGTGTCATAACAAGCTTTCACTTTATCCTGATGATGCGTATGCAACACTTCTACCTTCTCTCCTTCATCATAGGCAGGGAGCTGAGAAGGATGGAAATGGTAGGTCGACAACCGCGGGCCCAGTCCAAACCCCATCCGCTTGTAAAACGACGGCTGGAACGGATACAGATGGGCGATGACCTGCTTTTTATCCCTAGCCTCTGAGATGAAATGTTCAATGATCCGTTTGGCATGCCCTTGTTTCTTATAAGGAAGATCAACCGCTACGGTCCCAATTCCTCCAGCTTCTACTTGCTGACCATATACATTCATGAGGTGATCATAAGCGATGTATCCACCGACGAGCTGTTCATCTTCATAAAGACCGATGGTGTGTATGTCATTCTTCTGAGCCATTTTCCTCCGGTGCTCGGTGTACCTTTCCTGCTCTTCCCGAGTATTTAATTTCATCCCCGGGTAACAGCGTCTCGATAAGTTTGTGAATGCGTAGAAATCTTTTAATTTTTGAAAGCCCATACCTTTTCCTCCTTGGTGAACATTTCTATTCCTCAAGCCTAGCATTTTCCAAATATTTCATCTATTCTATTATAAAGAACATTCTATAGTATTTTTGCTTGAGTCTGAAGACCTCAGAAGTAAAATTCCCTTTCAGGCAGGTGAAGAAAATGGAAGGTCCCATCCCCTGGGCCATGTTAGAACACACGTATGCTCAAGCTTTACAAGCGATCATCCCGAAGGCTGTTGAAGATCATCTACTGGATATGAGCCACATAAGAGAATTCATATCCTATGTAGAGCATTACCCTGAGTACTCCAGTCACTTGATTCAGACCTTACGGAGATCCTGTGATGCCTTGTTTCTACCAGAAAAAGAATATGACATGTATATAAAGAAAGATTATAAGGAAGGAGTCAGCGTGGGTGCTTCTTTTGCTGAACGCGATTTTTTTACGATTGATTTGATGCTCCAGCTGACACACAGCACCAGAATGTCCAGCATCCAAAGCGTATTGAGAGCCATCACAGCCGTGGAGGCTGACATTGATTCCTCTCCCATTATTGAACGTTTTTTTGACATTACGAATAAGAGACAGAATTCATTTTTCCAAGGATACATAGGGGAGCAAAACAAAAAGCTGAAGCACCAAAGCATGAGAGATCCACTAACCTCGCTGTATAACCGCAGGTATTTTTATCCCTATGTAAAAGAAGAACTGATAAGAGCGCAGAAAGAAGCCTTCCCTGTCACCCTGATCCTTGTTGATTTTAACAATTTTAAAGAAATCAATGATCGCCGAGGCCACCAGGAAGGGGATCGTGTGTTGAAAAAATTCGCGGGATGCCTTTCCAACATCCACGAAGATTTTGACGGAGCTTTCCGGTTCGGAGGCGATGAATTTGTCCTCGTCCTGTCAGGGTACAGGGAAAATGATGCAGAAAAAATAGCTCAGGCCCTTAATGAAACGATTAAACAGGTCGAGGAAGGAGCTTCTATTTCCTACGGCTTGATCCAACTCCCAACGGAAGCTTTCATTGAGGATTTAAATTTGGATTTGTATCTTAATCTGGCTGATGAGCGAATGTATGAACATAAAACAATACGCAAAAAAATAAAGACTCCTGAATAAGCAGGAGTCTTTATTGATCAGACCGCAGGAGGCCCAAATTTCCCTTTACGGAAGTCGTCATAAGCCTGTTTGATCTCTTCCATTGAATTCATGACAAACGGGCCATGTGGGACAATTTCTTCTCTGATTGGTGCACCGGAATAGACAAGCACCTTCGTCCGTCGCTTCTTAGAGATGAGCTTTAATTCACTCGTTCCTTCCCCATCTTCCTGAAAAGAAAGGGTACCGACGCCATGCTTCTTCACATTCACTTCATTTTCACCTGCTACCACATCACCAGCAAGGACATAGAGGAAAGCATTGTGGTTGTCAGGCAGTTCAAGGGTGAATGCCGCCCCCTCAGATAAAGTGATTTCGCTGAGCGTAATGGGAACAATGGAGTCCAGGGGTCCCTCCACTCCGGCAACATTGCCGGAAAACACTTTCACTGCTCCCCCGTCAAAAGGAACGACAGGAGCGTCTTCTCCATATACATTTTGATAGATGGTTTCAGAGTTCTTCTTATCTTTCGGAAGGTTCAGCCATAGCTGCAGCGTATGCGCGACATCATCATCCACTCCGTCTTCGGCGTGCCTTGCTGCCCAGCCGGCATTCATGTACTGCACGTCCCCAGGCTCAAGAATATCGCGGCCGCCTGCATTGTCAATGTGCTCCAATCGTCCATCAACGACATACGTGACGGTCTGGAATCCACGGTGCGGGTGATCCGGAAACGTTCCTTTTTTAAACCAATCCTCAGCCATCAGTATAAATGGGTCGAAGTCGCGCCACCTGTCAGCGGGGAGAACCCACCCTTTTTGAATAGCCGGAAACCCCATCTCTTGATATTGAACGTACCAATGATCTTTCACTTCTCTTTGGAAGTTTGCCATTTCAACCATCCTTTCAATTAGTTGCTATAACTACTATATGATGAAAAAAAGGGCTCCTCACCCTTCAATGTTGTTTTGCATTTTCGTAAGGAGCCGGTCCAATTCCTGCAGTTCTTCTTTTGAAATTCCTTCAGTCACCGCGTCATTAAAGGCTTCTGCGACAGGTACCACTTGTTCCTTCAAGTCTCTTCCTTCTTCCGTCAAATAAAGTTCCAAGGAACGTCGATCTTCTGTACAAAAATTCCGTTTGATAAACCCTTTTTTCTCAAGATTCGAAGCCATCCGGGCAATATTCGTCTTATCTTTTTTCAAATGATGAGCCAGCTGATTCTGCGTCATCCCGTCTTTTTCCCAAAGCAGCATCATAATCAAGTTCTGCTCAGGCGCAAGATTGTAAGGTTGAAGCTGTGCTTTCACGTAACTTGTCAACTTTAAATCCGTTTGGTGCAGCTTAATGCTGATATAATCTTGAAAACTTAAATTCATAGGCAGTCTCCCTAAATAGTTGCTATACATACTATTATAATCAGACCAAAGTCCTCTGTCAAAAGTTCCGACCATAGATGACCAGAACATCGCTCTTGAATGTCAGAAAGACACTTTGTCATTTGAGTTAAGCCACTTTCGCTTCGAGTTAGGGCACTTTCATCTCGGGTTATGTCACTTTCGTCTGGAGTAAGGACACTTTCAACTCAAATCAGGAGATTTTTGTCTTTCCGCCTATAATATCATCCACTCAAGTCCCACAGAATGTCCGATAAGGCTGATCGCCTGAATCAGGTAATTCGGTATAAGCTTCCTGTGCTTCCGTATAAGCATAAGGATCCTCCAAGACAGAAAGCAATTGCTTCACAACACTGAGATCTCCCTCTTCCACCGCGGCTTCAAGAGCTTCTTCCACCCGATGGTTACGCGGAATAATGGAAGGGTTCGATTTTTTCATTAATACCTGAACCTCATGGTCACTGGTCTCCTGACGCTCCAAACGCGCCTGCCACTGCTTATACCAGTTGGTAAATGCCGGCTTCCCATACAGAGATGTTTCATTAGGTCGACCAAGCGTCAAAGCGCGGAAAGTGTTCGTATAATCCGCTTCGTTTTTCTCCATCATTTCCAATAAGTCTTCAATCAAAGGCTGGTCCTGCTCTTCCGCTGTCACCATTCCCAATTTCGCCCTCATCCCGTTAAGCCAGTAGGCGTGATAAGATTCTTCATACTTGGCGTGCGCTTCCTGCGCCATTTCAACAGCGGCCTCCTGATTTTCATGGAAAAGCGGGAGGAGGGTTTCTGCAAAGCGAGCCAGGTTCCAGGCTCCAATCGGGGGTTGGTTCATATAGGCATAACGGCCCTTTCGATCTATGGAACTGAAGACGGTTTTCGGGTTGTACGTGTCCATAAACGCACACGGCCCGTAATCAATTGTCTCTCCGCTGATCGTCATATTATCTGTATTCATCACACCGTGAATAAAGCCGACGAGCTGCCACTGAGCAATGAGAGATGCCTGACGATCGATCACTTTTTCAAAAAAGGATAAATAAGGATTTTCAGTATGAAGAAGCTCCGGAGCATGGCGTTCGATGGCATAATCAGCTAGGGCCTTCAACTGGTCGTGGTCTTGAAGACCCGCCGCATATTGAAAAGTCCCGATACGCAAGTGACTGGAAGCTGCCCGGGTCAGGACGGCACCAGGAAGCAAGTCTTCCCTCTGCACGTATTCTCCTGTCGTTACAACGGCAAGACTTCGATTAGTCGGGATTCCTAATCCGTGCATTGCTTCACTAATGATGTATTCCCTGAGCATCGGACCAAGCGTCGCCCGTCCGTCACCCCCGCGGGAAAACGGGGTACGGCCTGATCCTTTCAACTGGATATCAAAGCGCTCATCTTCAGGTGTGATTTGTTCGCCAAGCAATACAGCTCTTCCGTCACCAAGCATCGTCAATTGTCCAAACTGATGCCCGGCGTATGCCTGGGCGATCGGTACGGACCCTTCCGGTACTGCATTCCCTCCAAAAATGGCGGAATCCGGTTTAGTAGGTAAACCCAGCTTTCCTGCAAGATCTTCATTATAAAGAACGAGTTCAGGATTCTCGACTTCTGAAGGTGCCGTTTTTGTGTAAAAAGCATCAGGGAGTTCCGTATAACTCTGCTGCAAATTCCATCCTTTATGTGCGTCCATAACAATCTCCTTTATCGCTTTCGTCGTTTCCTCTACCATATCATAAGTGTTCCCACGTTTTCTTTCACCTAGCACAGTCCGGCACACATCAGACTCTACTCTAAGACCATAAGCTTTTTTTATTCGCACATAAAAGCCTGCCCCTGCGGAGGGACAGACTTTTCCTACATCATTTTTTCAATTTTAGAGAAAACCCGGCAGGCATTCTGATAAAAAACATCTTCTACATGCTTCGAAGGAATAAGTGCGCCGATAAAGTCTGCATAGGCCTTGATCGGAACGAGCGGCCAATCAGAACCGAAGAGCAGCTTCTCGTAATGGTCACAATAGGTCAACGCATGGCGGACATGATCGAAATGATTGTCCACTAGACGAGCATCCAGTTCTTTTTTTGTTCCAACGAGCCAACCGGATAAATCGGCAAACATGTTCCTGTTCTTATAAACGACTTCCGCTCCTGTCAGCACCCAGGGATCCCCAAGGTGAGCCATGACGAAGTTGACATCCCTTCTAGCGACGGCAACTTCATCCAGCGTCAACGGATGAGAATACTTTAATAACCCTCGTTCCGAATACGTGTCTCCTGTATGAAAAACAACAGGGACGCCGTAGGCAGCAGCAAGATCATAGACGGGCTGATAGATATCGTCATAAGCGTAAAACGGATAGTAGCCGAGATAGATTTTGACCCCGACGGTCTCCGGCTTTTGAAGCGCCGTTTCTAATCGGTCCAGTGCGTCCTGATCCAGGCAGAAAGGGTTGATCCCTGGACAGACACCCAATCGTGACGGTAAATCTTCAGCCAAATCAAGCCCCATCGGAGTCTGAACGTAGCGGTCCGGAAAGCCCTCTCTCCCTTCCGTCACGCCCATTCCAATGGCAAAAGCAATATCACCCGTTTCCATCTCTTTACGTAGTCCTTCTTTTGTATAATCGACACGGGAAAGGTCCTGCCCCGTGTCTTTAAAACTTTGGATGCTGGAAAAATGGATGTGTGCATCGATGATTTTCATTTTATATTCCCTTGAAAGAAATCCGGTGGAACGGGTGCTGCTTCCATGGTTCTTCATGTTCACCGATGATGAAGAAGGTTGGCTCAACCGCCGCTACCTTCTGTGAGGAGGCGGACCATTCGTGAACGGATTCCACGAGAAAAACGTCCTGGTTCATATACATTTCTGCCTGCTTCCGCGTTTGGGGGTGGACCATCATCAGGTGATCTTTCTCCCCATCCGATCCAATGACAACAGAAGGACCGGATTCAAGATCATATTCTTCTACCCCGGCATAATACGTATGGAAAACACCATCTGTCGGGACTCTGGCAAAGCTTGAGGATAAGTGTTCATCCGGTTTAAAAAAGGCTTCCAATGCTATTTTCTCAGCAGCAAAGGTACGAGGGGCTCCCTGTTCAATTTCTGCATAGACGGCTACGATCGGCACTTCAGGTAATGTCAGCGCATATTGTTTCAAGGTCAAACCTTTCATTTTTTCGTGCTCATGGAAAGTTGTAGTGAGACAAATTCCCGTCCAATCATTCCCACCCTGGTCTTCCTTCGAAATGGCTTCTACTTTCGTTTCTTCTTTCATCATCGAAAAAGGACTCACACCGTCCAAAACATAACGCAGTCCTCCACCCCATGGATTCCACCAGCTTCTCGGACCTGCTTCCGGATATTGATGATGAAGGAACTCACGTCCTTGATGACAGAGAGAATAGAAACCAGGAAAATAAGAGGCCGAGGCTGAATACGTCAAGACACCGTTATCGACCGTCCAACAATCATCTTTTTGGCTGACGTCCACCTTCTGATCTCCCTGGACGAGCTGATAAGACTTGAACTGCGCGTTTCTTCCTTCAGAACGGAAAGTACCAGACAAAGCAGCGAAACCCGGACGTTCATGGACGATCGGCACATCGATAGCGGTGACGCCGTCCTCCCGTTTCACTTCTTTTCTATAAGAATTGCCTTCATTTCCAACCGTCAACGTTCCATACACATGCGGAGTCAGTAAAGAACGGAATGAGTGGGTCACTTCATGCCCTGCTTTTGAAACAATCCCTTCTTTCGGTACCATCTCAAACACTGGTTTCTCCGGAAGTGGATCAGCCTCACCGATGACCATTTCACGCCAGGCAGACCAGTCACCCGCAGCATTTACACCGATTTGAAGGGGGCCCATACACCTTTTTTCTCCTGAGGAAAGTTGGTCAAGCTGATATTCAAAAGCGAACCGCCAGTCGTCTTTTCTTCCCGTCGCTTCTTCCGGCCACGCCATACCGAACGTATCTCCAGCGCGATTCGTCGTGTAGAGCCACCGTTCAGAGAGATCTTTTTCGCGTAAGTATTCCGTAAAGGGAATCAAGGCTTCTGTACCAATGACAACACCATCTTTATTCGGAAGAGCCAAGGCCTTATATTTCGGAAAGACGGGCTGCAGCAAATGAAGATTTTTATAATTATCCTCCCCGTTATTGATGAGTTCGTGATGGACCTCGACAAGTCCATCACCATAGATTTTGTAATAATTGTTCAACAAAATCCCCGGGAACGCCTCCGACTCAAGAGAGGTTTTCACTACAAACGCTTCGGCCAGCTCCACATACTCGACCGTCGCCATCTTTTTCGAAAACTCTTCACTGAATGGCAGGCCAAGCTTTGGTGTCATGAGGAGCAGCGGGTCTTCTTTCGACCGGACTGATCCCACAAACACCATGTGATTTCTTTTTTCAACCTTCACAAAAAAAGGTCCGTTATATCCATACCAATCTGTATCGGTGTCTCCTCCAAATTTCCCACCGTATCCCGGAAAAGCGAGCGCAATCTTTGTACGGAAGGAAAAAGAATGACCAGCGTCCGTACGTCCATCTACCTGCACTTCCTCATGTAAAAAGCCATTCTTCAACAATTCAACAGAAACCGGAATGGTCGCGCGTCCTTTTCCTTCCACCTCCACTTGAACCGATGATGCCGACCACTCAACCACTTCCTGGTGTGGCAACTTGACTGTCAACACCGCCTTGTCTGCCATACGACTTTCTACATCCAGATAAAGTGTACCTTTTTGCCGGGGCCGCCAATATTTTTGGACCGTCCGAATATCCACCTTCCCTGCCTGCAGCGGGAAAACACCCGATCTCAATGGAATACGATCGCCGTTGATTGTGATGACTGCTCCGATGACGGGATGCGTTTTCCATGCGCTCGGTTCCTGGTCCGGCACTTGAACTTGCACGTTAGATACCGCACTCCATTCGGACTCCACTTCTGTTTCTTCATTCAGGTCCTCGTTAACAAGTGCCGAAGAATCTCCTGACATAGAAACTTCCATTGGCTTTTCCGTGAAGTTCTTTACGCGATAGCTCACAGGATAGTCCGTCTTTTCCAACAGTTTAAATTCCGGGACCTCCATCTCTACCCGCCAGTCATTCGTTTCGATGAGAGTCATTCCACGTCCTGTGCGTTCAACTTGGATCCGGACAAATTCATCTCCTGCTTCCCAACGATATTCATAGAACGTGAACCCTTTTTCCTTCGTTCCATCAGGTTTGATCTCCATCGGTCTCACGCTCGTGGAGTACCAGTCGTGCTTTTTGAAAAAGGGTTTCAAGGCTTCGATTTGGAGAACTTGTGGCATGAAATTCATCAAATGAGTCGCATCATCACGATCCTCCCAGAAAAACCCGCATTTTTTATAAAGCGGTACCGCTTTCGTATTCCCCGGCCATGTAAAAAGATCAAGCCGCGGCCACCCGTATTCGACGGTTTTATCTATGGCTTGAAGCAGTAATTTTTTACCGATCTTCAACCCTTGGTACCCGGGATGGACATTCAAAAGAGGAATATAAAGAGCCCCTGTATCTTCCTTATATTCGGAAAGCCCGCAATAACCGACCACTTCATCTTCTACTACAGCAAGAAACAAATGAAGATTCGTAGACTGCGATTCTTTTTCCACGACGTCCTCGGCCGTTGTGACCACCGCATCGCCGCCCCAGTTATCACGGCTCTCATTCCACATTTTTGCAACGGATGCTGCATACTTGTCTTCGTATTCTACAATGTTTACGCGCTCTAATGTCTTCATAGCATTTCCTCCAACGTATGTAATGGAAAATACTTGCTCACTCACAGTTTATGAGTTTATGACCAGGAAGTAAAGAATATTCAAACAAATCTACGTGTAGTGGTGACCTGGCTTTTTATGATGTCATCCTAACGCCGGTGGATAAGGGTTTAACGATCGAAAATAGCGTCCGTCTTAAGGCAAACAGCGTCCTAATGTTGAAAAGTAACGACCTGACTTGCATATAAAAAAGCCAGGCAGAAACGCCTGACTTCATTTCCGTATCCGGTTTAAGAACTGCTGGGTACGTGGTTCTTTCGTTTGTTGGAAAATTTGCTCCGGGGTTCCCTGTTCGACAACAGCCCCCTGGTCCATAAAGATGACACGGTCGGCCACCTCTTCCGCAAAGCTCATTTCGTGGGTGACGACAACCATCGTCATCCCTTCTTCCGCAAGTTCTTTCATAACATCAAGAACATCACCGACAAGCTCAGGGTCGAGAGCCGAAGTCGGTTCATCGAACAAGATGACTTCCACTCCGGTCGCAAGGGCACGGGCAATGCCGACGCGCTGCTGCTGCCCCCCGGAGAGTTGATGGGGATAAACATCCAGCTTCTCTCCAAGGCCGACCTTCGTTAAGATATCCGCCGCTCGCTCGCGTGCTTTCGCTTTGGATACTTTTTGTACAGTCACTGGCCCTTCCATTACATTTTCGAGTGCGGTGAGATGAGGGAAGAGATTATGGTTTTGAAAGACCATCCCAGTTTGTTTTCTGAATTCGACGACCTGTTTTTTCTTTGAAGGCTTGGAAAAATCCATCGACTGATTTCCAATCGTAATTTCTCCTTCTTCCGGTGTCTCAAGAATGTTCAAAGAACGGAGCAGCGTCGTTTTCCCAGAACCCGAGGGGCCGATGACAACAACCACTTCCCCTCGGTCGACATCCATATTGATATTCTTCAGTACATGCAAATCTCCAAAAGATTTGTTGAGGTCTTTGACGGTAATCATAGCAGCACCCTCCTATTTTGCGACATATTGATCCAACCTGTTCTCTACACGGTCCTGAACGAAGGAAAGACCGATACATATGATCCAGTAAATGACGGCAGCTTCGGTATAGACGAGCAGGAAATGATAGTTCGTTGCTGCGATTTCCTGTGCTTTTCGGAACATTTCCGTATACGTAATTGTCGATGCCAGCGAGGTATCCTTAATCAAGCCGATAAAGGAGTTCGATAATGGTGGGATCGATACTCTCGTCGCTTGAGGGAGTACAACACGTCGGAGAGCCTGAAAATTGGTCATCCCGATTGAATGAGCGGCTTCCCACTGCCCTTTTGGGATCGACAAAATGGCCGCACGAATAATTTCAGAATTGTAAGCTCCCATATTCAAGGAAAAGCCGATGATGGCAGAATACAACGGGTTAATCGTTACGCCCACAGACGGGAGTCCAAAGAAAATGATGAACAATTGCACAAGCAAAGGTGTCCCGCGAATAATCGACACATAGGTCCTGGCGATCCACTGAAGAACTTTCATGTTGGAAAGCCTCATGAGTGCAGTAATCACAGCCAACACTAATCCGATAGCAAATGTAATCAATGTGAGCGGAATTGTATAATACAAAGCCCCTTTCACCAAAGGGAGAAAAGAGCTTACGATAATATCGATATACTTTTCCATTTCAGGGTCTGTGAAGATGTTACTTAGATACATCTTCACCAAACCACTTCTCGGAAATTTCAAGGTATGTGCCGTCGTCTTTCATTTCCTGGAGTGCTTCGTTGACGGCTTTTACAAGATCTTCATTGCCTTGTCGGAAAAGCAAGCCGCTTTGAGAAGCATCGTCCTGACGGGCAGCGATTTTGACCGGTGCATCCTCACGGTTGTTCAAATAATCAAGCACAGACAAACGATCGTTGACAGTGGCTTCCACGCGTTTCGTTGCAAGCAGCTGCATCGATTCGTTGAATCCTTCTACACTTGTGATTTCCGCGCCATTATCGCGGGCAATGTCTGCATAATTACTCGTCATCGACTGAGCCGCATTGACACCTTCCAAATCCTCGAAGCTCTGAATGGATTCATTGTCTTTATGTGTGACAATGACCGCTGAAGACTGGATGTAAGGATCAGAAAAGGAATACTCTTCCTGGCGTTCTTCCGTAATTCCTACCTGGTTGGCAACCATATCGAAACGTTCCGCATTGAGACCTGCGAACATGGAATCCCATTTCGTTTCGTTGAATACAGGTTTGACTCCAAGACGATCCGCTACTTCACGCGCAATCTCTACATCAAAACCCGTCAGTTTATCATTTTCATCGTGGAAGGTGTAGGGACGATACGTACCTTCTGTACCAATCACCAATTCTCCACTTTCCTGAATTTGTTCAAGTAAAGTCTGATCAGAATTGTCGGACTCATTTCCTTCACTGGAAGAAGCCTGATCGCCTTCCTCACTGCTTCCGCAAGCGACGAGAACCATCGCTAGAAAACCTATGGATAAAATCAAAACGAATTTTTTCATATAAGAATCCTCCCTTAAAACCAAGTAAGTTGATATGTTTTAATGACTTTTACGATGTTAAACGATAAAGAGGAGGATGTCAATATGGAAATCTTGACATAGAAAAACCTGACGAGAGATCGTCAGGTTTCTTTTCTTTCAATGCTTAATGGTTTGTGGCGGTTCTTCCATCCAGCCATGCTCGATCATGAGTTTCGCACCTTTATGAGCATACTCGAAAATATCTTTCATAAAGATGGTCAACTTCGCAGGCAGGTCATTCCGTAAACTGAACGCAGTTCCTAAAGAATTGCCTCCTAGTGAAAAACTGCAGAATAAACTCACACAATACATCATGATCTTATCGGAAAATGGCGGCACTTTCGAAGTGGTGATATTTCCACCCGCGGTTGTAGGGAACTGAATGTCGTTCTGCAATAGGACTTCACTCATTTCTTTGATTACGCCTTTCGCTAATTCTCCGCCTCTATAAAAATAATCAATGGCATCTTTATGGGTAGCACATTGAGCAAAACCAAATATCATGTGCATCCCCGTTACGTTTGATTCGATAGAATGGTGGATATGAGCGATTTCGACCGTGTTTAACGCCCGCTTCCCTTTTAACGGATTGATCATCCCTAAATAATTCGTCCCTTTCGCATGCTCCACCTGCTTTTGAACAGACACATAAGGAGATTTAGGTAGATAACCTTTGGTCAATAAGAATTGTGTGCAATCGTCATAGCACTTTTGAGTGATCTGGGTCAGCTCCTGATACAGCAATGTGACATCCGGACGATAAGACATGGTTAAATTCAATGTGTGCATGCCCATGCTTATTTCTTTCACCAAACGCAAAAACATAATATCAAAACCGTTATCATAAAGCTTCGGTACCCCTTTATTTACATCGTCATGTGTAAAGCCGATGGGAACAGGAATGTCTTCTGCTCGAAACATCGATTCAATTTTCCCAACATAGGGCTGGATCGTTGATCTCAAATTCGTCATGATTTGTTTGGCTTCTGCATCATCCGCTTGTTCTATGAAATACTCAAGCATGGTAAGAATCATGGTTTTCTGCTGATAAGTCATCCATAAAGTTCCGATTTCGGATGAGGATAAACGAGGGCTTTCTGGCATTTTGAACTCCTCCAATTTGGATTGCATTCAGTCATTCACTGCAATATCCGTGCTTTTTTCTTAGTCTTTTCAAACTGATCGTATTCATTCACGAATAAGGACGAAAAGTAGGACATAGGGAATGAATTCTTGGAGAAATTAATAAGGAACCACCAGGAGGAGGATGACGATGAGTAAAAATAGCGAAAGCAGAAAGAAAAACAATCCGAAAGGGAGAGACCGCGGATCTGCTAACCAGAAGTTGCAGGCAGCTCTCGAGGGACACAACAAAGAAAAGGATCACTTATCCGCTGCCTATATGAACAACAATACAGCAGCAGTAGATGTGAATGAAGAACAATAGCACCAATGGTAACACTTCCTTACGAGGAAAAGGCCTGTCCCTTTATCGGACAGGCCTTTGTTATCATCATTTTTGATTTTGTTTATGAGCGAGCATCTCTTTCACTTGATTGTAGGAAAGCCCGGATTGTTCATTCCGACGTTTCACTTCACTCACATTCGTTCCCGATTTTGCAAACACATCTTGTCCAGGATTGTTCGATTGGTTCATTCGAATTCACCTCCTGGATTTACTTTTCGCCCGATTGGATGCCTTTATCCTTCGAGTTTTGCAGAAAAGTACCCAAGAGCAGCTCCCAGAATAGCTCCGCCCAGAACTTCAATGGGCTGATGACCAAGAAGCTCCTTCAGTTCCTTATCCCGTTCTACGAAATCAGAACTCGGAAAGTCAACAGAAATCGCGGCAAAGTTATCTTCCAGATCGTTGACCAGTTGAGCGATTTCACCGGTATGACGTCTGATCCCTTGAGCATCATACATAACGATCACACCAAAAATCGTAGCGAGAGCTGTTTCCGTATGACGTGAGCCTTTGTTGGCAGCGATATATGTGGCAAGGGCCGAGACACCAGCAGAGTGGGAACTCGGCTGGCCCCCTGTAGTCGCGATCTGCTTCAAATCCCATTCTCCGGTCACTGTTTTATGAGTGACAATCTTTAGTGCTTGAGCAATTCCAATTGCCGATAAGGCTGTAATAATCCCTCGGTTCATCTTCTCCATTCTTGACCCTCCAGTTCATGAACATCTATATATGTTCATACCCTTTGTGTTTCGTTTTATTCAGCCGGATGCAAGAATCTCAAAGCTTTTTCTTCCCTTATCAGGAATTTCAAATGGGTTCATCTATAAAAATAAAGCTGACAGGCGGGACTTCCACCTGTCAGCTTTATTAAAATGTATTGTAAATCACATCGCATTCACCCGCTACAGGTTCATAAAAACAATGGGATTTGTATCTTCCGACCTGACTCTGACCATACCACGTCGGCGGGCAGTCTCCGTCCGGCCTGAAGTACCACAAACTGTACTTCGCCGGCCAGGATCGATACCCTTTCACATTTTTGCGCGCCAAACGTCTTTCACTTTCCCGCGCTCTCTGGTAGTACATGCCGTGCTGCAGGGCTTCAAAGGCTTTCGGTTGATTGATCACCTCCGGCAGTGTACTTACCCCTTTGAAATCCGAACAATTCACTCTTGCCCGGTTCACAGCCACAGCTCCTACATGCAGCATGCCCTGCTTTCCTTCTCCGACAGCTTCCGCTCGCAGCAATCGTGCCAACATGTCGATATGTTTACTTGGAGCTTTAATAACAGCCATGATGTCATCCCCCTTTTAGCTCACTCTTTTATATTTATTCAAAAAAAGAGGGAGCATGAAAAAAGAAGGGATTATGACAATCTTTGTCTCCTCCGTTGATGCCAAAGGGTCACTTCAAGAGCAGTGAGGCACAGAAGCAGCCAGGCGATTCCAAATAAATAACCGGCAACCACGTCTGTAAAGAAATGAACCCCTAAATAAACACGGCTGACCCCGATAAAGAGAGCAATAAGAGCCAAAACTGTATTGATTGTCCATTTCCATTTCTGTTCAAGTTGACTGATGACGAAAAGATAGATAATAAAACCATAAAAAACGAGGGCCCCGGACGCATGTCCACTCGGAAAACTGGATGTAGCCCCATGATAATCACCTTTAAACGCTGGTCTGTCGCGACTGGAGAATGATTTCAAACCTGCCGTGAGTCCACTGACTCCTCCCATAGCCAGAATGAAATACACACCTACCCAGCGACTGAAGGGGGAGAAGAACAACAAATAGACAGCAAGAATAAGGGAAATGATCACCATGAAGATCACCGATCCCGCCTTAGAAATTCCTTTTGCCAATGCTTCTGCTCCCCCAAAGGAAGCCGCCTGCGCCAAATCGAACGCCTGCTGGTCAATCGCGAACTTTTCTTCTTGTAAGATACTGTTGGTCAAATCAATAAAGAAATAAATGCTCACCCCAAGTGAAATAAATCCGATCAGAATAAGTAATACAGAGGTGATGGATAAATCCGATAATTTTGTTCCAGAAAATAGCATACCTTCTCCACCTTCTTTTTTCTTTCGTGAGAAACCATTCCCTTACCTGCTGAAAATAAACGGCTCATCGCAGAATTTCTCTGGTTTTCTCCGTATTTTAAAGATATAAGAGAGGAGAAGTATTTTAGTACGGTGTTCTGTATAGTCCGTGTACTCGAAACATGTGTGGGGAGACTGAGACGCGCGCTGCATCATTGAAGCGCGCTATGGAGCAGAGGAACGCGCGCTGAGCCAACGAAACGCGCGCTGGACCAACGAAACGCGCGCTGGACCAACGGAACGCGCGCTGGACCAACGGAACGCGCGCTGGATCAGCGGAACGCGCGCTGGATCAGCGAAACGCGTGCTGGAGCGACGGAACGCTCGCTGGATCAGCGGAACGCGCGCTGGATCAGCGGAACGCGCGCTGGATCAGCGGAACGCGCGCTGGATCAGCGGAACGCGCGCTGGATCAGCGAAACGCGCGTTGGATCAGCGGAACGCGCGCTGGATCAGCGGAACGCGCGCTGGATCAGCGAAACGCGCGCTGGAGCGACGGAACGCGCGCTGGTCCAACGAAAAACTGGTAAAAAAAAGAACTCCCCGCTAAGGAAGCTCCCCTTTTATTATTCACCATCATAGTTGCTTTCCGGCAGTGTATCCCAAAAGGAAGGATCTGCAGATTCAAGCGCCCCATCCGCCAAAGCATTCAGTGTAGCTTTCATAGCTGTTACCGCTTGTTGGATCAAGTATCCATTACTCTTCTGTCCAAGGACATAATCTTCACGGTAGTGATCGGCCATGCCTCGCATTTCGAATAGTAAGGTAGAGATGCCGTATTCGACAGCCAGGCCATTACGGCTGATCGTTTGTGCCGTTCCTCCTGGATATTTGGAAAGGAGGCCATAACCTTTGGACTCTACGGCGTTATAGACGACCGCTCCCAATTTTTTCGACTGTTCACGGACTTCTGCATCCACTTCTGAATTGGTTGGATACAAAATAGATCCAGAAACAAGTTCACCTGTATCCCCAAGCGTCGTTTGTGTCCCCTGATGGTGTAAATCGATCATATAGTCTGGGCTGTATTTTTGCAGCACTTCCTCATGCAGAGCCTTCGTTTCAGGCTGTTCACGGTCAACGTGGTCACGGTTCAAGTCTACCCCGTTCGCATTGTATCGCGTGTGTGTGCCTGATACGTAATCATCCAAAGAGAAGTTTACATCTCCCTCTGCTCCATCCACATTCAATCGTGGAGCTATGAGAATATTCACATTTTCAAGGATGTTTTCTACGCTCTTACCATTAGAAGTCAAATACTTGATGACTTGCAAGGCTCCTTCTGTTGTCAAAGTTTCATTCCCATGCTGCTGCGTAAGGAAAAGGACCGTTGGCTTGTCTTCGTCCATCGTGCCGAATTTCGCTAAATACAAATCTCTTCCTTTTACAGACTGGCCATAGACTTCAAGCTCAAGCGCTTCTGAACGCTGATCCAGCTTATGTAAGAAATCAGCCATTTCTTCATAAGAGTGCAACCGTTCATTTTTAATGGTTTCATTTCCGTTATAATTTGGTCCATTTGGTCCGTTTTCTCCTGCCAGGACCGTGCCGCTTCCTGGAATTAACCCGCCTGTTGTCAAAAGCGCTCCTGTGACCACTACTGTTAAAAGTTTCTTTTTCATCAAATACCTCCCAATTAATAGCTTAATTACCAAATACTTCATCCTTTCCGCAAAAACCTGCTCAAACAGACAAAATGAACAAAAGTGACTAACCATTTTTATGAAGAAACCCTATATGTATACATTCCGAACTAGGACCTCCCACCTTTTTTACAAAATAAAAAGGATCAGACCCTCTTCGGGAATCCTGATCCTTCCTTCACCTATTCTTCATAAGGAATGTCATTCTCTTCGCACCATTCTTTTGCGATTTCCATGTAACGACCTGTCTTGTACTTGTACCAATCATCCAACAAACCGTGATATTCTACATGCTCCCGGAAGCGGCGGAAAGCCCCGCGTCCACGGATGGCATGGAGAACCTGTTTCCTGACTTGTTCATCTTCTATTAAATAAGAGAAATCTTCTATGATTTCATAATCATCAATGTCCCATTTGCTGGGCAGTTTCACAAACCTCTCTTCATTATGGACCACCATCTCCGCACTTTTCCAGTCCTCTTCTATCCAATCAATACGTGTCTCGTATGGCTCACCCATTTCGACTTCGTCATACATCCCCGGAGGAAAATGAACGACAGCAAACGTTTCGCGATCAAAAAAAGTCATATATTCTTCCATAAGAATTTCCAACTCACCAGCAATGCTTTTCAGCTTTACCGGCATAAGCATTCCTCCTCACCCCATGCTATTTTGGTTATCCGCAACATTTTTTATATTTCATTCCACTTCCACACGGACAAGGTTCGTTTCTCCCGATTTTCCTGTCCTGTTTAAAAGGGACGACCTTTCCTCGAGTTTCTTCTTTAAATGCAGCTTGCTTTTGCCGCGACAATTCTACAGGCTTATGCCCTTTCAACATCCACAACCGGGTATGATTATTGGCGTAAACAAGTGTGTCTGCTACTTGCTGCATGACCCGTTGATCAGGAATTTCAAATACTTCTTGAAAAACCTCAAGCAGCTCATTGATATCCATTCCTTCTTTGAGAAGCCCTTCCAACAAACTGGCATGATCCAAAATCTCTTCTTGTTCCAAATCATACGAGGTTTTGACCATTTCTATCAAAGGCTTCATCGACTCCGACGGTTCGATCCCTCCACCTGGCGCTGCTTCCATTAACTGTTTCTTGGAAAATGGATAATACGGGATTTCAGGGCGAGTTTCGTGATGGGTAATCAGTTTTTCTTTTTCTTCAAAATCTAGACCAGCACTCAAAAATCCTCCCGTAACCATATTTAATTCATAATAAGAACAAAGCCGCATCACTTCAAAATAACGCCGGATATCTACTTCTGGCCCGCTAAGTCGTTCTAATGTTGAAATGGCGGCACCATGTTCGATATACCCATAATTATGGAGCATCCCTTTGGTCAGAAGAATCCACTCCGTATTTTCACGGACCTGCTGTTGAAGCTTTTGCCCATCGGCTTCACGGAACGCTCCTCTTAGTTCTTTCGGAAGGATCCATATCCGTCTTCCATCCTGAATGATTGGAAACGCCCAGGCCCGACTTACAATTTTACTAGCATATGAAAAAGAGTGGTCTTCCCCGCATACCCCCTCCTTCCCATCAGCCAACTTTTTCACAAGCTCATAGGCATCTTCATTCAAATAAGATAAAGTCCGATGCAAATGTACGGGAAGAAGTTCTTTGAGGTGATCAATTAGGTCCCTCTTATTCATCGAACTCATTCCTTGAAACCCGAAATTCTTTCTCATATTATCCAGTTCCAACTTCGTACGTTGTTTCAATACACCCTCGAGATCATCAATATCAGGGGAATGATTCCAAAATTTTTGTTCCTGCTTCCTTTGCCTCATCGCTTCACGCTCTTGACCTTCTCTCAAGTTCTGAATCATCTGTTCACGATTCACAGATAGCACCTCCATGACGACCTTTTGATGTGTTCATTCTAACATTTTAGTCCCCCATATTCAGAGACAATACAAGGGATAACGACCCAAGGCTTTTTCCAATCTTTTCTCATACTTTTTTCACAACAATCCGTTTGCTATATGTTATCCTTGTATCCACTACGAATGATAGCGAAAACTAGCCATGGATATAGATTTGGAAATCTTTCATTCTATTATGAGCGACACAACTGTTAGATAGACTCATGAATGAAACATCGGAGGAGCTAACATGAACATTTTAATCACAGGAGCTACAGGCTTTTTGGGGAAACAACTGACATTGAAACTACTGAAAGAGGGCCATGATGTCTATGCCTTGGTAAGGAATAAACGGAAAGCGGAAAACCTTAGGCAGGAAGTTCCGGTGGACACCAGAGAAAACCTCCACATCATCGAAGGCGATCTATCTCTTAAAGATGCGGGAGTCAGTGAAGAACAACTTCTTCTTTTGAACGATAAGATAGATACGGTTTACCATAGTGCCGCTTTCCTTTCTTTTGATGAAGAAGAACGCGATAAAACTTTCAAAGTCAACCTGGACGGGACAGAAAACGTGCTTCACCTGGCTGAAGACATTCATGCTAAAAACTTCTACTATGTAAGCACAGCCTATACACTCGGAATGAAGCGTCATGCCACGGAACAGTTACACGAAAAAGACCAGACATTTGTGAACGCTTATGAAGAAAGCAAATGTCATGCCGAACACCTCGTGCTCAGCTATGATCATGCATTAAATATTAAAATCTTCCGTCCTTCGATTATTATCGGAGATTCGCAAACCGGAGAAGCGGACACAAGTTTTGCCTTGTATGGAGTCATTCGCGGCCTGGAAATCCTCAAGAAACGGACAGCACGGAAAAAAGAACTCCAAAACCAAACATTTAAGTTTTTGTGCAATGGAGAGACGAGTCAAAACTTCGTGCCCGTCGACTATGTAGTGGATGTACTCCACGCAGCCCTGATCACGGATCACCCAAAGGACATCTATCACATTACCAATCCTCATCCACCAACGAATCGGTTGTTGTTTGAAATGGTCAAGGAGAAACTTGACTTTCATAATATCGAGATGGTCCCATCCGATTACGATGGTGAATTAACGAAAGAAGAACAAGGATTTAATGCTCCGATGCAGGTATTCCGTCCTTATTGGAATAAAAACATTGATTTTGATGATACAAACACCCGGGAACTCCTTCATAAGAATGGAATGAACCATTTGGATATGGACAAGGCGATGATTGAACGGATCCTTTATGGAAACAGGACGCCGGTTAAGCCCTAAAACCAAGAATGACCGAAGAAGCCATAGCTTTTCTTCGGTCATTTTTTTTTAAGGAAAAAGGGATATTCAGGAAAATATCGAATGGTATAAAAGGTACACTACAAAAGACCAGGAGGAATCAATTATGTTAGACTTCCCACAACCCGATGTGGAACAATTTTTTCAAACCTATGGGATAGAGACGTTTGCCGTGAGCCCGGATGAGTCCCAGCTTGTATTCAGCACCAACTTGAATGGCAAATACAACCTATGGGCCATGGACCTGCCGAATACGTTCCCCTATCCACTTACGTTCCATAATCAAAGCTGTGAGCACATCACCTACGATCCTAAAGGTGAATTCGTGTTGGCTGTTATAGATGAAGATGGTGATGAAAATGGCCAGATTTATGCCGTCCCGACTCAGGGAGGAACGCTTCTACCTGTAAGAGAAAAAGAAGGCGCGCGCCACATCCACCCTTCTTTATCAAAAGACGGAAAGAAGTTGTACTATACGTCCACAAAAGATGATGCAACGTACATGAAAGGCTATCGTTACAACTTGGAAACCAAAGAAGAGGAAGTGATTGTCCACGGGGAAGAGGCCATGACGATTCTCGGCGATACAAGCCCGGAGGAGGAAAGCTTTCTTTATATGAAAGCTTTTGCGAATACATACCAATTGGTTTACGTAAAAAACAAAAACGAGGACGTACTTCTGACTCCCTCTCCGGATCCTCAGCACACGGTGTCCGATGCGATTTTCATATCAGAACATGAAATATATTTACTTACCAATTATGAGAGTGACTTTTCCTATCTCGCGCGCTTTGACCTTGAAACGAAAACTTTTGAAAAAGTCGTCCAAGTAAAGGCAGAAGAATTCAAACGGATGAAGTATGATCAAACAACGAATTCGTTGTATATCATCAGCGAGAAAGGCGTTCGCGATCATCTCTATCAATATAAGCTGCAAGATGCCCAACTGGAAGAGCTGGACTCCCCTGTCAACGTCATCGATCAATTGGTGATTGCCGAGTCCGGCCGTGTGTACCTTCGCGGAAATTCCGCGACTGTACCTGCAAATCTGTACAAACAGACGGATAAAGGATGGGAACCGTTGACTAAGTACGGGGTTCCTGGGGTGAAAGAAGACCATTTAATCGCTCCTGCCCATGTTAAGTACAAATCTTTTGATGGGTTGGAAATTGAAGCCTTGCTTTACCGTCCGAAGCCGGAAAAGGATAACGGTCATATGATTCTCTGGCCGCATGGAGGTCCACAATTCGCAGAGCGCGACTCCTTCCGTTCGCTATTCCTGTTCCTCGTCCATGAAGGCTACAGCCTTTTCGCCCCGAACTTCCGGGGTTCGACGGGTTATGGACAGACATTCACAAAAATGGTTGAGGGTGACTGGGGAAATGCACCAAGACTTGATAATATTGCAGGGATCGAATGGCTGATCGATCAGGGGTACGCAAGGAAAGATAACATTCTGTTGATGGGCGGCAGTTACGGCGGTTACATGTCGCTCTTACTTCATGGCAGGCATCCAGAATACTTTAAAGCGGTCGTGGATATCTTCGGTCCCTGCAATCTGTTCAGCTTCATCGACTCTGTCCCCGAGCACTGGAAGCCGGTTATGGCCCAGTTTATCGGTGACCCTGAAAAGGATAAAGAAAAGCTCGAAGAAGATTCTCCGATCAACTACCTAGATACCATGACAAAGCCGATGCTCGTCATCCAGGGCGCAAAGGACCCCCGCGTAGTCAAAGCCGAATCCGATCAAGTCGTTGAGGCTTTGAAAAAGAAAGGAAGAGACGTGGAATACATCGTACTTGAGGATGAAGGACATGGGTTTTCCAAGAAGGAAAACGAAATCCTCGTGTATAGGAAAGTCCTCGACTTCCTTAAAAGGTACACGCAATAAAAAGGAATATGAAGGACGGAATTTATCGATAACGCCTTCTCTTATTTTGGAGGGAAAGTTATCTAAGATAAGGTGAATATGAACAGCATTTCAATTAGCCTATTAAATCGCAGTAGAAAGAGCATTGAATTGACTTCAATGCTCTTTTTCATTAATCATCATTGTTATCACAAAGTTGTTCAGCTATTTCTTGAACACGTTCAAGGGTTATTCCATCTCTAAATTCCACTGCTAAAGGATGATCAGTCAGTTCTAGTTCAATAGAAGGTCGAATGCTGTCTGGTCTGAAATGGACCATTGTTTTTAAGTTTACTGTATCAGGATAACAAGGTAAGTCAGTAGACAACCAGCCAAACATTGGTTCCAATGTTTCTTGTATATCCCAGTGCTCTATTAGCTCATCAAAATTAGCTTCACTTAACGAAACCCATACTCCCCATGTCAGGTGTTCATGAGTCTCGATCATAGGGATTTCAATGCACCCATGAATAAAGAAATTTCCATTATCCATAACACAAACATCATCATCCAGTTCAAACCTATCCTCTCGTTCTTCAGGTTCAGCATCGTAGTAATAGACAGGAGCTGGGTTCCCATAGCTAGTAGGAAGTTCTTCGTGATATATTCCGCAGCACCTGCAAGTGTAACCCCCGATTTTAGTCATTCCGTTCCTCCATTGGTTTTAAGTTTATATAATTCAATTATATCATTCATCGAGAAGGCTTTATCAGATATTCCCAACCTTGTTGCAGGTGTTGATTTGTAAAGAAAGTTCCTTTGGGGTCACCCTTTCATTTTCCACTTCTCCGTCAACCTACGAATATGGTCAGGAGTCGTCCGGCAGCATCCACCGATAATCGATGCCCCTCTTACAACCCAACGCTCGGATGCATCATCAAAACACACCTCGGCTCCCTCTCCGTGCCACGTATTGGAAACCGGATCATACGTTTCGCCGGAGTTCGGATACATGAGCACCGGCTTGTCTGTATAGGCTCTCAGAACCGCCACAGCATCTGCCGCTGTTTCCATTGGTGCACAGTTCACTCCAATTGCAGCGATTTGCTCGTGATCATTCAGCTCTTTCACACACGTTTGAAGAGCCGTACCGTCACTGATTTTACCTCCATCTTTTAAAGTAAAAGACACCCAGGCGAATGACTCAGGAAATTCTTTTAATAAGGAAGCCAACACTCTTGCCTCTTGAAAAGAAGGGATCGTTTCCATCGCTAAAAGATCTGCACCTGCTTCAACCACTGCTTTCATTCTTGGACGGTGAAAATCGATCAACTGTTGATCCGTTACTCCATAGTTCCCGATGTATTCCGACCCGTCTGCAAGATAAGCTCCATAAGGTCCGATCGAAGCGGCCACTAACGGCTTCACTTTGTTAACAGCACCTGTTTCTTCCCAATATTCGTCTCTTGCGCTCCTGGCAAGCTCCACCGTTTTCTTAATCAACGATATCGCTTGCTCTTCGGAAAAGCCCCGCTCCACAAAGCCAGGGAGCGTTGCCTGATAACTGGCAGTGATTGCACAATCCGCTCCCGCTTGGAAATATTCTTTATGTACGGCCTGGATAGCTTCTGGCTTTTCCAGTAGAACTTTCGCTGACCACAAAGGATCATCCAGGTCACATCCATGTGCTTCAAGTTCTGTCGCTAATGCCCCATCCAGGACCATAATGGAATCCTGCTTTAGGATTTGTTTGCTTGGATCGATATTCATCCGTGCCTCCCCCTTCTAACTAATCTTTTTTGCTTTAAGGACCTTTCGACAGTACAGGGCTGCATTCCTGCAAAAGCAATAGACTCCCTTCTTCTTAAAAGAGAGAGCAGCCTCATTGTTCTTAAGCAGAACTTCAATATTTTCGGAACTTTCCCCATTGATTTGACCAAAAAGTATGCCCGTCGTACATTTTTTCTAAAGATCACCCCCCCTATAATATCTCCCCCACCGCCCTTCACGTAATGAAAATAAACGAAAACCCCCCTCCTTTCATCATAAAAGGAGGGGGCAGTCTTTATTGTATTTGCTGCTGTTTCACTAAATCCGCTTGTACGATGAAACGCTCAGGGGCAGAACCTGTAATGTCGAACGGATAACAGGTGGTGAATGTTAAAGTTGGAGATGATGTAGGAACAAGGAATGATGTATCCTCCGAGTCCGCCACCCATATTTTATTAATTTGGTATTCATATTCGATATTGTTCTCTGTTAGATAGATAAAATCCCCTTCTACTAAACCATTTAGACCGGCAAACGTCGTCTCACTGTGACCAGCAAGAACCGTGTGCCCACCTTCAGAAGGGGATGATGCAATGGATGTATCAAACATCCCGATACCTTTCTTTAAGGTGTCTGGATCAGAATCGTAATCCACAGGATACTTTTTTCCAAGTTTAGGAACTGTAAGCTCTCCGTCCCCTTCATACGTGTCAGCATACACATAATCCATTGGATAGGAAGAGTCACTCAACTGTTCAGAAACCATAGTATTTCCGGGTCCCTCCGTAACGACCTGACTTTGCATCCACCATGGGTAACCGTTCCACAAAACCACCAAGAGCCCCATTGCTATGAAGATGATGCTAAGTTTTCGGATCATCAGACTTCATCTCCTTTGTGATTCAGTAAACTTCGCTTCTAGGACCTATGTTAAATACTTTTTATTAAGTAAACGATAAGAAGAGATGAAAGGGTTGTAAAAGAATGTAAATGCCTTACTGAATGGAATAAAAAAGGTGCCAGGATCCTAAAGACCCGGCACCTTCCTGGTGGTTTTATTTACATTCTATTTCTTTTCATCCCTTACTCAATAACCCATTATCCAAACAAACTTCTAACAACAGTTCCTTGTAACCGGCGTCTTCAAATTGGATGCCGATCTGGTCACGATCAAATTCCTTAATCATTCCCTGACCGAACTTCCGGTGAGTGATGCGTTTGCCAATCTCCACATCATCCATTCGGAGCAGATTTTCGTCTGATAAATCAGGAGCCTGCCGCTTCCTTTTTTTCAGCGTCTTCTTCTCCCCTTCCGGCTGAAGGATCCTTCTCACGTTCATCAGGAAAATCGACTCCGTTACGCGTTCACTACCTTTGTAGTTGTACGTCAGTAACTCAAGGTTTGTTCGTGCGCGCGTCATGCCGACATAGAAAAGGCGGACGGCTTCTTCCATCGGTCCAGCCTCCTTATTGCGGTACGTTTCCATATCATCCTTCGATGGAATGACGCCATTGACGAGGTCGATCATGTACACTTTGTTATATTCAAGACCTTTAGCACTGTGGAACGTCGTCAGCGTCAGGGTGCTTTGATTTTTATTGTACTTTGAAGTTTGAAGGAGTTTCTCCAACTCCTTCAAGCGGTCAGCAAATCCTTTCAGTGACCCTAATCCCTCAGCGATCTTTTCCAGAGTGTTCAAGATATTCATCAAGTGTTCAGCATTGAACCCAAACTTCTCGGACATCTTCTGCAGGGCATGATCGTAACCGAGCTTTTCCCTGATCGTGCGGATCGCCTGGGCGGGCTCCATTTCGTTGATTTCTTTAAAAAGCTTTTTCGCCTTCTTGATGTTCTTTGATTGATAGTCAGGAATGTCCTTCTCCAAAAGCCGATCAAAAACCGACACCTGGCTGTTTCTCTTTTTCAAAAAGAAGATCTGCTTTTTCGAAATGTAAGCATTAAACTTCATATGAATACGCTCGAGAATATCGACACGGCGGTCATTATAGGAAAACCGCATGAAGTTCAGGATATCTTCTACGACCCAGTGTTTAAAAAACTTCGGATCGATGTCTTTCATGTAAAAATTGATGCCGGCTTTATCGAGCTGATCAGCGATCGGTACAGCCGAGGCGTTGTTGCGGTAAAGGACAGCCACCTCTTTACCCGGGTTCCTCTTTTTCAGCTGCTCAGTGAGATATTTCACCTGCTTTTCATAATTGCTCAAGTTTTTGATCTCAATGGGGGTGTAGGCCTCATTTTCCGTGAACATTTCTTTAGCATACCGCTTCTTATTACGTTTAATGAACTGATTGGATACCCTCACAATGTCCTCAGATGAACGGTAATTCTGGGACATCGTCAGGACCGTCCCGTTCGGATACGTCTCTTCAAAATCTAAAAGTTTGTCGACATCTGAACCCCGCCACATGAAGATTGACTGGTCATCATCCGCTACGACACAAAGGTTGTTCTGAGGTTTTGCCAGCAATTCAACGATTTCATGCTGAACCAACGAGTTATCCTGACTTTCATCCGTCAACATGTACTCAAACCGCTGCTGATATTTGGATAGGATTTCAGCATCGTCCAATAAAATTTGATGACAATACGTCAGCATGTCATCAAAATCCAGCAGCAACTTGAACGGATCTTTCTTTTTGAACGCTTCATACGATTGATAAATGGCTGAGGCCTGTTTCACCTGACAAGAGACACGGTCAAGCTCTTTCCCTTCCAACATCCGGTTCTTCACAAAACTGATGTACCTCATCAGCTCGTCCATCTCATCATCCGTCATCTGCACGCCATTTGTGTCTTCATACAACTTCTTCAAAATGAACTTCTTATGAAGAGGAACTTCCGGGCCGTCCCAGCCTTTTTTCAATTCTTCATCACTGATGTTTCCTTCAATCAGCTGAAAATCCTGACTATTCTTTCGTAAGGACTCGCGGACCACCTTGTATGCGAAACTGTGGATAGTGGAAAAGTGGACCTTTTCATTCGTCAGACCGGAAAAGAAACGATCGAAACGTTCCGACATATCCCGGGCTGACGCTTTACTGAATGTGACCGCCATGATCCGGTCCGGGTCTACTTTCTTCTCAAGAATCAAATAACCGATCTTCATATTCAGTGTCGTCGTTTTCCCTGACCCGGGTGACGCAAGCAAAAGCAGCGGCCCGTCCGTGTGCACCACCGCCTGTTGCTGCACCTCATTCAAAAGGACACCCGTCTCCTGTTTCATCCGCTCAAAAAAATCCATATCTCTCCTCCTCCTTCCGATCAACGTATAACGAAAAAATAGATGGAAGAAGGCACACGCGCTTCTTCCATCTATTTTTACAACTTCACTTATTATACATTGGATTTGCAATCGTTTCTAGATGAATTTCTTCCCTCACTTACATGAGAAATTACAATCCGATTCATAATAAAAAAGAGAGGGAGGTGAAAGATCATGGCGAAAAGAACGAAGAAACATGATGCAGAACAAAAGAACAAAAAGGGATTTGACCCTAAACAAGCCGATACTGAGTTTTCTCAGGAATTCGGAAGTGCAGCAGCTAACGAAGCTCACAAACAAGAAGCTAAAAAAGCACGCAAATCTAAAAAAGCAAAACAAGACAACTAATAGAAAAAGGATTCCCTTTTGTGGGAATCCTTTTTATTCTGAAGGCAGAATACCCCCTTCCATTCTAGACCGCCTGCCTTTGGCCTAACTCCTGATCCAGTAATAAAATGGCTGAAGGATTATCCTGTGCCAGTTTCAAGCGGTCCACAATCGTTTGGCTTTGAGCTTCTTCATCTATCTGCTCTCTTAAGAAATCCTGGATGATGACGGCCGCTTGAGGGTCGGTCTGGTTCGCATAATTGAAAGCCTGACGATAAGAATTGGTGACAAACTGCTCATGTTCCAACACCTTTTGAAACGTTTCGAGTGGTGAACCATATTCTGTCGGCTGGGCAGGAATTTGAGACAACTGCACCGTCCCATCTTTATCTACGACATAATCAATCAACTTCAACATATGTGTCCGTTCTTCCTCTGATTGAAGGCGCAACCAATTGGCCATTCCTGTATAATTCTTCTTCCCCATATAGGCAGACATCGCTAAGTATAAGGTCGTTGATACGTGTTCAATTTCAATTAGCCGATTGAATAATTGCTCCATTTCCTTATTCAAGCTTTCACCTCCCTTTGTATATGGCTCACCCTAAAAATGTATGACCATGAAGGCAAAGATATACGGAGAAGAGCGGCTGCACTTCCTTATTTTTCTTATCCTCTTTCTTCTACCTGTGTTAAAATAAGAGAACGATAGAGAGCGAAATTTAGGAGTGAACGATGGATGGACAAAAAAGACATCGCCGGTATCCGCAGGCAGCTTAAAGTGGATAATGACCTACTGAAGATCAAGAACATCTTCAACGTCTATATTATGAAAGAAACGACGGAAATTTTTCATCACCAAAGCCAGCCATTTGAAATGCTCGATAAAGACCAGCAGGAACTTTATATGAACAATTTCAAAAAGCTTCTCACCGGGCAGCTGGATGAAAAGTTGTTCGAACTGAAGTTTCAGCGCGAAGCCGAAGAAAACAGCCAGCTGATATTACATAAAGGTTTATTAAGTAATCATGTAGACGACTGGAAGGAACAAATGCTCCAGATGACAGAAAAAATCATCCGCGACAACCCTTATGAGAAGGATGTCGTCATTTCTTTCATCCGCGCCGAATACATGAAACCGACGAGACGCCGCAGTGAAGAATCAGAGGAAAGCAGCCGCGACGCTGTGTATTCAAACCCATTCATCCTCTGCAGCATCAATAAAACCGAGGACCCGAAAAAAGAAATCCAGTTCGACTATATAGAGAAAGAGTTTAAATATAAAATTGAAGTCGATCCTGTCATCGACTTGAAGAACCCGATGACCGGCTTCCTTTTCCCAGGCATTACAGACGGTGCTTCCGACGTGAACCATATCCTCTACTCTGCAGGAAAAGCGAACGAACCGGACTATCGTTTCATTGAAGACGTATTGAACGGAGAAGAAATCATGACGGCGAAAGAAGATAAAGCCATTTTCGAAGAAGTCATCCGCGACGTCGTCGGCGACCAGCTGAGCCCTTCCACCCTTGCTAATGTGTATGGGGAGATCAACCGCACCGTCGAAGAAAACGAAGACGATACTCCTCCGAAGCTCGACTACCGGGATGTCGAACGCGTCTTGAAATCGAGCGGTGAACAGGTCGATTCGGAAAAAGTAAAACACGCCTTCGCCCAGATTACCGATAATGAAGGCTATGAGCTGAAAGCAAGCAGTATCGTACCGAAATACAACTCGAAATCAATTAAAATCAATACGAAAATCGCTAATATTTCAATCAGCCCTCAGGACCTGCAGTATGTCAGACAGGTCAATTACAAAGGGAAACGCTGCATCATGATTGAAGTGGAAGAAGATGCAGAGGTGGATGGATTCAAAATGCTGCCGGAGGCTTTCGGAGAATAAGTGTGATAAGACTCAAAAGGAAGTCCCTGACCCTCCACGTGGGGGGGCAGGGACTTTCACAGAGTTTTGGTTGATATTTTTCATTATTGATTGATATGTTGGAAATTTAATTGATATATTCGATTTTTAATTGATATCTCACAACTTTAATTGATATCCTTGATCGATATACTTTCAGTTAGGACAAAACATATGAGGAAAGGCACGTATAAAGAATGTACGTGCCTTTCCTCATACTCGAATGAATGCTTGAATCACATGTCCGATCCCTGTATGCCGTTCCCCTTCCGTCCGGTCCGCTTCGCCATAATAGAAGTGAAGGCACTTGTAATCCCTGATCCAATCCAGCACCTCTTCAGGTTTATAAAGCATTTGTTTATCCTTCGGCCCTCCGGTACCATAAATGATTTGATCTTCAGAATAGACTTCAAAGAGAACATATCCTCCAGGCTTCACGGACTTGATCATCTGATTAATAAGAAAACGCTGATGATCTTTCGGAACATGACCGAAGACCATAACCGCTGCATCAAATTGTCCAGGTTCCATTTCTTTTTTCGTCAAATCCGCTTGAACCACATCTATATGAACACCCTCTTCTTCTGCCAGCCGTTCAGCTTTTGCCAGCCCTTCTTCCGATTGATCGAAGACCGTTACGTGATGTCCCTGCTTTGCCAGGTGCACAGCATTTCTACCTTCACCCTCTGCGAAACAAGCGATTTTTTCGGCTTCTTTCAACTGTTCAGTCTTTTCAACTACGAACGTATTCGCCTGCTTCCCATACACATAAGTATCTTTTGAAAAGCTTTTATTCCAAAATTCTTTAGACATCCTCTATACCCCCTTCTGTATATGATGACTGCGGTTAGCATAGCACGGGTTCACTTTCTTATGCGAAAAAGCAGCTCGATATCATATAACTGCATAAACACACGTTTCATTATTTTACTCAAAGGATAATGGCAAACCATACATAGAAATAAAGGAGGGCGACCATGTCCATTACACAAGGAATTCTCCTATTGTTTATCGGTTTTTTCATATTTACACTCGATAAAAAGCAGGAAAACCTGCCTGTACCGACGGTTCTCGTCTTTATCGGCATCGCTTTATCTTTCATCCCTTACTTTTCTTCCATCGAAGTGACCGAGCATATGATTTATCATGTGTTTCTGCCCGCTCTATTATTTGTGTCCGCCTATCGTTTCCCGGCAGATCAATTTAAAAAGCATATGGGTTTGATCCTTTTTCTAGCTACGGCCGGTCTTCTGTTGACAGTCGGGTTCTTAGGAGGTCTTGTCTATGCGATCAGCGGACCTTTTCTTTCACTCTCGTTCATAGGCGCTTTACTGCTGGCTTCTATTTTAACGCCAACGGATCCTGTGTCTGTGGTTTCGATCTTAAAGAATTCTACCGGCAATGAAAAGATTGCGGATGTGGTGGAGGGTGAATCCCTTCTGAATGACGGAACCAGCATCGTCATGTTTTCTGTACTTCTGGGCATCTATACGAGCGCTGAGGATTTCACTCTCCTCTCCTTCGCAAGCGAGTTCTTACTCGTTTCTTTAGGGGGGGCCGGTCTTGGGATTGCGTTCGGTTGGTTGATGAGTAAAGGAATCCATTATACGCCTAACAAAGAATACCAGGTGATGCTGAGCATCGTTCTTGCTTATGGCATTTTCAACCTGGCAGAAGCCCTTGGTGTTTCTGGGGTTCTTGCAACCGTTTCGGCCGGTCTTATGCTTTCTTTCGAATACGGCAGAACGATCAAAGAAGAACATTTCAAGGATACATTGGACGGTTTCTGGGGGATTGTAGAGATCTCCGGTCTCTCTCTATTATTCTTGCTGATCGGAATCAAAGCCGCCCCCTATTTGAGCACCCCTGTCTGGGGGTTCGCGTTTGTCGTCTTTATCCTATCCATGCTCGTACGGTTCCTCATTATCGCCGGCAGCACAACCCTCTTCCCCCATTGGCGGAAGGAAATATCCTGGCGTGAATCCACGGTCATTTCGTGGTCCGGACTTAAAGGAACAATGTCTGTGTTTCTCATTTTAAGTTTTCAAGTGCAGCAGACAAGTAACCATGAAATGTTTCTATCGTTAGCTTTTGCCACTGTCCTGATTTCTCTTATCATCCAAAGCCTTGGAGTCTATCCACTTTCAAAGAAATTGCTGTAGCCTCCTATTACAAAAATAAAAACAGATCAGCTGAAAAGCTGATCTGTTTTTTTGTTTATGCAATTTTTCTACAAGCATCTGCACAATCCTGGCAGGCTTTCGCGCACGCTTGGCAGTGGTCATGATCATGCTTGGCACATTCTTTCCCGCAATCATCACAAATCTTCGCACAGACGGATGCAAGTTCCGCCACATAAGGAGTTCCTCTTGTAATCGCTGCTTCTAAGTATCCACAAATATCTGCACACTCACGATCCAGACGAATACACTCAGCCATCATTTTCACGTTTTCTTCTTTAAGACAGGCATCATAACAGTGGTTGCATGCCTCCATACAATCATGTAGCACCTTAAGCGTTTCCTGATACTGCTGGTGAGCCATACATAATTCCTCCTTAAAATTTTGATCTTACACAGTTATAATACCCAGTACCGGTATAAGTAAACATATTTTTTACTTTTTTATCCATTTGTATCCGACACCCCATACCGTCTTCAAGTGGTCATTGATTGGAAAACCTGTGCGCCGGATTTTCTCACGGATGTGTCGGACATGAGAGTCAATCGTTCTTCCTCCTGTGTCTGATTGAATGCCCCAGACGAGATCAAGCAGATCATTCCTATCATAGACATGATTCGGGTGTTTGAGCAGAAGCCCTAAGAGTTGGAACTCTTTCGGAGTCAGAGGGATCGGTTCGCTCCCATAGTGGAGCTCATATGTATCACTATTCCACTCCAAGCCATTCATTTCGATGGAAGCTTGTGGATTTTCTCTCCTTAATAACGCTTCAATTCGTGCGATCAGGATTTCTTCATCGAAAGGCTTGGTTATGTAGTCATCCGCACCTGTCTTCAAACCTCGGATGACATCTTCCTTCTGATCTTTTGCGGTCAGCATAATGATGGGAACCTCACTGAATGTACGTATGCGCCGGCACGTTTCCATTCCATCCATATCCTTCATCATAATATCCAGAAGGACCAGGTCGTAAGAATAGTTCCGGAGTTCTTCCAAACCTTCCGCTCCGCTTCTAACTTTGCGAACCTCATATCCGTGAGGGACCAAATACAATTCTAATAAATCCAACATTCGCTTTTCATCATCGACTAAGAGAATTCTTTTCATCGTTATCTTCCTTTGGCCAAGTGATTGAGATGGTCAACCCTTCATCATTGAAAGCTTTCACGGATCCCCCGTGCAATTCAATGATTTCCCGTACAATGGATAAGCCCAGTCCCGTTCCTCCGATCTCTCTGGATCTCGCTTTATCTACACGATATAAACGTTCAAATAAGTAAGGCAGAGAGCTTTCAGGGACCCCGGGCCCGTCATCAGATATTCTTATCATCACGTGCTGTCTTTCTGTTACAGCAGTAATCATTATCTTTGTTTCTTCGCCTCCATAACGGAGAGCATTTTCCACGATGTTAAAAAGGACCTGTTTGAACCGCATAGGGTCGGCATAAATTCTCGTGTTTGATGGAACATCTATGAACAAACGGGCTTTCTTTTCCTCTAAGGCAGGCTTTAGATGTTCCTTTACCTCTGCAAGAATCTTCGACACGTCAACGAGTTGAGCTTCAATAACAAACGAATTTTCATCCATTTTTGCAAGTTGAAAAAGCTGTTGAACCATGTCGGTCAAGTGAGTGGCTTCTTCTTTGATGATCTTCAAATATTTATCTTTATCTTTGAAGGATGTCTCCTTTTTTGACGCCACATCGGCATAGCCTTTGACATAGGTGAGCGGGGTCCTCAGTTCATGAGCAATCGCAGATAAAAAATCGTGACGCTCTTTTTTTATCCGTTCGAGATCCTCAGATAATCGGTTGATCGACGAGGCGAGAACCCCCAGCTCATCATTCGGATGTTCATCCAGATACTCTTCCACTTTGCCGGTACTTAAGTTCTCTGTGACTTCTTTCATCCGAATAAGAGGACGCGTGATAAGTTTGGACAAAGCCACAACAATCAGGACTGTAACCAGGATAAGGACGACCATAACAAGAACAAACTGACGGGTGAGATGACCAATGATGCTGCGTATTACTTCAGAGGGAGAAAACATGATCACCTTTCCGATCTGTTCATTCTCCACGATAATCGGGGAGACCGTAGCCACATAGGACTCCGTTCTCCACTCATCCTCAATGATTCTCTCTTTTTCTTCTGCCTTTCCGTCAATTGCTTCATAGAATACATTAGGGTAGGTTTCTCCATTAAACGATTCTGATAGGATCTTTCCATCCCCGTCGGTGATGATCACCTCTGTTACAGCCTCCGATTCCATCAAGGCAACGTGAGCGAGAGTGGATGCATCAAAATTATTCTCCAACACATCCCGATGACCGGCGCCGCGCGTCAATAACTCCTCCATTACTTCATTGATTCGATGGGAAGAAACGGTTGTATATAATACGGCAAAAAGCAAAAGCTCAATTAAAATCATAGAAATCAAAAAGAGTAATCCTAATTTGATTGATATTTTATGCTTCATATAACCTCTCATTTTCAGGGGAATACCTTGTTCATTCAATTCTACCCTCTATTTGTGCAGAAACTGTGCAGAAAATGGGAATCAGGATGCTTTGAGAAGTTTTGCGTTAATCGCTACAATCACTGTACTCAAACTCATGAAGACCGCTCCGACAGCAGGACTTAATACGATGCCGACAGGAGCAAGAACGCCTGCGGCCAGTGGAATCGAAAAGATATTATAGCCTGCTGCCCACCATAAGTTCTGAACCATTTTCTTATACGTGTTTTTCGATAAGGTTACGATTGATACAATATCTCGCGGATTGCTCTTCACGAGTACAATATCCGCTGTTTCCACCGCAACATCGGTTCCGCTTCCGATGGCAATCCCTACATCGGCAGTTGCGAGAGCCGGCGCATCATTGATTCCATCCCCGGTCATCGCCACTTTCCTGCCTTCTGCCTGTACTTTTTTCACTTGCTCCGCTTTGTGATCCGGCATAACTTCTGCATACACTTCATCTATGCCGATTTGTTCAGCCACCCAGTCAGCTACTCGTTGGTGATCCCCTGTAAGCATGATCGAGCGGATTCCTCTTTCTTTCAATTCAGATACAGCTTCTTTCGCAGAATCCCGGACCATATCTGCTAAAGCAATCATCCCGATATAAGTGTCATCCAGAAGAACAAATACGACCGTTTTGCCTTGTTCCGATAAGCGGCTGAACGTGTCCTGATCATAGTCGTAATCGTTCTCTGCCATATATCCCGGACTCATGACTTTCACTTCTTTTCCATCCACGGTTCCTTTCAAGCCTTTTCCTGTAACGGAATCAAAGTCTTCCACTTTTCCAAGAGAAATCTCCCGGTCTTCTGCTTCCTTCAGAATCCCTTGAGCCAATGGGTGTTCAGAATTCTGCTCCGCACTTGCAGCCCAGTAAAGAAGATCCTTTTCATCGTCTTTTTCCGGCATAAGGTCGGTCACCCCGAACTCCCCTTTGGTGAGCGTTCCTGTTTTATCAAAAATAACAGCATCAACATTCCGTGCATTTTCAAACTGTGTCCGGTTCCTTATGAGAAGCCCCTGTTTTGCAGAAAGAGAAGTGGATACTGCAACAACTAATGGTGCCGCTAACCCTAGAGCATGAGGACAAGTAATAACCATCACCGTGACCATACGTTCTAGAGCGACATCCAATGAAAAGCCTAAGGCGAGCCACACCACAAACGTCGTAATCCCTGCGCCCAGAGCCAGGTAGAACAGCCATTTAGCCGCCCGGTTTGCGAAATCCTGTGCTTTGGATTTTGAGTTCTGCGCTTCTTCCACAAGGGTAATGACCTGTGATAAATAGGTGTCGTCTCCTAACTTTTCTACTTCCAGCGTGAGACTTCCTTCTTTATTAATAGAACCACCGATGACTTCTTCTCCCGTTTCTTTCTCTACCGGCACCGATTCACCCGTAAGCATGGATTCATCAATGGCTGACTTTCCATCTATGATTTTCCCATCAACCGGGATTTTTTCTCCCGGCTTCACAAGGACCCGATCATTTTCCTTCAATTCACTCACTGGAACATCTTCGACTTGATCACCTTCTGTCAGGCGATGAGCCTCGCTCGGCATCAGCTTCACCAATTCCTGTAAGGCATTGGAAGCTCCCATCACGGACTTCATTTCAATCCAGTGACCAAGGAGCATAATATCGATCAACGTCGCAAGCTCCCAGAAGAAGTTCCTTCCTGACCATCCGAATACCACGAGGGAACTGTAGGCATAGGCCACGAATATAGCAAGCCCGATCAGAGTCATCATTCCAGGATTTTTATTTTTCAGTTCATCGATAGCGCCCGTCAAGAACGGCCATCCTCCGTAGAAAAATACGAATGTAGCTAAAGCGAATAACACGTATTGATCAAACGGAAACGTAAAGCTGAATCCCAAAAGCTCCTGGATCATAGGAGAAAGGACGAGGATAGGGATGGTTACGATTAAGGATATATAAAACCTTCGTTTGAAATCATCAATCATCGCCCCGTGGTCATGACCTTCGTGAGAATGATCATGGCCTTCATGAGAATGATCATGATCTTCATGAGACTCTTCATGATGGTGCTCTTTATGTTTTTCATGAGAATGTTCTTCACTCATCGTTAAAACCTCCATTTCTGTGAATTAAGGCTGATTCGTCTGATTCAGTTCGAAAGGTGAAAAAACACTTTCGTAATCGACAATGGTTACCATGCCACGATCCGCATGATTATTATCATGACAATGGAACAACCATTCCCCTTTATTGTCCGCTTCGAAGTAAATCGTATACGATTCTCCAGGTTTCACATTAATCAAATCTTTCACGACAGCTCCTCCGCCTTCTGCTTCCACTTGAAAACGGTGGCCATGCAAATGCATGGGATGATTCAACCGCCCTTCATTCGTGATGTCCACTTTTACAATATCTCCTTTTTCCACTTGAATCGGTGGTGTATCAGGGAAAACACCGTCATTAATCTGCCAGACCATCCCTTCTCCCATGTTCATCCCCATACTAAGGTTCATATCATACGACACGTCCACATCCGGTACGTTATCAAAAAGCAGATCCTTACTGGCATGGGAAGTACCCTTGCTTACCGCCTTACCTTCAGCCTCTACTTGTAAATTCTCCGCTTTAGAATCCGAAGAGAGAACGGGAATCTGCATATCTTGAGAGTGTTCAATCACTGGCATTTCCCCAATCATTTCATCAGCTTCTCCCTTCGTATATAAGACATCGATCCTTTCACCAGGGGCAATCTCCAAAACGTTGTCTTCCCCGGAGTTTTGTACAGGTTCCGCATCAACAGCAATCATTTCCATCGATCCTTCAGGAAAAACGAGACGGTGCAGCTGGTAGCCGGCATTCACAAACCGAAGCCTCGCTGTTTCGCCTTCTTCCATTCTCAAAGGTTCGATGGCCTCGCCAGCTTTGCCGTTCACTGTGAAAGTATCGTACATTTCTTTTGTATCGGCTTCTCCATCTCCCTGCATGGAACCCATCATCATGCCGCCCATATTGGTCCAATTCTCACGGTCCTGGTTGACCGCCCACTCATCTAAAATGAAAACTTCATCCTGTTCGCGTTTGTCTTCTTTTTCTTCAACGACAAGTGGCCCATATAATCCCTTGTCTACTTGGAGAGAACTATGTTGGTGTGAATGATACCAATACGTTCCAGGGTCTTCTGCTATGAATTCATATGTGAAGGATTCCCCTGGTTCAACAGCATCCTGGGTCACCCCTGGCACCCCGTCCATCCGGTTAGGGAGAATAACCCCATGCCAATGAATGGTCACAGGAACATCTAATTCATTGTGCAGTTCCACCTGGACTAAATCGCCCTGTTCAACGTGTAAGGACTCACCAGGAACTTTTCCGTTATAGGTCCAGGCCTGGACGGACTCCCCCTTTTGTATTTCCCACTCGGTTTCTTCCGCCGTTAGTTCAAATTTTTTGGTTGGTCGGCTTCCAGCCTCTATCGGTTGAATATCCAAAATACTTGTTCCATCTTCACTGGTATTTAAATTCCCCGAGCTCTTCTGCTGCAGGAATGGAGATTGGAAAAATACCCAGACTCCTATGCCGATGAGCACGACGATCATAAATGAACCGAGCCACATCCTGTTCATGATTTGCACCTCCAACATCAGTCATCCAATTTCTTTTTCAAGCGGTCGTATTCTTCTTCTGTAATTTCCCCGCTTGCCAAACGTTTCTTTAATACCTCTTTAGACCTTGGCTCCCTATGTTCTCGATCATTGGAATTGCGCTCTTCTGCATTTGGTTTCATCATCCATCTGACAATGAAAAAAATGGCGATGATCAGAATCAAGAGAATCAATCCAAAGCCGAAAAAGCCCCCGAAGAAGCTGTTTCCCATTCCACTACCGTCCATCATTCCACCCATTTTCATTCCTCCTTTTTCATAATACCTATACCTTGTACTGTATATATTTAAGCTAACAGGTTCTATTTGTCTATCCCCATCAATTGTGCAGAATTTATGGATTTTTTATAGACTTTTTCTTCATCCTCTTTTCATTGCTCTATATCCTTAGATTCATTTATCGCTTGTAAGAGGGCTGTCATTTCTCTATAGAAGAAAAATTTGGTATATTGTTTTCCATCATATAGAAAAGGAAGGAATGCGAAATGAAAAATGGTTATGTCATCACAATTTTGTTCAGTCTGCTTCTGGTTATAAGCGCGTGTGGGAATAGCGAAAATCAAGAAGTTGAAAAAAATACGGAAGAAACACCACCGACAGAAGAAACCAGTCAGGATGAAATGAGCGGAGATGATATGGAAGGCGATCATTCTACGGAAGAAGGACATGGTCACAGCATGTCCAGTGATGGAGAAATTCCAGAAGGATTGCAAACCGCTGAAAACCCTGCCTATAACGAAGGCGATCAGGTGATTATTGAAGCCGAGCACACGGAGGGTCATGACTCAGTAATGAAGGGGGCAGAGGCTACCGTGACAGGAGCTTTTGATACCACCGCTTATGCCGTATCTTTCACCCCGACTACCGGTGGAGACCCGGTGACGAATCACAAGTGGGTCATACATGAAGAGCTCGAAAATGCGGAAAGTGCTCCTCTCTCAGAAGGAACAGAAGTGACGCTGGCGGCTGATCATATGGAAGGAATGGATGGTGTAAAGGCGACCATCGACACAGCTGAACAAACCACTGTCTACATGGTTGACTTTACAACCGTTGACGGGGAGCAGGATGTGACCGACCACAAATGGGTAACGGAAAACGAATTGCGTTCACCTGAATAATAGTCATACAAAAACGGGGCGGTAGAAGATGATCTTCTACCGCCCCATGCTTATCCAAATATGGTGACCATTGCTTTAGAAACTCCCCTTTAAAAAACACCTTAGTAGACGAGTAGTGTAAGAAGCGAGATTCCTATTCCTAAGAAACCGAGCAGAATACTATAGGGCAGGTTTCTCAGCACAATCTGATAAGGATTCATTCGTAAAGCTACTGAAGTGATGGTAACGATCAGACCATAAGGGGCGGAAGGCACCGTAGCAATCGCACAGGCAGACAGAAGAATGGTCAGGGTCACCTCAGGGAACGTTCCAATCAACAGTTCACTCACACCCCCAAAGATCCCCATCGTCGCAAGCGGATGAACGCCCAGCAGCGTCATCACAAGGAAAGCAGCCTGAATGAAGAGCATGATGAGAAGCGGACTTCCCTCAAGCGCAATCAGAGGATCCTGTAAATACTTCAAGTATGGCGAAGCATTCAACGTCTCTGTTAAAAAGGATAGCGACAGCAGGAGAACGATGAAGTTACTTAAATGGTTCGTCTTCCATTTCCATGTCGGCCAGCCGACATGCAGGAAACTCCGTCTCCGCTTCACAAGCACCGCCCATGTGAAAGCGAAGGGGAAGATCGATACGGTGACAGCAAAAAGAAAGTCCAGCTGAATGACGTTTCCTAAAAATACGACCACGGATAAAAACAGGACGAGCGCGACAATGAACTGGACGAGTTTCTTCCTGCTTTTCCCTGTCCCTTTTTCTAGTGAAGGGGGTGCTTCCATCCCGTATTTGCGAAACATCATTTTCCCCATGAAAGAATCCATCGAAATACCAAGAACCGCGATCAGCAGCATCCACGGCAGCACTTCTAAATAATTCGCCCCTGTAATGAAAATCGAAGTCGCAAGCAGGATTTCGAGCGGGCTCCATAACAAAGCAAGCGAATACCCACGAAGTGTCGCCATTAAAATGAAGCTGTTCTTCACCTTCGTTTTCACATCTTTCAACTGTTCCTTCAACAAGTCCTGGGAAATGGTGGCGGAAGACAAGTTCAGGAAAGCGGCAAGAGAAACCATGGTGACTTCACTCCGGACATATAAAGAACCAAGTCCCTTGGCGTTACTTCCTAATAAGGATTGCAGGAGTTTGTTATACCTTCCCGCTTTTACTACACTATTCATCCATGGAAGCATGGATAATAGGAAGAGCAGTCCAATGTTCCCGGCAAAGAACGAGGGAATCTCCTGGAAGGTCGTCTCACTCGAGAAGAAGAAAAACGCACCGGCGACTAACAACACCATTCCTAAGATCTTGAACACACGATCCGATCGAGGAAAACTGATCGCCAGCATGACGATTCCAAGAATTCCGATGATGGTGTATAAAGTCGAATTGTTCCAAAACACGTGAACGACATTCAAGGCGAACACGAATGAGTAAAATATGTACAAGTAGTTGGATATGTGACGCACAATCATTCCCCTATCTCATCGACTGGATTTCTATGTTTGTTTGGGTGCATCGATTACTAGAATCAATGCTTTCATGCTATACACAATGGGAATATTTTTCAATGAATTTGTATTTGAAAAGCAGAGACTTTTTCTTATGCGTTTATCCATGCAGATTTCTCTTTCCCATCCACTAACAGCCCCATTCGTAACTTTATCAATCTATTAAAATATGATTCACGTTTTTCTTCTATATAATGAAATAAAATTTTTCCAGTAAATCAGAGGGTTCTGCCTTTCAAAAAATGACTCTTTTTATTATAATTATAATCTAAGACCGATTATAATTTTTTCACAAATATAGGAGGGTATCATTCATGGACAAAAATGAAATGCATGACAGCCAAGCTGGTAAGTGTCCCGTAACCCACGAAAAAACGAAAGAAGAAAGCGCCGTAACGACAACGAAAGTCGGCACAACGAACAAAGACTGGTGGCCCAACCAGCTGAACCTGCATATTTTACGTCAGCATGATAAAAAGTCGAATCCGATGGGAGAAGACTTCGATTATGAAGAGGAATTCAACAAACTCGATTATTACGCCCTGAAGCAGGACCTGCACGAGTTGATGACAGACAGCCAGGACTGGTGGCCGGCAGACTACGGACATTATGGCCCCCTTTTCATTCGTATGTCCTGGCACGCAGCCGGTACGTATCGTACAGGAGATGGACGCGGTGGTGGTGCCACAGGAAACCAGCGATTCGCACCTCTGAACAGCTGGCCGGATAATGCGAACCTCGATAAAGCACGCCGTCTGCTTTGGCCGATCAAACAGAAATATGGCAATAAAATCTCCTGGGCAGACCTGCTCGTACTTACTGGAAACGTCGCGCTTGAATCCATGGGATTGAAGACCTTTGGCTTTGGCGGAGGACGCGAGGACATCTGGCATCCAGAAGAAGATGTCTATTGGGGAAATGAAAAAGAGTGGCTCGGTGACAATCGTTACTCCGGGGACCGTGAACTTGAAAGCCCACTCGCTGCCGTGCAAATGGGGCTCATCTATGTAAACCCGGAAGGTCCAAACGGCAACCCGGACCCACTTGCAAGTGCACGCGATATCCGCGAAACGTTCGCCCGTATGGGAATGAATGACGAAGAGACTGTTGCTCTAGTCGCTGGTGGTCACACCTTCGGTAAAGCTCACGGTGCCGGCGACCCTGACAAAGTCGGTGCATCCCCTGAAGCCGCTGACATTGAGGATCAAGGCTTAGGCTGGATGAGCTCTCACGGAAGCGGGAAAGGACGCGACACGATCACAAGTGGTGTCGATGGTGCATGGACAGCGAACCCGACCGTTTGGGACAACGGCTATTATGATCTATTGTTCGGCTATGAATGGGAATTGACGAAGAGTGCAGCAGGTGCGAACCAATGGGCGCCGGTCAATCCTAAAAAAGAGGACATGGCCCCGGATGCGGAGGATCCTTCGGTAAAAGTCCCTACGTTTATGACGACAGCCGATATGGCGCTTCGTATGGACCCGGATTACGAAAAGATCTCCCGTCGTTTCCATCAAAATCCGGATGAATTTGCCGATGCCTTTGCTCGTGCATGGTTCAAGCTGCTTCACCGTGACATGGGACCAAAAGCAAGATACCTCGGACCAGAAGTTCCGGATGAAGACTTGATTTGGCAGGATCCGATTCCAACAGTGAATTACGAATTAACCGATGCTGAAGTGGCAGAGCTGAAAACAAAAATTCTCGACTCAGGTCTTTCTGTCAGCCAACTTGTGAAAACGGCCTGGGCTGCAGCAAGCACATATCGTGGATCGGACATGCGTGGTGGCGCGAATGGTGCCCGCATCCGACTCACTCCACAAAAAGACTGGGAAGTGAACGAACCACAACAGCTTTCCAAGGTACTTGCCGTCTATGAGGGCATTCAAAAACAGTTCGATAAAGAAGTCAGCCTTGCTGATTTAATCGTCCTTGGCGGAAGCGCAGCCGTAGAAAAAGCGGCCAAAGATGCAGGCGTCGAAGTCCCCGTTCCATTTGTCTCCGGACGCGGAGATGCCACTCAAGAACAAACAGACGAAGAAAGTTTCGAAGTCCTCGAGCCGATGGCGGATGGATTCCGTAACTATGAGAAGAAGAGATATACGTTGAGCCCTGAAGAGTTGCTCGTCGACAAAGCACAGCTTCTCGGTCTTTCTGCACCGGAAATGACTGTACTGGTCGGCGGTATGCGCGTACTTGGTGCCAACTACAAAGACACAGACTACGGCGTATTCACTGACAAAGTCGGCACACTAACAAACGACTTTTTCGTGAACCTTCTTGATATGAACATCGAGTGGAAGCCGAGTGATTACAATGAATATGAAGGTCGCAATCGTCAAACAGGCGATCTTGTCAGAAAAGCAACACGCGTCGACCTCGTCTTCGGATCCAACTCTGTCCTGCGTTCGCTTGGTGAAGTGTATGCACAGGAAGACAACAAAGAGAAATTTGTCCATGACTTTGTTGCTGCCTGGGTGAAAGTAATGAACGCGGATCGTTTTGATTTGAAGAAGAAGAAAGATTTAGCTTATCATAACGCGTAAGTAAAAAGCAGGAGGCCTCTAGCCTCCTGTTTTTTTTCGTTCATGTAGCTACTCCTCTCCACTTCGCTTGCGTTAAAGCTTTACCATAGTTAAGGGGCAGGCCCGATCTACAAAAACCCCTGTCTTTTTTACTTGCCCCAATCATTTCCACTTTTTTCAATTTCATGTGAACCATCCCGCTTTCTCATTGGTATAGTTAGTAAAAGAACCTTTGGAGGTGTACGCAATGGATGCAGGCTGGATTGTCTCATTGATTGTTGTGGGAATTTGGATGGTCATTATTTTAGGCATTATGATTCCATTGGAAAGAAAACACATCGTAAGAAAGAACGGAAAAATTGATTATCATAAAACAACGATTTTCCTAAGATGGAATGTGTTCGATACGCTGACACTCGCTTTAGTCGTTTATACCATCATTTGCGTACAGGCGCTTAACTTGCTGATTTCATTAGGGCAGACGGTAGACAATGTCTATGTCCAATTCTTTACGAATCAATCGCAAGCTTGGACGATCGTAGCTTTCATCTACCTGCTTATGAGACTATCGAACACCCTGAAGTCCATCCGCGCCCGCTATGGAGGAACCCTTGAATAAAACGGCTGAAGACTGGATGAGCGATTACCAGCATGGAAACAAAAATGCTCTGGAATCACTTTATCAGTTGTACAAAGAGCCTCTGTACTCGTTCATTTACCGCTATACCCGAGACGAACCGTTCAGTGTGGACGTTGTTCAAGATACCTTTGTAAGACTGCAACTTAATAAAATGCAATACGATCCAGAGCGAGGCACACTTAAAGCGTATCTCTTTCAAATCGCTTATCGCATCATGATTACGAAACTAAATCGCCGTAAGAAATGGCAATCCCTTCTACCATTTTTAACACCACAGCCGGCCGACTCCTTTTCCCAAGAAGATAAAATGTCGGTTCAGGAAGCGGTATCTAAGCTACCTGCCACTCATCGGGCTGTCATTCTCTTATCCTACTACCACGACCTGCCACACGCGGAAATCTCGAGTATTCTCAATCTTCCCATTGGAACGGTCAAATCACGATTGCATACAGCCATTCAACTGTTAAAAAAAGACCTCGAGGTGAAAAGTAATGAAGAAAAACCCCTTTGAACGAGAAGAACAATTGAAGCATCAGTTAGACCAATACAAGGTGGACGTTTCAAATGTCGAATGGGAGAGGAGCCGGAAAAGCCGGTGGATTCATTACTTAGCTTCCCCGACGAACAATCCATTAGACCTTCTTATGGAAACGATGCGGGGCTGGACGTTGACGAAAGTCATTCCGGCTGTTCTTTCCATGTGTCTGGCCATTTTGCAGGTCATCTTCCTGTAGCGCGAGCAGAAGAATAGCCTGCCACTCTCCCTTTCGTTAATGCAGGAGTACAGTAGGGACAGTCACCGATATACAATTTGTCATGTGGGTATCGATTCCACTTCAAGAATAACCAATGAATGTGGCTTTAGACAACGGACCACGCTTTCATAGATATCTGCTATCATGGTAGAGGGGATCAATATTCCTACTGCGGAGAGTGGACCAACTAAAAAAAGCCCCCGCTTACAAAGGAGGTATGCTGTGTGGATCGTAACCATGAAGAGGAAGTGATACGAAATTATCAAAAAGGCGAAAAAATGATGATTTTGCTTTTTGCCCAGTGGTGTATCAATCATGACCTGGATCCAGTGGCTATTTATAAAGAGGCCTATCCTTATCAGGAGAAAAATAAAGAGCTGATCGATGCCTTGGAGCTGACCGTATCGAAGCAGGAGTCCGATCCCATTGATTCTGAGACTCTTCTTGAAGTGCTGTCTCTCTATGGAAATGACGACCTTGCTTTTGTTGTATCTGATTTAATCAGCCGTAAAAATTTGAAGTAAGTAAAACTAAAAAGAAAGCACCTTCTCGTGATGCCACCGGGGCACCACGAGAAGGTGCTTTCTTTTGGTGCGTGTTATTTTGTCGCACTTCCCTTACTCCGTCTATCCTTTACCAAGTGACTAGCTTGAAAAGCTGCCCCTGCTTTTCAACTGCAACGAATGAGGGTATGGTAAAACTAGTAAAAAGTATAAAAGGAGTTTGAGGGGCAAATATGGCATACGTTTTATTAATTGTCGGCTTCGGTTTATTAATCAAAGGAGCCGATCTATTCGTTGATGGGTCTTCCAACATTGCCAGGCTACTCCGTGTACCTCCTATTTTAATAGGGTTAACGATTGTAGCTTTCGGCACAAGCTCTCCCGAGGCGACAGTCAGCATCATCGCAGCTTTACAAGGAAATGCTGAAATTTCGCTGGGCAATGTTGTAGGAAGTAATATCTTCAATGTCACTCTAGTTGTAGGGATTGCCGCTTTCCTTTACCCATTAATGGTAGAGAGCGAAACAACGAAAAAAGAAATCCCATTTGTATTGCTCGCTAGTGGAGCATTACTCGTACTTATTAGTGATACGGAGTTACAAAGTTTAAGTGAAAACTTGCTTACACGTAGCGACGGTATCATCTTTTTATTGTTCCTATCTATTTTTATGTACTATGTGATTGAGGTGGGGCTGAAAAGTAGAAAAGAATCGACACCTGAAGCCATCCCCCCTGGAATCAAGTGGGGAAAAAACAGTCTTGTGACGCTGGCAGGTTTAGTAGCTATTATTTTTGGCGGCGACCTGGTGGTAGACAGCGGCACAGAAATTGCTTATGACCTCGGTATGAGTAAAACGTTGGTGGGATTAACCATCATTGCGATAGGTACATCCCTTCCCGAACTCGTAACCTCCATATCCGCAGCATTAAAGAAAGAAAGTGGAATAGCATTAGGGAATGTAGTGGGCAGCAATATCTTCAATATTTTGTTTGTTCTCGGGGCTTCCGCTGTCATTTCGCCTTTATCTGTAAATGGAAAAATCTTTATCGATGTCATGATTATGATTGTACTGAGCTTATTATTGTTTCTATTCTCAAGGACCCATTATAAAATTGGAAAGATCGAGGGTTTCATCCTTGTGGCCATGTATATCATTTATCTTGTTTACATTATTTTGAGAAACTGAAAGGGTTATTAAAGGGAAAATCACTTTCGTCTTTGAAAATCTGAAATAAAAAAGCCCCGGCACTATAGCAGTGCTGGGGCAAAAATAAACAACTTAGGTGACCCAACCATGTAAGAATCATCCTTGATTCTACACATTTTTTGAAATTCAGACTAACTCGAAGGACAATGCTTCTGAGAATTCGTTTGCTTTTCCGGTTAAGCCTCATATGCCTCCCTTCCATTTTTCGTGATTCGCAAATGAAAGGTGAAACACCAGCTAAGAGAATTCTCACTGTTTCATTACTCAATCCTCGATCTAACCTCAAAAACACATAATTGAAACTCGGTTAAAGAGATATCCGGTAAAATCAATAAAGGACAATATGATTCTACCTTATATGTCCACCAGGCTGTAAATGATTTGCCCTACATTTAACATGATTGAAGTGAAAGCTGATGCGGACAATCATGATGCATCACTATTTTTAATAATAGATAAGGAAAGTTTAAGGACAAATATTATTATTTATATATGTACTGTGATTGCACCACTGAAAAACATCCAAAAATTTAATACGAAATGGAAAATCACAACAGGTAAAAGACCGCCCGATTTAACAGTTAGACCTGCCATATAAATACTTCCTACTCCAAATGCTAAACAAATAGCAAGAGGAATACCTAGGCTGTAATGATAAAAGCCAAATCCAAAGCTTGTAATTAATAAAGCTGACACTATATCTGTAGATTCAGACAGACGACTCAGGATTATCCCCCTCCAAATAAATTCTTCCAAGGGTGCATTAATGATTGCAAACAAGAAACTATAAATTAAAAGAACTGTTGAAATTTCAAAATTAGGATTAAGGCTGATATTAACTAGAAAAATACCACATGTAACTATCGAAAATATAATCAAAAACAGCCAGATTGGAGGGTGATCAAAGCCCTTCCAAATCCAAGGGAAAGAGAGACGTTGTTTAAAGTCACCAACTTTCCAATAATAAATTGGTTTGGAACGAATAATAACAGAGACTAATAACAAAAAAACAATATAGAAAACAAGCAGAAAACGACTTAATATAACACCAAGTTCAGGGGAAATTCCTGACTGAAGAAGCCAATTTACAAGCGGATCCTCTAACACATGAAAAATGCTAAATCCACATACAAATGCAGAGCTTGTAAGTGCTACAATTCTAAAACTGCTGAAAATAAGAGAAACTAAAAATAAAGCAGTAAGTATTATTACCATAATTAAGTAATGAGGAAACAATTGTGTAAATAGAACACTAGTCAAAAACAAAAAGAAAATAACTAAATTTCGTATGTTGTTTTTTCTTTTAAATTCTAAACCTATGTTTATCAAAGATTGTAGCATTCCTTTACTCCCGTCATTTTGAACTTGCAAAAAAAGAGAGTAAATAAAACATATTTTCACCCTCTCTACCTTAATTCATTTTCTTCTAATGATAACAACTTTTCACGATCTGGCTTCCCTGCAGCTGTCAGAGGAATCGTGGGTAATGCATGAAAATAAACCGGTTTTTTAAAAGAGGGCAGCGCTTTTATGCTTTGCTTAATCATGTTTATTAGTGTTTCTTTCGTTTCATTAGAAGCATCAAATACCACATAAGCAATGGGGCGTTGCCCATAATTGCTACATTTCTTTCCTAATACAACCACTTCTTTCACATTTGGAACATCAATGATGTAATCTTCTACTTCGGTGGAATAAAAATGAAAGCCTCCATGATTGATCCGATCCTGTTCTCTTCCTTTTAAATACAGATAACCTCTGAAGTCAATATAACCATAATCACCAGTACGAATATAATCGCCAAAAAAAGTCTGATTATTCTCTAGATCATTCAAATATCCTTCCATTGTATGGGGTGAATCAATACATATTTCTCCAACTTCTCCTGTGGGCAATTCCTTTCCAGTCTCGTCAAGGATCAAACACTTCACAAAAAAAGATGGCATTCCTACAGATCCATGTTTTTCTAACCATTCTGACTCATCAATAAAGGAAATACCTCCAACTTCACTGGTACCATAAAAATCGATAAAGGACGAATGAGGTGCTTTCACCATTAAACGCTCCTTTAAAGTATAACTTATTGGAGAACCTGTAGTCATAATAGTTTCTAATGTTTCTGGGAATTTTTTGTTATTGGCTTCTATCCAATCAAGAAAGCTTGTAATGCCAAGCGGTCCTGAAATAAGTTGATTTATAGAATACTTGTCACACAGCAACCATGTTTTTTCGTTAGAATTACTCTCTGAGAGCACAAGTGTCTTGCCCTCTTGCAAAACTGAAACAGCCAATGTAAGGTGAGAGCGAAAAAACAAAGGACGCGTAACTAAGATATATTCCGTATGATCTCGAAAATAATCTGGATGTATTTTCAGGAAAAATGAATCCGGCTGAACTAGAATCCCTTTTGGGATACCTGTCGTGCCTGATGTGAAGAATATTAGAGGGGAACTAAATTCTAGTCGTGAGTCTGGTTCCTTCTGGGTTTGATTCTTAACATCCCTATAACTTTTTTCAACCGCAATCAGGGTGACATTATTAATCTTCGCCGAATTTTCTAAGTCTTCACATACAGAATGATCTGAAATAAAAAATGCACCAGGATTCTTATTCCACAAAAATTCAATATCCTCTTTTTTGTATTGAGTATTCAAGGGAATTATATTTGCGTTGATTTTAATTAGAGCTAATAAAACTTCAATATAACTTACTGTATTGTTCATATAAATCATTACAGGATGTTTAGAGTTCATACCACTGACCTCGAAATACCGAAACCATTGATTAACTTTTTCATTAAGTTCTTTGTATGTGAGCTCTTTCATTTCATCTATTGCAGCGATACGTTCTGGGTAATAGAAAGCGTATTTCCCAATTCTTTCAATTAATGAGTCCATTATGCTCCTCCACTATGTTTTTTCTATTATATCCAAGTGTCTCTTTGCCATCTTATGATCAGGATTATAATGAAGTGTTGATTGAAAAGCTTCCTTTCCTTCTTCTACTTTTTTGACTTTCATATATGCTTGACCTAATGAATAATAAAGTTCGTCATCTTGCAAGCCATTAGTTAAACAAAAGTTAAATTCATCGATTGCTTTGTTAATGTTCCCACCAAAACCTTCTGGAGTATTTAATAAACGCATACCATTCACCTTACGTGCCAATAACGAATTAGGAGATATCTCTAACGCTTTAAGTATCTCCCTTTCAAATTGAGGAAGGAGCCGCATCTTCTGTAGAACACCTGTATTCTCCATTAAACGTCCTATTGAAATAGCAAGCCAGGCATGCGCTTCACAGGATTCAGGCACTTCTTTTACTACTTCTTCCATGATTTCCTTACCTCTTTTATAGGACTTTTGTGTAAGATATTCCTTACACCTTTCTACACCCTTTTCAACAATAGAGTACTTCCCCTTAGGAAGTTCAACGATTTTATCCACCACTGTTTCTCTCTCATGACTAATATTTTCTATTGTTTCTTCTCTTTGATATGTTTCATTTTTATTTTTAATTTCATGCTTAAAACTATCATGTACAGAACATGATAAAGCTTTCTGCGCTAGCAACTCGGTAGTATCTATACAAGGCAAAGGTGAATTGAAATTATTAATTAACAGAGGTAGTTCCGTACATGCTAATATTACTTTCTCACTTCCCTTATTCTTTAACCTATTAATAATTGATAAGATAATTTTTGTAGCTCTCTCATTAAGACGACCAATCAGGAGTTCATCTGAAATAATTGTATCTATAGTACCCTTTTCAACTTCATTCGGTTCCACGAGTTGAATCCCTGCTTCCTTGAGCTTTTCTCTATATAAAGAAAACTGCATAGTTGGGAATGTCCCTAGTACTGAAACCTTACGAATATCATTCTTCACGCATTCTTCCACGGTTAAATCTATAATATTAAGTAATGGTATAGAAGAATTCTCTTGAACCTCATCAAAAACGTAATGCGCTGTATTGGCAGGAATAACAGCAAACTCCGCACCTGAATTTTTCACAATTTCAACTGATTCTAATAGTAAATTAGTCAAATAACTAAAATCATCGGTTATATACTCGTTCTGGGGATGAGCATGCATGGAAATTTCCGGGGATCTATTGTAACGACTAATAGATTTAGTTACAATTTCTTTATAACATAATGCTGCACCTACAGCTGTTACACTAACAATTCCAATGTGTTTAAAAGAACTCATTTTTTACTCCTCCATTGCTTACCGTCTCTCTAGCACATTTAAAGACTCAGGGTCATTTTGAAGACGATATTGAATTATTTCTGGATTAAAATATTCTAAAAGTTTTATTCCAGTATTATTTGTAGAAAAGAAGTGCAGGTCATATTGCTTGTAAGGAATGCTTTCTCTGGTCGATAAAGGTTCAAATTTAAGACTTTTGACAATCCCATCCCAATCCTTGGTCTGATTAGGTAAACACCATCCTCTTTCAGTTATATTTCTAGAGGAAATCAATCTATCTGCCTTTAATATGTTACCTATCACATGTTCCTCCTCTAATACTTTTTGGTAGAAATTAACTGGAACATGATCAGGATAGAGAATCATAAAATTATGGGAAACTATGAAGTTTCCAAAACTAGTATATAAATAAGATTCTCGATAGATTTTATCTGCTTTTTTCTCTTGTTTTACAACTTCAACCTTTATTTCATCTCCACATATACTCTCTAACATGTCGGTGGTTCTTCCATTTGAATTTAATAACAACTCAAATACTATTCGGTCTATTTCTTTCATTTCAAAACCCCGCTCATTTTTATTTATCAAAATTCATTCTCCATAAAGATATGATTAAGAAAAATAACCCAAATGCTCCTAACACCATAGAATGCAAGAGCACATCTTGAAAACCCAACCCTCTCACTAAAAGGTTTTGATACCCTGTTAACGCCCATGCGTGGGGAGTAATCAACGCTATATTTTGCATTATTTCAGGCATTATAAAGAGAGGGACCATCGTTCCTCCTAAAGCTGCGAGGGTTAAAGCCAATAGAACCGACCATCCCGATATTTGAGAGTCTGTCTTGAAAGTTGCTGCTATTAACATCCCTAAACAAGAACTTGACCAGACTAGTGATAATGTTACAATCAATAGTCCAAGAAATGAGGACCCTAATGACATGTCAAATACTATATTACCGAATCCAAACAAAACGACCACTTGAATGATTCCAATTATGTAGTTTGGTATCATTTTCCCCATGAACAACTGCCATTTATCTACGGGTGCCGCCAGTATCCTCCGAAATGTTCCGTCATTTCTCTCATTTATAAATGATCGACCAGCAAACATAATAATAAAAAAAGCATACATTACAGTGTAACCAGGGACGTTTTGCTCAAATGCATTTGGTCGTTCTACTCGTTCGTTTTCCGTGGCAGAAAATGTTTCAATCGTAATGCTAGGATTATCAAAAGAACTCTTAGCTGTTTCTACCAGTTCTTCCTTCATGTTCCCAAGGTCTGGTGAATTACTTTCATCTGTGGTTGCACTGACCTCATTGATAGGATCCTTAATATTCGCTTGTTCTGTAATAGTCTCTATTTGATTCTCATATGCAAGTTCTACTTCTTCAATCTCCTCTGTAAACATCTGATTAATATCAGAAACTTGCTCATCCACCATCCTACTAACTATATATTCAACTTCAAATGCTTGAGATACACCCTCAATGGCCCTGTTGATAATTGAACTCATATTAGCTTGGGCTGGGTCTTCATAAGAAATAATCTCTAAATCTTTACCACTATCAATCTTATTACCGAAGTCTTCCTGTATAACTAAAGCATAAGGATATTCTCCACCGCTAACTTGTTCCCTAACCACGGATTCAGTGACTGCCTCATCCCCTACTAAAACCTCAATACCCTCTGTAGATTCTAGACTGTCAATAAATTTCATTGAATCTTCTGACTTATCATTGTCTACTACAGGAAGAATTATGGTACCTTCATCTCCCCCTTGAAATACAGGCATAAGGGCAAAACTCATAATAGTCATAAGCATTAAAGGAAGCATGAATAAGACCACTACAGCCCCTGGGTCTTTTATCATTACTCTTAAATCTTTTTTTGCAATTGCTAGCCATTGCATATCCTGGCACCCCCTTCTTCATTTCATTTGCATTCCTAATCTCTCAACTTCTTACCAGTTTTAAATAAGAATAGCGTCTCTAAAGAAGGCTGCATTATATTGGTGACTTTCACTTTGCTGTTCTTTTGTTTAAAGAATTCAAGAATTTCTGTAATATCATCATTAGCGTCCTCAACTACCACTTCAACCTTTCCCTTTGCGTATCTCATGTCGTGCACACAAGGCATTTCAGAGAGACTATTTTTATATTGATAAGGGTCTTCTTTCTCGTTGAAAGTGAATTCAATTACCCCGCCATAAACCTGATCAACCAATTCCTTTGTAGTTCCCAGAGATATAACATCTCCATTGTCTACTATAGCAACACGGTCACATAAAGTTGTCGCTTCCTCCATATAATGAGTAGTGTAAACTACCGTAATGCCTTGTTCTTTTAGTAACTTGATCAAGCTGAATATTTGGTTTCGAGACTGTGGATCTATCCCAACAGTTGGTTCATCCATAAAAACAACCTTTGGATCATGAAGTAAAGCTGCAGCTATATTAATCCTTCTTTTCATACCGCCAGAATAATTTTTTATGGGATCTTTGGCGCGTTCTTTCAGCCCGACCAGATCCAACAACTCCAGTACCTTAGTATTTAATTTTTTACGCTTTATCCCGTATAATTCTCCAAAAAATTTAAGATTATCAACAGCATTTAACATGGGGTATAACGCAATATCTTGTGGCACAATCCCTACGATACTTTTAACTTTCTTTCTATTTTCCCTTACATTCATCCCATTGATGAATATCTTCCCTCGATTTGGAATGTTTTGAGAAGTCATCATTGATATAGTTGTGGTTTTACCAGCTCCGTTAGGCCCCAATAGTCCAAAAACTTCCCCTTGGTTGATAGTTAAGTCAAAGTCTTTTACAACATGATTTTCTCCATACATTTTATTCACTCTCTCACAAACAATCATGGACACTTTATCATCTCAACCTTCTTCATTTTTAGTCTTATCGAGTGTGTTTATATACACAGGCTTTAAACTCACTTTATTTTTGAGAAGTTCCTCTGGATTGATTAGTTTATTGTCCCAGTCTAGGCGAACTTTAACTGAGCTATTTAATGTTTGAGATAAATGAGCCTCAATCCTATTGATGTCTTTTTCAAGCATGGATTGTCTGTAATTAACAATCACTCTTAGATGGTCACTCTCCTCATTAACTTGCCAAGCTATCGGGATACTTCTCAGGGAATAAATAGCATTTTGAATGTGTAAAGCTTCTAATATTTCCCCATTAGAATTAAATATTCTCTCTCTTTGACGACCATGGACGATAATCTCACTGCCTTTATGTCCACATTTACATTTAGTTTCCTTAATTGACACTACATCTTCATTTAAATATCTAATTAAAGGAGACCCCTGATGTGAGAGCGTAGTCACAGCTAAAAGCCCTTTCCCGTTAGCCAACGGTACTTTTGAATGTTCATCCAAAACCTCCGTTATAAAATCCTCTTCAGAGATGTGCATTTTCCCATTACGGCACATGGAAGCAATATTTGCAGTCTCTGTAGACCCGTAAAAACCGTACACTGGCACATTAAGAACTCTTTCCAGATACTCTTTCCTTTGGTCCCCTAGTAATTCACCCGCTACACACACTGCCCTCAGATGAGGAAAAGCCTCGGACATAGTGAAGTCAAGCATTTTAGCAGTTTCAATTAAAAGTTCTAATTCTCTTGCTAACCCTGCAAATACTGTAATTTCCAAATTCCTCATAAGCTCTAAAACTTTCACATAAGGGGTAATCGTGTTTCTGCTACTAGCTGGAACCACCCCAGCTGAAACTTGAGCACAAGCCTCTTGCATTAAATATGCTGGACATGAAAGCGCAAATGGAAATCGAATTAAAACTAAGTCATCTTTATTTAGATTGACCCCCATTTGGTTAAGCTGGGTGCCCCCTGTTTTTAGGTCTTCACGTGTAAACCAAGAAGAACTACTTTTACCAGTTGTTCCTGAGGATTCGTGGTAATGAGCAATTTCTGAAAATTCAACACCTAATAAATCATATGGTGATGCAGACAATAATTCATTTTTCGTAGTCAAAGGAATGGAGGACAACTCATTCATTGATATGTTTTCTGTATTATAATTTGATAACTTTACTCTATAAAAATCCGATTGCTTTGATAATAAATTTCTGAGCTTCACTGCCTTTTTATTTAAGAGAACAGTCATCTTTTATACACTCCTATGAGTTTGGTCATTGTTCTGTGATTGTTTCTGATATTTTCACTCCCATATGCCGGCCAGGGTCACAAACATAAGCCATAATTTCATCACCCGGCTTAAAGGTTGTAGCACTTTTAGGGTTTCCATTACCATCAAATATCCTTATATGCCAATCATCTTGAACAATAGTGTTTATTGAGATCCCCTGATATTCACATTCAATCAAAAGTAAAGGCCTTACCTCTATCTTCATTCTACCTACATTTACTGCCCTACAGTTACCTTCTAAATCCACTACTATAACTTGATTGCCAACTCTCAGATCAGTAATATATTCAGTAGTATCATCAGGGCACCAAACGTACGAATGTACAGCACCTGCATTCACCCGAAAAGGGCGGGTATTCATGTATGGAAGGTAATGGGTTTCACTACAAACCATTAAACCTCCAGAAGAAGTAGAACCCACAACCATAGCTTCTTCTTTTGTTAATAGACTTGTAGTGTCTATACATGCTCTTTCCCCAGCGTCTAAATGTTCAACTTTTTTTACTGTAGCTTTTATAATTTCCAACTTTGTATTTTTAGTCTTTTGTATAAGATTATTAATACTTAATATCTCTTCCACATTATGAGAAGAAAGTAAAATACCGTTTGCACCAACTTCCATTACATCAAATGATATTCGTCCCTCATTTGTACTTGTTACACGTTTTACAATGTTTATTTTATATTCCTGCAACTTAGCTATAACTAGTTCTAATGGTATATTGGTTTCATCTTTAAAGTCTAAAATTAATGTTGGATTCTCTACACCATGTTTTACGGCTTCATTCATTGTCTTTTGGTCAAATACTTCAATATACCAGCTTGTTTGGAAGCCTATTCTTCTTGCTTCTTTAAGTAATTCTAAATCTAAAGACACGATATTAATCATTTCATCTTTTGCATTGACATCTTTGATTTCGTCAATGCTTTCTGTGAATATATGTTTTTCTAAACGAGATGAAATTGGAAATTCCTTCACTTGTGTACTAGATAAAAGAACACCTTTGAAAGAGATACTCTGGTTAATCGATGGTAAAACGATCTCAGCTTCTTTTTCAGTAATTTCTCTTGCATCATACAAAGTAGATTTTAAAACCATTTATATGTACTCCCCCTATACCTTCACTTTTATATTTAATATTTTTGATATATTCCCACTCAATATTAAGTTTTTTTCACTTTCACAAATGGGAAGACGTTTAATTTTTTCTAGTTCAACTACTACATCAGATAGAGGGAATTCTGTACCAAAAAGGATTTTTTCCACCCCAACCTCTTTTATAGCTAATTTTAATGAAAGTAAAGGAGCCAATGATGTTTCCAAATAGACATTAGAAAACTTGCTAGCTATATTTATGGCTTGTTGATCTACGTCCCCTAGTCCCATGTGTCCAATAATAAATTTAGTCTTTGGGTACTTTTTTATTAAAGTGGCTAATGCAGCTACACTAGAAACTTGATTAGCTGTAACGTGCGTATATAAAGGCATATTATATTCTCCACAACAATTGACGATCTTCTCTATAGTAGGGTCTGAGAACGATATATTATGAACTAGGGGAGCTAGTTTCACTCCCCTAAAACCATCTTTTTTTAAACCATTAAAACTTTCATCTAAATCTTCTTCTAGATTAAGAGGGTTGAAACAATAGAAACCTATAAATCTCTCAGGATACTTTTGAATACATTCTGCTACAAAAGCATTATCAGGATCTACCGGTTCAGCTTCTTCTCTCAATGTTGTGTAATCAGACATTTTTCTTATATCTAGCATTCCGCCGGGTACTAGAATAGTCATGTCAATTGCAGCCAGATCCATATCCTTAAGAAGTATTTCAGGTTTTGCCAAATTACTCTTAGAAATGTGAGCATGCGCATCTATAATCATTCTATCTTCCCCCTGTTTTAAAGAACTTTATCATTGGAAGTACACACGCTTAACTTTTTCGTACGTTCGATCAATTTTCTCCTTCACAACAACCTTGCAATTGAACCCTAATGTACTAGAAATGTGACCTTCTACTTTGTCTATTATTTGCTCATTGGATAAGGAAGTCTGATACCGCTCAACATTTATTGTTAATTCTTTATCGGAAATGATAAATTCAAACCATAAACCAATATCTTTCACTTGCAGCAAGAAATTTTCAAGTAAGTATGGAGAAAATTCTTCATTATAAAGACAAATTTGATGTTCTTTCCTTCCTCGTAAATGCAGTATGTCAGAAGAGACCCCTGCATCACAGGTAGATTTCATAAGATAGCCCATATCACCTGTTCGATAACGTATAATAGGCATACCTTCCCTCATTAACGTAGTGACTACAATCTCTCCAACATCTCCATAGTTTAATACTTTCTCTGTTTCGGGATGAATAATTTCCACTTTTACGTGACCAGGTACTACATGATACCCATGTTGCTCACTACACTCTACACCAATCATTCCACATTCTGTAGAACCATAGAAAAAAGTAGCTTGACAGCCGTATAATTCTTCTAATCGACTACGGAATTCAGGTGAACAACCTTCACCTGTTAAGATCAGACGTCGTAGTTCTATATCATCCCCTAATTTATATCCTAATTTTTCACTTTCTTCAGCTAGTAGAGCAGCATACGATGGGGTAGTTGCTAAAATGGTTGTTTGATACTCTTTCATTAACTCAAGAGACTTTTGAACAGGTGCCATGTATCCACCTTTACCAAGAGATATTACAGTCGCTCCAAATACGAATTGATATACACGTTGAAATCCCAGGCCAGGTTGTGCTATTTCATATGGCAAACAAACGGCTACAACATCTTCATCACTGTCAGGGAATAGAACAGGATATTTCGGTAGTACATCATATTTAAATTGATCTGCGAGTGTATACGACACATACATTGGTTTACCTGTAGTCCCTGACGTTGAATGTACTTGGCCAACTTCGCTAGTAGGACAGCAAAGCAGCTTAGATCTATCTCCTGCTATTTCTGTTTTTTTAAGAAAAGGAACTTTTGATAAACTAGATAAGCTATCAATCAAAGGAGAATCCATACCGACTTCTATCATTTTCTTCCTATAAAATTCGTTGTTCTCCCACGCATGTCGCAATGTAGAATTTAATGCTTCGAGATGAAATTCATTTATTTCTTGATTGGAGATCGTTTCTATTGCTCTATCCTCTTCGTCTAATTTCTCAAAGAAAGGAACATGCTTCTCCAAGAATGATTGATGTCCCTCAATCTCTACATTCATTTTCCTTGGCCGAATATTTACTGTAGTTTTTTCCATGTACTCTCCCCCTATTTACTATGAAGTTATAAGAACATCCGTATTTGTGTATAATTCATAAGCTTGAGAAGCTGATTTCTGGTCATGCACTAAAGACTTTAAAGCTAAACTCATGGCAAAAGGATTTTCATCCTCGAAGACATTTCTACCAATACACAATCCCCTAGCACCTGCATTCAAGCACATTTCTAAAGATTCAAACCAACTTACCTTGGATTTAGTTTCAATTCCTCCAGCGATGAAAATGGGTATATCAAAAGAATTAATAATATCAGGTAGACTTTCTAAATTATCCGGACATTCCACTTTGACCATATCAGCCCCCATTTCTCCTGCAATTCTGACGGCATGTGCTATTTTCCTTCCATGACTACTATCGCTTAATGTGTTTTCTTCTTTAGCAACGTTCATCATGACCAAAACAGGAAGTCCCCACTTGTACGCGGTATCGCATATTTCACCAAACTCTCTTAACATGCGGTGTTCATGCATAACTCCCAAGTTCGTATGTAGTGAGATTCCTGACACACCTAACCTTAAAGCATGCTCTACGCTTGTTACTTGTTGCTTGAAAGATGCGTCAGAACCCATACTTGTTGAAGCACTTAGATGGAGAATGTATTCCATTTTTCTCAGTTCTGGGTACCTCATTAAAGATTGGATAACACCCTTATGCGCTATAACTGCTTGATAATGATTTGTTTGAACATCGCTAACTAACTTCGGAACGTTGACCAAGCCTTTTAACGGCCCTAATGTAGTACCGTGATCAATGGGTAAAAATAAGGATTTCTGTGATTCATGAGGGAAAAGACGGTGCATTCGTAAAGGTTTATAATTCATAAAAACTTCCCCACTTCCTTCAATTTTAAAATTGGTGGTTAGTTTTCTTTAGAAATCATATAGGTAATCTAAGAGGTAATAATGCAAGGGCAAAGGTGAAGGATTTCATTTATGATGTTAAATACCTAAACATTTCTTAAAATATCCCACCATTAATTCTTTCGTCTCACCACACTTTCCTTTTATTCACATATAACCTACCATATATCATGTAATTAATGTTAATTAATCAACATTATTTATGAAAAATAGTAAATAATACCCATTTAAGGAGTGAAAATCCAGTGGGATACTGATAATGAGATTCTTATTACAAGCTAGATGCAACATTGTATTTTCTAGCTCAATATTTACCGAGAGGTGTATGATGGTTAAACTACATACTGAACATATAATAAGCGTTAATATACTGAACATAATTTCTCAAAAATGTTTTATAGATAATTGCAAATTTCTTCACGCTCACCCTCTCGAATATAAATATAAAAGTTTTTTTCAATTGGGTGTTGAGTCAGAGAACATAATTATCCGCATTGATAAACCGTTTATGTACAGAGGCAACAACCTTTTATTTAAAGTCTACAAGATCATTGAGAGCCAAAATTTATTATATGATTATGTGGCTAATGGGTTAGATAACATTTCCATTGGCTTCAACCCCATACAACTGTCAAATATCAAACAAGAAGAACTGATAAATAAAATAAACAAAGAGATTAAACCATCCCAAATATGTACTACAAAAAATATAGTGTCTCTAAAATTCACTTTCAATAATAAAAAACACTATTCAGCAGGATTAAAGGATTGCTTAGAAATTTTAAAGAAAGCCGAGGTAGTTATAGAAGTGATGATACAAAATATACAAGCTCGCAACTTCATTATTTGTTTTAGCACTTCTCATTTGAAAAATATTTTAAAAATACTACATAAATAACCCTATGACCTTTAATTGACTAGGCGAAGACAGAGCCCGAAATTCCTAAAAAGCATAGGTTTTTTCCTATTTTCACTTTATACATCCCTACCTTCTTTATTATTCCTTCATTATCAGATTTTTTACTATTCACGTTAAAACTCATCACACGTTCATAGTGATGAGTTTATTTTTTATTGGTCTAGGGGACAAGATTTTATAAATCAAATACTTCAAGTTGCTAAGAACGACTGCCGCTTTATTCATATAATATAGGGTTTAAAGCGTATTTGTTTATTTCTGAAGAATATCTTTAAGGAAGTCTTTATAAACAAAAATTATAGAGAGCAAAGTATGCTCGAATCTGTAGATCTATCCTTGAACATAGACAAAAAGCAGTATAAGGAGGAAATGAAGCATTTACATTTGAAGTTACTTCATTTGCAGCGATCCATCTATGATCAACAGTTAGGCGTTATTGTTGTTTTTGAAGGATGGGATGCTTCAGGAAAAGGAGGCGCAATCAAGAGGTTAACCAGCGGGCTCGATCCGCGCGGTTTTGAGGTCCATGCCATTGGCGCTCCTTCGTCGAACGAAAAGAGCCATCATTATCTTAAACGTTTCTGGAATAAGCTCCCACCTTACGGGAAAATAGCAATTTTTGATCGTTCCTGGTATGGCCGTGTTCTTGTGGAAAGAGTCGAGAAGTTCGCTTCTGTATCCGAATGGAATCGAGCTTACAACGAAATCGTTCAATTTGAGCACCTGCTTGCTCAAGATCGATATGTCGTCATCAAAGTATGGCTGCACATTTCTAAAGAAGAACAACTAAAACGATTTGAAGAAAGACAGGAAGACCCTTTAAAAAGATGGAAAATCACGGATGAGGACTGGAGAAATCGTTCCAAATGGGAGATGTATGAAGAAGCTGTAGAGGATATGTTTCAGCACACGTCTCCTCCAGAAAGTAAGTGGCATATCGTAGCAGGAGAAAATAAACATTATGCCAGAGTGAAAATCAATCACATCATTATCCAAGAAATTGAGAATAAATTAACACAGCTTCCCCACCCTTTCTAGTAGTGGCTACCAACAGGGAAACTGTCTCCGGTACATAAAAAGCCCTGGCACTTGAAGAAGTGCCAGGGCAAAGTAAACAACTTAGGTGACCCAACCATGTAAGAATCATCCATGACTCTACATATTTTTCTAGATTCCAGACTTTCTCGAAGGACAATTCTAAGGAGAATTCGTTTCCTTTTCCGGTTAAGTCTATTTTTTTCTTCTTCCTTACTTCAACAGAAGACTAAGGAAATGCTCATTGTTTCCTTACTCAACCTTCAATCTAAATCGTCTTTCCAAGCTTTAGCCACTACCCACCATCTGTAGATAACTGTATCACCTGCCTCAATCAAGACTGTTATTTCATCCCATACATCGGATGAACCTTCTTTCATCGGCTGTGATTTTTGTTCGCTTGGAAACGAACTCGCGATGGTTGAGCCACCTAAGTTGTTTATTTGTTATCTTCTTTACACTCTTATTATATCACCATTTCCCGATCTCAACGAGGATAGTTGTGTCAACTTTGTAAACGTTTACATTAGACCTGTTATAAACTGATCCCCTTAACTTCCTTGCACAGAAAGAAGCCCCGACACTTAAGAAAGTGCCGGGGCGAAGTAAACAACTTAGGTGACCCAACCATGTAAGAATCATCCTTGATCCTACACATTTTTTTGGATTCAGACGTTCTCGAAGGACAATTCTTCAGAGAATCCGTTTCCTTCTCCTGTTAAGTCCAATTTTCCTTCCCCTTCTTTTTCCTTTATTTCAAAAGAAGAGAGAAAGCACTAACTACGGGAAGACTCTTTGTTTCCTTACTCCTCCCCCCTATCTAACTCCAAGAGGGAATCATCGTATACCAAGACTTCCTCGCCACCTACCATCTGTAGGCAACTATCACCTGACCTCTCAAGACGGTATTTTCATCCTCATTTCACGGATGAACCTTCTTTCATCGGCTGTGACCTTCGTTCGCTTGGAAACGAACTCGCGATGGTTGAGCCACCTAAGTTGTTTATTTGTTTGTGTTATCTTCTTTACACTCTTATTATATCACCATTCCCTGATTTCAACGGGGGCAGTTGTGGCAACTTTGTAAACGTTTTCTTAAAAGATGAAATGACCTTCGCTCTTGATCGTCCCCTACTAAAAACACCGCAGCTTCTTAATCATTTTCCAAACCATTCATCGTTCCCCCTCTTCCTCTACTTGCCACCTGTTCCCTTTCTAGAATAGTGCTTGTTTTCTATATTCCCACAACAAAAACCACAACAAACAACATTAAAACACAATAAAACACACCTTTAACACATGATTAATACTGCTTTTACAAACAGGCTTTATAGTGAAGATGCAGTAAGAGATAGGAGGGATTAGCGAAGGATCAATCACATATTCAAACGTTGTCGTTGTTTTTATAGATTGTGGAAAATTAAGGAGGATTTCAAAATGATGAAGAAATTAATGTTGACTGTTATGACACTTTTGTTGATTTTTGTGGCAGCCTGCTCAGGTGGAAACGCAGAAGAGAAAGAAGAAATTACGGTGTACACCGCACTCGAAGATGACATGATCGAAACATACTTAACCTCTTTCCGTGAACAGAACCCAGACATTAAAGTCAATATCGTCCGTGACTCAACAGGTGTGATTACCTCAAAACTTTTGGCTGAAAAAGATGCACCTGTCGCTGACGTTGTTTGGGGAACAGCCGCAACGAGCCTGCTTGTCGCTGATCAGCAAGGGATGCTTGAAGACTATGCACCAGAAGGAATCGATCGTGTAGCTCCTCAATACAAAGATTCAAAGGAAACACCGCACTGGGTCGGGATCAACGCCTGGATGACCGGGTTCGCTGTCAACACAGTGGAAATGGAAGAAATGGGACTGGATATCCCTCAAAGCTATGAAGACTTGCTTGATCCACAATACAAGGATTTGATCGTTATGCCTAACCCGGCTTCCTCAGGTACAGGATTCTTAACCGTATCTGCCTTCATGCAGCAGATGGGTGAAGAAGAAGCGTGGAATTACATGGACAAACTTCATCAGAACATCGGCATGTACACACACTCTGGTTCTAAGCCGGCTAAACTTGCAGGACAAGGGGAATATCCAATCGGAATTTCCTTCGGTTACCGTGGCATTACGCAGGCGGAAAAAGGTGAGCCGATCAAGACCATTTTCCCTGAAGAAGGTTCTGGCTGGGATTTAGAAGCAAACGCTCTTGTGAAGAAAGAGGAAATCAAACCAGCTGCTAAGACGTTCCTGGACTGGGCCATTTCTGATGAAGCGATGAAAGAATACAGCGAGAACTTCGCGATCACTTCCGTACCAACGGACAAGCCGGTTCCTGAAGGTTTCCCTGAGAATCCTGAAGAGCAGTTGATTGAAAACGACTTTAACTGGGCAGCTGAGAACCGTGACGTCATTCTTGAACAATGGACCAAAAAATATGACGGAAAGAGCGCCCCTAAAGAGTAAGGTACAACGGAAGTCGGCAAACTTTTTGTACCAAAAGGGGCGGGTCTTCCCGCCTTCGGTCTCTTATTATCTCATGAAAAAGGAGCGAGTCCAATCATGAATCATCTCGCTGTCGAACAGATCACCAAAACGTTCCAAAACTTTACCGCTTTGAAAGATATATCGTTCTCGATTGAAAAAGGGGAATTCATCTGCTTGCTCGGACCAAGCGGTTGCGGAAAAACGACGCTCCTTCGCATCCTGGCAGGACTGGAAATGCCAAACGCGGGAGGCGTCCTGATGAATGGCCGGGATATGACACACCTTCCTCCGGCTGAGCGGAATTTCGGCATCGTCTTTCAGTCGTATGCCTTATTCCCGAATTTAACAGCGGCTCAAAACGTCGCCTATGGATTGAACCCTAAACAATTTTCCAAGAAGCAGCGCAAAGCAACGGCACTGGAAAACCTCAAACTCGTCAATTTAGAACAGATGGCTGACCGTTACCCTGCCCAATTATCCGGGGGACAACAGCAGCGTGTCGCTTTAGCGCGCGCCCTGGCGATGAACCCGGAATTCCTTTTGCTGGACGAGCCACTGTCCGCCCTGGATGCTCAAGTCCGCTTGCAGTTAAGAAACGAAATCAAACGTCTACAGAAACAGTTAGGCATTACGACCGTTATGGTTACGCACGATCAGGAAGAAGCCCTATCCATGGCGGATCGGATGATCGTCATGAACAATGCCTTAATCGAACAGGCCGGAACACCGCAGGAAATCTATGACCGCCCCCATTCCCCCTTTGTTGCAGACTTCATCGGGGCGGTCAATTTCGTCGGCGATCAGCTCATCCCGAACGGAGAAAAACAAGATGTAGCGGTCCGCCCGGAGCATGTGACGATTCACACCCATCCGTCCGCCTCTTCCCTTCCCACCCGGGTTGAGAATTTAGAGTACCGGGGCAGCTCCTATCGTGTCGTGCTGAGGCAGACGACGAAGGACAACGTTCTCTATGCTGATTTGGATACTGATACGTTCAAACAACAACCGCTTGCTGTGGGCGAAGTGGTCTATGCCGAACTGCAGGAAGATAAGGTCATCTTCTTTCACGGCCAGCCCGAGCCCATAACAACGAAGCAGCCTGTGCTCACCTAGGAGGTCCATCATGATTACAGCACTACAATCTTTATTCAGCCGGGAACCTGTCGTGAGGCAGTCCTTAAGTAAAGATGCGCACACCCAACGCATACTACTCCTGCTCATGTTCGTTGGACTTGGAACGACCATCATCCTCCCCGTCATCGAGCTGTTGAAACGGGCGATGCAGAACACCCAGGGAGAATACATCGGAGCGGAGAACTTCATCACTTACTTTTCCTCTCCCAGCTTGTTTCAATCCGCGGTGCATACCTTGTCGGTCGCATCGATCACGATGATTCTCTCGGTGAGTCTAGCCTTTCTTTTCGCCTATGCGATTGAACGGACGAAGATGAAAGGAAAAACGTTGTTTACGTACATGGCCCTGCTGCCTTTATTCGCACCGACCATGATGTACGGCATCGCTCTCGTCTATTTGCTCGGAAACAACGGCGTATTCACGACCGGGTTCTTTGGACTATTCGAGCAGTGGTTCGGCTGGCAGGAGTCCGATTTTGACATCTATGGATTCAAAGGCATTGTGATATCCGAGGTGATTTTCACCTTCCCGCAAGCCTTCCTGATTTTAAAAGTTTCGCTATCCACCGCCGATCAACGTATATATGAAGCGGCGGATACGATGGGCGCAGGAACATTGAAAAAGCTATTTACAGTTACCATCCCAAGTATCAAGTATGGGCTGGTGAGCGCCTTTTTCGTCAGTTTCACACTCAGCTTCACCGACTTCGGCGCACCAAAGGTCGTCGGTGGGCAGTACAATGTGCTAGCAACTGATGTGTACAAGCAGGTGATCGGTCAGCAAAACTTCTCCATGGGAGCAACCGTCGGCATCATCTTAACCATTCCAGCCGTGATCGCTTTTATCGTCGATCAGCGGATCCAACGGAAGCAGTCGAGCATCAGCTCAAAGGCAACTCCGTACAAGACGCCATCAAACCCTGTGCGCGACCGTCTATTCACGGCGTACTGTACAACCATTACGATCGGCATCATCACTTTGTTCCTGGCGATAATCGCTGCCGCTTTTGTAAAAGTCTGGCCTTACGACTTCTCGCTGACGCTCCGTCACTTCGGGTTCGGGTCAGTGGCGGGAGACGGGCTTCAGCCTTTCTACAATAGCCTGATCGTCTCTGCGGTCACGGCCGTTATCGGAACGGTGGTCATCTTTATCGGCGCGTACTTGATTGAAAAATCGCGTCACCTGGCATGGGTCCGAAAAGTATCATACTTTCTATCGATTCTGCCGATTGCCCTACCTGGACTGGTCATTGGTCTTGCCTTCATCTTTTTCTTTAACCAGTCGGCGATCAGCATCCCGTTTACATCCATGGAAATCGCCAACCCTTTTCAATGGTTGTACGGAACGATGATCATTCTCGTCCTTGCGAATATCATCCACTTCTACTCTGTGTCGTTCATCACCGCAACGACATCTCTCAAGAAACAAGATGCAGAATACGAAGCCATCTCTGAAACGATGAAGGTTCCCTTTTACAAAACGTTCGCCAAAGTGACGGTGCCTCTGTCCTGGCCGGCGATTCTCGAAATGATGATGTACTTGTTCGTCAACTCGATGACGACGATCAGCGCGGTCGTCTTTCTGTACTCTTCCGAGTGGAAGCTTGCCTCCATCGCTATCGTCAACATGAACGATGCCGGAGACATTGCACCGGCAGCAGCGATGTCTTTACTGATTATCGTTACCAACATCATCGTCCGTGTCGCGTACGAAACAATTGTCAAAACTATAAAAAAAAGAAAAGTAGGGATCTAATATGAAAAACATTCAAGCGATCATTTTTGACTGGGCCGGAACAACGGTCGACTACGGCTGCTTTGCCCCTGTCCAAGTATTTATCGAGGTTTTCAACAAGCGTGATATTCAGATCACATACGATGAAGCGCGAAAGCCGATGGGGTTATTGAAAATCGATCACATCCGCGCGATTACTGAAATGGAGCGCGTCCGCACCGAATGGACGAACACCCATGGAAGTGAGCCGTCAGAGGAAGATATCGAAGCGATGTACAAAGATTTCGAAGACCTGCTATTCCGCGGTCTCCACCAATTCGCGACTCCGCTTCCGCACGTGACCGAAGTGATGGAACAATTGAGAGAGCGCGGCATTAAAATCGGATCCACTACAGGCTACACGGAAGAAATGATTGAAATCGTTGCCCGTGAAGCGAAGAAACAAGGATACGAGCCGGACACGATCGTCGCTTCCACAGAGGTACCTGCCGGACGCCCTTATCCATGGATGATCTATGAAAATGCGAAACAACTGAACGTCTTCCCGACAAGTCAAATGATCAAAGTCGGCGACACGGAGACGGATATGCAGGAAGGTCGCAACGCAGGGACGTGGACCATCGGTGTCGTCAAAGGCAGCAGCACGCTAGGACTCTCCCAGCAAGAGGTCGAAGAAATGGATCCCGTCCTCCTTCAGACGAAAATCGAAGCTGCCAAGCGAACATTGCTTGAAGCCGGTGCCGATTATGTCATACCCGACATGAGTGAGCTACCTGAAAGAATCGATGAAATTGAAAAGCAGATGAATGAAGAAGTGAGTGCGTATGCCTAAGGTGTACCGCGGCGAAGGGGACGTCAACCAGTCCCCTCTCCGCCAGGCTTGGAACGAAAGGCTTTCGGACGAAACCACTCACATCCTGAAAGAAGATGAGCACTACTTTTTACATCAGTCGCTATCAACCCCGTGCCTGGATGTCATCGATCGTGCCGAGGGTTCTGCCTTTTACAATATCGAAGGAAAACGATACTTGGACTTTCACGGCAATGCCGTCCATCAAATCGGCTTCCAACACCCAAGGGTCATTGAAGCGATGAAACAGCAGCTCGATACTCTCAGTTTCTCAACACGACGCTATACGAATTGTGCCGCCATCGCACTTGCGAAACGATTGACCGAACTTGCGCCGGATCCTTTGAACAAATCGTTGTTCGCACCCGGGGCTACTTCTGCCATCGGTATGGCGCTGAAACTTGCGCGGATCGCAACAGGGAAACATAAAACCGTCTCGATGTGGGAATCGTTTCACGGCGCTTCGATGGATGCCTTATCTGTTGGAGGTGAAGCTCATTTCCGTCGCCAAATAGGTCCGCTCCTTCCCGGCGCGATCCACGTTCCCCCTATTCAGAACTACCGGCCGAACTGGGAGGGGGCGGGCCTTGATGATCGACAGCTCGCTTCACATATTGAATACCTGTTCCAACAAGACTCAGACATCGGCGCATTCGTGATGGAAACCGTCCGGAATACAGACGTACAACTTCCTTCTCATGTGTTTATGAAAAAAATAAGAGCACTGTGTACGGAATATGATGTGAAACTCATTTTCGATGAGACCGCCATCGGTATGGGAAGGACCGGCCGCTGGTTCGCATTCGAGCACTACGACATCGTCCCTGACATGGTCGTACTCGGAAAAGGATTAGGCGGCGCCGTCTATCCAATGGCAGCCTTACTCGTCGATGGTTCCTTAGACGTTGCAAAAGATACATCGCTTGGTCATTACACCCACGAAAAAAGCCCACTCGGGGCTACAGCGGCTTTGACGATGATCGACGTCATTCAGGAGGAACAGCTTTTGGAGCAACTCCCCCTCCTGGAACAAAAAATGAAAGAGCGTTTGGTAGATTGGAAACAACGCTATTCTCTTATAGGAGATATCCGGCACATCGGTTTTCTTTTTGCCGTCGAACTCGTTACCGACCGTACAACGAAAGAAAAAGCGACAGATGCAGCAGAAGCGGTCATGTACCATTGCTTAGATCACGGACTCAGTTTCAAAGTTTCAAAAGGAAACGTCCTGCAGATCTGTCCGCCATTAAACCTATCACACGAAGATTTAAACGAAGCGCTGAACATTCTGGAATCAGCGATCGAAGACGTACAGCTAAGAGAGGAGAATACGTATGCAAAATCATGATCACTATCTACTGCTCACTCCAGGTCCTTTGACAACGACCGCTTCAGTAAGAGAATCGATGCTGAAAGACTGGTGCACGTGGGATGACGACTACAAATCCCTCGTCCAGTCGATCCGCTCCGACCTTTTATCCCTCGCCGGAGTATCCGAAGAAGACTACACCAGTGTGCTCATGCAGGGAAGCGGCACGTTCAGTGTCGAATCTGTCATCTCCACCGCCGTCCCTGACGATGGAAAACTGTGTGTCCTCGTCAACGGCGCGTACGGGAAACGCATCGCTGAGATTGCCGAACGGCTCAAGCTGAACGTACGGACGATTGAATACGGAGAAACAGAAAGACCTGACCTAGAAAAAGTAGAGAATGCTCTGGAACAAGATGAAGCAATCACTCATGTAGCCGTCGTCCATTGTGAAACGACGACCGGTCTCCTGAATCCGATCCACGACATCGCAGATATTGTCAAACGCTACAATAAGACGTTCATCGTCGATGCCATGAGCAGCTTTGGCGGGATCCAGATGTCGATCACGGGCATGGACGCCGACTATGTCATCAGCAGTGCCAATAAATGCATCCAGGGCGTTCCTGGTTTCGGTTTTGTCATCGCTAAACGACAGGCCATCCAACAGTGCGAAGGGCAGGCCCGCTCGCTGTCGCTCGACTTGTTTGATCAATGGCAAACGATGGAGGGTCAGGAAGGGAAGTGGCGCTACACGTCCCCGACTCATACTGTTAGGGCGTTCAAACAGGCACTCGAAGAATTAAAGCTGGAAGGCGGTATTCTGGCGAGACAGAACCGCTACGAGCAGAACCAACGGACACTCGTCGATGGGATGCGTGCGCTCGGCTTCACGCCCCTTCTCCCCGATGAGTGGCAATCACCAATCATCACACCGTTTTACTATCCGGAACATGAGGCGTTCCAATTTGAACGATTCTATGAAGAGTTGAAGTCCCGCGGCTTTGTCATTTACCCGGGGAAAGTAACCGACCTGAAGACATTCAGAATCGGTAATATCGGAGACATTCACCCTTCAGATATAGAAGCATTGCTTGAAGCTACTAGAGAGAGTTTATACTGGCTCGAACCCGTTACCAAATAAAGAACCCTTTGCTTTTCCATGCATGAAAGAGGAAACCTAGCGTACCCCTCTTTCATGTATAATGGAAAGAAAGGAAGGTTTTTGTCACGTTAGGAGGGACGACGTTGTCACTCGTCGCAGAAGAACGGAAACAAAAAATACTACAAATGCTAGAACATCAAGGCAAAGTCCGAGTCAGCGAACTTGCCGAACAACTGGACGTGTCGACCGAAACCATTCGACGACACCTGGATGACCTGGAAAACCAACAGAAACTGAAAAAAGTGTATGGCGGAGCTGTAAGAAACGAAACGTCCAACGAACTGCCGCACTATGAACGAGAATCGATACACATCGAAGAAAAAAGAACCATCGGCCAAGCAGCCGCTGATCAAGTCGAAGATCACGACACCATCGTCATCGACGAAGGAAGCACGCCGCTGCAGATGATTCCTTTTCTAAGGGGAAAGAAAAACTTAACGATCATGACCAGCTCCATCCCGGCCCTGAACCGGCTGATGGAATACACGAAACGCAGAGAACTCGAAGCCCGCGTCATCTTCATCGGCGGTGAAGTAAGCGTCGATCACCTGCGCACATCCGGCCCCATCGCTGAAAAAATGATGGAAGACTTCTACGTCAACAAAGCATTCATCGCTACAGACGGTGTCGACATCGATCACGGGATCACAAGCTTCGACCCGAACAAGGCGCTCTTTACTAGGAAGCTGATTGAACAATCCGGGAGATCTTATATTCTGGCGGATTCTTCTAAGATCGGGATGAGGACGTACGTGAAGATGTCGAATTTAGAGGATGTTTATGCTGTTGTTAGTGATGTTCCGCCGCCTGAGGATTGGGGATCGAACTTGCAGCGTATAGGTACGAAATGGATTTCTATGTAAAAAAGGCGGTATCCGTGTCTAGTTCCTCCCAAACACGAATACCGCTTCTATCTTTATCATCTTTCGACTTATAATTATTACTTCGTACCACTCCTTTATTTAACACTGTTGTGAAAAAGGTCTTTGACATTGAGACTTTGAACATTAAGTCCGTACTTAAGATATTTATACCTCATGAACATTGATATCTTATCTTCATGTGTTGATATAATAATTTGCTTATCATTGAAATCATTTCTTAATGTTTCTACAAAAGAGACCATGTTCATATCATCCATTGTTTGTAGTGGATCATCTACAAGTAGAGTTAAAAAACCTCTTTTACTATAAACTTTATTTAAAGCCAGTGTAAAAGCTAAAACCGTTGCCGACAATTGACCTGAGCTAAATGAGTGTAATACATCATGCTCTGTACTGACTGGTGGAATGAAGTTTATTGACTTTAACTCTGCACTTCCACTAGTACTATCATTAGCCTCTTTTATGAATACTCCCATCCCTCTTTGATGATTTTGTATAATCTTACCACTATACACATAAAAAGGAATCTCCACATCTTTAATCATCTTTGCTCTATGTGCATTAATTTGTTTTGTATAAGATGAATGTATTTCTTTAACCTGATCAAGTAAGTGTACAATCTTTTCTTTCTTTTTCTTTAAGTTCTGATATTTATCAAAAGATTTATTCGCTTTCAAATAATTTATATATTCAAGGTATTTCTTTTTTCTCTTTATATTTTCTTCCGATATCTCCTCTAATAAGTTATCTCTTTGGTTAAAAATTTCTGTATAAAGATGTTTATAAATTTTTATATTTTCCTTAATAACATCTTTTACTGGATTTTTCTTAGACCTTAATATTGCCTGTATGTCGTTTACTTTTTCATTAAGGTCACTTACATATTGTTTTGATTTATTAATATGCAAGTTTAAATCTACGCCTAAACTTTCAAACCATTCTTTAACTGAATTATAATCGGTAATTTTGTTAATGTAGAGTTCTAGTTGATCCATAAAATTTTTATCAATATAATTATCAGAGTCCTTATCGAGTGTAAAGTTTAACTTATTTAAAATTGGATTAAGTTTCTCCTCATATAAAACCTTCATTTTTTTTTCTATTTCTTTGGTTGTATCATCATACAATGATTTGTATTGTAAGGTTTTTTCGCTGAAATTTTCGTACAGAACTTCTTTGTTTGTCCATTCCTGGCCACAGAATGGGCAATCTATATCACCTATATCTAAGGTTGGAGTAGTTGCATCCAAATAAGCCTGATATTGTTTTTTTAGATTATCCCTTATTTCATTGAGAGTATTTACAATTGAAGATAGATTATTACTGTTTGTTCGAAGTGCAGTTATTTCATTAATAAGCCCTCTTATTTCCTCTTTATTAATAGCTATATCAATATTTTCATTTACAAAATCCCAATCAATTTCTTGCCCAAAAATATTTTTACTTTCGATTTTGTTTTTAATTGATATTAGATGTTGTTGTATATTAAATTTCCTTCTAAGATTTTCTATTTCCTTATGAAAGTATGTACCTATTATAATCGCACTCAATTTATTATTACTATTAGATACCTTATCGATTTGCTCATTTTTCAATTCTTTTTTAAACTCATTTAAATTATTTTTTAATGATAAAACATGATTTAACTCTTCAATATATTGATATTTTTCCTCATTACCAATAGGTGGGTTTGATTGGTCCCATATCGCCTTCAAAGATAAATCTGGAGGGAGGATACTTTGATAAGACACTTCTTCCAATTCTTCACTAGCAAGCTTTGGATCTATATGATTTTCCTCATTTTCTAATTCTTTGTTTAAAGCCCTCAAGTGATTATTCAGCTTTATTTTCACCCCACTAACATATTCAAGTTGTCTGCTTTCCTTTTCTATATTAAACAGCTTAGAAATAGCATTCATTCTTTCTGACTCAGACAATTTAAAGATATGTGAATAATCTTCTTGTTCTACATAGTGATACATATTATACTTATCAGTTAATTTATCCACATTCAAGTATTGATCTATTTCACTATTCTCTACTAAAATCCCCTCTGATATGTAATCATTAAAATTATTCAACTTAAAAAGTTTATACTTCGAAAACTCCTCAGGTCTTTTATCTTTGTTTCTTAAGCTAGTTGTTTCTGTTAGCGCTCTAGCTAATACTACTTTCTTCCTTTCTTTCACATTTATAAATTCAACTTTAATTATGGTCTCTTCATCTTGATATTTACTTAATAAAATATCGTTAAAGCCCTTTGATCCGTGCACTATTTTGTTGTTTTCTATTCTTCTAACTCTACCAGTTATCAGCAACTCTAATGCATCAAAAATTGTTGTCTTACCAAAACCATTTGGCCCGTCTAAGATATTTAGTTGGTTATTTCCAAATGAAATTTCAGACTCATCTATAGTTTTAAAATTTTTAATATAGATTTTACTTATTATGTAACTGCTCATTTTTCTACCTCCTCAACTAACTTTAAAATATTCTCCAAATCAAATTCTTCTGACTCTGAATAATCAAGTAAAACATCTAGAATTTTCAAATGAGATTCATCTAATCCATCTCTTATTTCCTGTTCAAGATCTTTCACTTCTTTTTCTTCATAATTAATAGTTAAGAAAGGTAGTTTTATAAAGAACTTAGATATTAAATCAAACTCTTTAGCTTCATCAACATTTTCATTATTCTTAAAAGATGAAAAGATTTCCGAATTATGTAATCTATTTCTTAAATAGCTGATAAATTCATTATCACTAATACCATTCGTATTATCACGAAGAATTTTTAATTGCTCATTATCATAGGGGAGCACATACTTTTTGAAGTCGTAAGGATCTTCTTCTATATCATAAATAAAGTTTACAATCTTATTTTCATCCCTTTCATCCAAAACATTTAAAACTATCAATAAAGATAAATTTTTATCAATCCCTAGTACGTCTTGATTGTCAAGTAAAATGAGTGACTTATATTCATCAATTTTATCTCTAATTTCCTTTAAACTTGTATCACTGATCTTCTCGAACAACACTAAATAGAAGTCGAATTGATTCTTTGAATACCTTTCTGCAAAAAAGTGATTTTCAGAATCCAGTAAATCATGTTTTAAGATAAACCCTTTTTCACTAAAAATCCTTTTCAATATGCTTATCATTCAAATTCCTCCAATGCTTTTTTTACTTCTATAAATTCTATTCTTTTTGGCTCTGTTATATTTCTACCATATTCTTCATAGAGACTTGGGTACTCTTTTTTATAAGCAGAAGCAAGCTCTAAAATGTTACCGTTATATTCACCCGTTATATCCGTTGTAATAAGAGAATTCATATCATACATTAATGGTAATAAATCATTATGTTTTTTTATGTTTTCACTTATGCTTCTTCCAAGTTTATCAATTATTGAACTACTCTGCCTGTTTGTTATCGTAGTAATGAGATAATTAAATCCTTCTTTCTTTAAAACAAATAAGTTTTCATAACTTTCGGGTAAACATTTAGCCCAAACTACCATCCAAAAAAGGTTAAATTTAAAGCCATGCTCATTTGAGAGTGTTAGGTAATCATCCACATCAAGATTTCCATGTGAGTTCATCATTTTATTAGGAGAAATTTTTTTAAACAAAGTCAAGACTTTACCACTATCTAATTCTCTTAAATAATCCCAATTCTGCTCCCAAAAATCATACTGACTTGCCGTAATATCTCCTTCTGATTCATCTTTAAATTCTATATAATACTTATACATTTTTTCTTTCAACATTTGCGCTAAAGTATTAGGGCTTAAATCAAATATATTTCTTTTTAGAAGAATGTCATAAAATTCCTTGAATTGTATTTTAGGTGGATTCGACTTTGTACAATATTTATGATGGTATGCTATTACATCGTCTATTTCAGATATAAAGTTCAGGTAAATATATTCAATGTTTTCTATGTATATTGATTTAGATTTATCCATTTCACTTTCAAACAGTTCATAAAAACGGGCAATTTGATTCTTAATTTCGTTTTTAGTTTCGTCTAAGTCAATAACTGTTTTAAATCTATCATCAGAATTCACAGTACTATATGTAAATCCTTCAAATGCTTGATCGTAACAACCCTCATCAAATAAAACCTGTTTATACTCATTTTGCACCTCTATTTTGCTTTGCGGTGTATATCCTTCTAATAGAGTCCTTAATGCACTTTTTGTGGTTTTCTCAACTTCACAAGCAGTATGTAAATAACTTTTGGATACATCTTTATACTTTCCTACTTTCCCAAGAAGATCTAGAATTGCAGATTTATACGAATTTATGTAGCTATTATCTTTATATGATTTGACTTGATGTATAGATTCATAAAAATTTCTTTTTAATATAGAAAAGTCTTCAAAGCTCTCTATCTCTAATTCATACAAATCAATATCTGCTTCAGAATTATAAATCTTCAAGTCGTTTATTAAACATAGAGTTGTGTAAATAGCAATTCTCCCCTGATATGTATATCCACTCCATGATGATGTTGCATTATGTGTATCCTTTCTATCTATTACTTGTGGTGTTTTATCGTCCATAATAACCACTCCTAAAATTACTAATTTACTCTCATTTTATATTAAATTCCATTTGATTCCAACAAGCAGTATGGGATTTTCGTCACATGAAAAGCTGGTTATTAATAATTGGTAAATACATTACAACATCAAAAAGAGCATCCCACTTTATAAAGTGGGATGCTCTTATATATATTACTTAAATGTCGCGACGTTTTTTAATGCTGTAGTTTGTATGAGCAACTACAGTTTTTTCGAAATCTAAATTGCGCTCGTGGAAATCATCCATAATGGTCATATCGCAAACAACCGAGTTTTGTAAATTAGCAGAAGTTACGACAGCTTCAAACTGTTGGCCGTCTTTTTGGAAAGTTATAATATCGCCTACGGTCGCTTTTTCCTCTTTTTTTACTTCCTCTTGTTCTTCTGATTCTTTCTTTTTAAACGCAGCATCTACTAAATCTTTGCTTATATTTTCATCAGCCATGAGAAATTCCCCTTCCTAGTGAGTGAATGTAATGTAGTTTTTGTAGTTTCGCTTTCGTTGGTGTCAAGATTCTGGCCAAGGGTTTCCTTATCTATACCCTTAATTAAGTGCCCTCATTCACCTTAGCGTATTACTCTATCACGATTCTTTTTTTATAAGAATGGGACAACGCTTCCTATATAAAGTTACCCCGCACTTCAAAGAATATAACATGTAAAAAAAGGCCGTTTGTTGTGTGGTTACCTCACCAAACACAACAATCGGTCCCTTATAGGCTTAAGAATTCACTTTCACTTCATTCATCCATCTCCACTACTCTCGCTACTTTACTGCCACAGTTTTCGCATTTGCCATCCAACATAACACCCACAGGATGATCAACGATGATGAAGTCAGTGATTGTGACAATATCACTACAGTTTGTACAATAGACATTGGCTATCAGTTGCTTTCTAAAATCCTTTGGTAACGACAACCACATTTTGTTCGCTTCCACTTCAAAAACTCCCTTAAGAAATACTCCTGAGATTTACTTTTCTTTCTTCTCTAACCATGTCACACACTCTACGTGACTCGTCTGCGGGAACATATCGACCGGCTGAACTTCCTTCGTTTCATACCCGTCATCTTCCAAAATACGCAAGTCACGAGCAAGCGTCGACGGATTACAGGAAACATAGACAATACGCTCCGGTTCCATATCCAACATCGCCTTCAACAGCTCTTCGTCACAACCTTTACGTGGAGGATCGACGACAATCACATCTGGACGAAGTCCCTGATTACGCCACCATGGCATAAGCTCTTCCGCTTGTCCAACATAGAATTCTGCGTTCTCCATCTTGTTCAGGCGGGCATTCTTCTTCGCATCAGTGACGGCTTCTGGTACGATTTCTACGCCGTACACTTTCTTCGCTTTTTGAGCGAGGAACAAGGAAATGGTTCCAATACCGCAGTAAGCGTCAATGACGGTTTCCCCGCCTCTTAAATCGGCATAGTCTAGCGCCTGGTCATAAAGTTTCTTCGTCTGGGTCGGGTTGACCTGGTAGAACGACTTCGGTGAAATCATGAATCGGATATCGCCGATCGTGTCATAAATGTACTCATCGCCCCAGATGATGTTCGTTTCTTTTCCAAGGATGACGTTCGTTTTCGCACTGTTGACGTTATGGACGATCGATTTCACGTTTGGAAAAGCATCACGGATCTCATCGATCATTTTGTCTTTGTGCGGAAGCTTTTTCGTTTTTGTGACGAGTACAATCATGATGTCCTTCGTATTCTGGCCGGTACGGACCATGATGTGTCTCAGTACACCGCGATGGGTCTGTTCATCATAGGCATCGATTCCGTGTTTGGATGCGATGCGGCGGACGGTTTCGACCATGCGATCGTTCATTTCGTCCTGGATCAGGCATGTGTCCATGTCGATGATGTTGTGGCTTCGTTTCTGGTAGAAACCAGTCATCAATTCGCCGTCTTCTTTCTGCCCGACAGGAATTTGGACTTTGTTGCGGTAACGCCACGGGTCCTCCATACCGACTGTCGGGTGGACAGGGACATGCTCGAGGTGTCCGATTTTCTTCATGTTGTCTTTCACTTGCTTCTGTTTCATATCGAGCTGCATTTGATAGCTCATATGTTGAAGCTGACAGCCGCCGCACTGGTAGAAAACATCACATGGCGGCTCGACACGGTCTTCACTTGATTCTGTCACTTTCACCAGCTTGCCAAAGCCGAAGTTCTTTTTCACTTTGACGACTTTCACTTCGGCCTTTTCACCTGGAAGGCCATACGGTACGAAAAGTGGATAACCATCGACTTTCCCTACCCCATTGCCTTCGTGGGTCAAATCTTCAAAGCTCAGTTCAATCGTCTCGTTTTTCTGTACCGGCGGTTTCGGTTTCGCCATTGTTCATCCGTCCTTTATCGCTTTATCTATATACTCTACTTTTAGTTTATCATATCAGTTAGTGCGGAGTCGCCCTGGGTAGCTGCGACAAGCATAAGAACACCGGAACTGAAAAGTGACCTTTCTTTTCAGTTCCGGTGGACTTATGACCTCGAGCAGCTGGGCGACGCAGCGGGATATCTCTAAGTGGGGAGTCGCCCCGGTAGGCTTGTACTCCCCTTAAACAAAACAAAAGAACGCCACTGTCTCACACAGCAGCGCTCCCCATTATTCTTCTTCGTCAGCTTCTTCTTCTTTGAATATATCTTCTGGGACAAAAAAGTCCAGATGTCTGTATAAATTGACAAATTCCCCGGGCAATAATCCACCGAATTCTCCGTCAATATTCAACTGCATCTTTTCATCTGTCTTCACTTTCACACGGCTTGCGGTCGTGTGGATGAATTTCGGGTGATTCAAGTGGTTGCCTTGGATGGCGAGTGTCGCTAAGCGGACGAATTCTGCGATGTTCATTTTTTCAATGATCATCAGGTCGAAAAGTCCGTCATCCATACGGGCAGATGGCGCCAGTTTTTCAAGGCCGCCGACAGAGTTGGTGTTACTGACGAGGAAAAGCATGATTTCGCCTTCATACCATTTGCCGTCATACTCCATCTCGACATAAGTCGGACGAATGGATGGCAGCATCTCGATACCTTTTAAGTAGTAGGCGAGTTGCCCAATCATTGTTTTCAGCTTACTTGGTACTTCGTACGAGATTTCGGTTATTTTACCGCCACCGGCGATGTTCATGAAATATTGGTCGTTGACACGGCCGATATCGAGCGGATGGCTGTAGCCTTCCAGGATGATATCCACCGCTTTATGAATGTTTCTAGGCACGTGTAAAGCACGGGCGAAATCGTTCGTTGTCCCGACTGGAATGATGCCGACTTTCGGTTTGTGTGGTTTTTCGGCAAGTCCGTTGATCACTTCATTGATGGTTCCGTCTCCCCCTGCAGCGACGACAAGGTCGAATTCACGATCGACGGCGTATTCTGCTGCTTTGACGGCGTCACCAGCACATGTTGTGGCATGAGTGGAGGTTTCATAACCGGACTGTTCGAACCGTTGCAAAATGTCCGGGAGAACCTTGCGTATGACTTCTCTTCCAGAGGTCGGGTTATATATAATTCGGGCACTTTTCATCGTGTATGACCCCCTTTTCTATCCAAGCATGTTCCATTCTACATCATAGCGCTTTTTCCTGGATTTGCAAACCATTTCTATAGTATATGATGGCAAGTCCTAAACCATACGAAAGCACGCACCAGCAAGTGCGTGCTTTCCTTATTATTCAAGCGTTTAGCGCTTTTCCATTTCTGTAAGGATGATCTTGTTGACCATCGGCGGGTTCGCTTGTCCTTTGGTTTCTTTCATCACCTGACCGACAAGGAATCCAAGGGCTTTGTCTTTTCCGTTCTTGAAGTCTTCGATGGACTGCGGGTTGTTGTCCATGATGCCGACAACGATTTCCGTCAGTTGGCCTTCGTCGGAGATCTGAACAAGTCCTTTATCCTTAACGATCTTCTCAGGATCGCCGCCTTTTTCTACTAGCTCTGTGAAGACTTTCTTCGCGATCTTGGAACTGATCGTTCCGTCTTCGATCAACTGGATCATCTTCGCAAGAGAAGCCGGTGTCAGCTCAAGCTCATGAAGTTCTTTATAGTGCTTGTTCATGTAAGCAGAAACTTCACCCATCAACCAGTTCGATGCCTGCTTGATGTCCGCTCCTTCGGCAATGGTTTCTTCGAAGAAATCGGAAAGCTCTTTGTTGTTTGTCAGAACCATTGCATCGTATTCTGGAAGCTTCAGTTCTTCGATGTAACGCTTCTTACGAGCATCTGGAAGCTCAGGAATTTCGGCACGGATGCGTTCTTTCCAAGCTTCATCGATGTGTAGAGGCACAAGATCCGGCTCTGGGAAGTAACGATAGTCGTCAGAACCTTCTTTGACACGCATCAGAATCGTTTCTTTCGTCTGCTCATCGTAACGACGAGTTTCCTGAAGGATTTCTCCTCCGGAAAGCAATTCTTTCTGCTGACGCTTCTCTTCGAATTCCAGACCTTTTTGTACAAAGGAGAAGGAGTTCAAGTTCTTAAGCTCTGTCTTCGTACCGAATTCTTCCTGGCCGATTGGGCGGATGGAAAGGTTGGCGTCACAACGTAGGGAACCTTCTTCCATTTTACAGTCGGAAACGCCTGTGTACTGGATGATGTTTTTCAAGGCTTCCAAGTACGCGTACGCTTCTTTCGGTGAACGGATGTCCGGCTCGGATACGATCTCAACAAGCGGCGTACCTTGACGGTTGTAGTCGACAAGGGAGTATCCGTCATCGCTGTGTGTCAGCTTACCTGCATCTTCTTCCATGTGAAGACGGGTAATTCCGATACGCTTCTTCTTGCCATCGACTTCGATATCGATGTAGCCATTTTCACCGATCGGCTTGTCAAACTGGGAGATTTGATAAGCTTTCGGGTTGTCCGGGTAAAAGTAGTTTTTACGGTCGAACTTCGTGTCTGTCGCGATGTCACAGTTCAATGCCATGGATGCCTTCATCGCGAAGTTGACGGCTTCTTCGTTCAATACCGGCAGCACACCTGGGTACCCAAGGTCGATCGGGTTCACGTTCGTATTCGGATCATCTCCGAACATGTTCGGAGACGGGCTGAAAATTTTCGAGTCTGTTTTCAATTCTACGTGGACTTCAAGTCCGATAATCGTTTCAAAGTTCATTAGCGCGCACCTCCAAGGGACGGGCGTTGTTTATGATAATCAGTCGCCTGTTCGAAGGCATGAGCGGCACGGTAAACGGTACCTTCATCAAAGTGTTTTCCGATGATCTGAAGGCCGATCGGCAGACCGTCTCCAGAGAAACCGCATGGGATGGAGATTCCTGGTACGCCTGCAAGGTTAACCGGAATCGTCAAAATATCGTTCGCATACATCGTCATTGGATCATCGACTTTGTCCCCTACTTTGAAGGCAGGAGTCGGTGTTGTCGGCCCGATGATGACATCGTAGTCTTCGAACACTTTTTCAAAGTCGTTCTTGATCAATGTACGAACCTGCTGGGCTTTCTTGTAGTACGCATCGTAGTACCCGGAGCTCAGCGCGAAGGTTCCAAGCATGATGCGGCGCTTCACTTCGTCACCGAAACCTTCGGCGCGGGAACGCATGAACATGTCGAGCATGTTTTTCGCATCTTCGGCACGCTTACCATAACGGACACCGTCAAAACGGGCCAGGTTCGCAGATGCTTCCGAAGACGAAATCAGGTAGTACGTGGATAGCGCGTACTTGGAGTGAGGAAGAGAAACTTCTTCCCAAGTCGCTCCCATTTTTTCATATTCTTTAAGAGCAGCTTTGACCGCTTCTTTTACTTCTTCAGAAACCCCTTCAGAAAGGTATTCTTTCGGTACACCGATCTTCATGCCTTTCACATCACCAGTCAGAGACTCGGTGTACTTCGGCACTTCAACGTTGGCAGAAGTCGAATCCATCTTGTCATGACCAGCGATTGTCTCAAGCAAGAACGCGTTGTCTTCGACGCTGCGAGTGATTGGTCCAATCTGGTCAAGAGAAGAGGCGAACGCGATGAGTCCGAAACGGGACACACGGCCGTAAGTCGGCTTCAATCCGACCACACCACAATAAGCGGCTGGCTGACGGATCGAACCACCGGTATCAGAACCAAGGGAGTAAGGAACTTCTCCTGCGGCTACAGCTGCGGCAGAACCACCACTGGATCCACCAGGAACGTAATCGGTATTCCAAGGGTTACGAGCGGCTGCGTAGCTTGAGTTTTCGTTGGAAGAACCCATCGCGAATTCGTCCATGTTCAATTTTCCGATCGTAACGGACTTGGCGTCATTCAGTTTGTTGACAACGGTCGCGTCATACAAAGGATCATCCAGGTTAGACAGAATCTGGCTTCCTGCTGTCGTACGCAGTCCTTTTGTTACGATATTATCTTTCACACCGATTGGCAGACCAAAGAGCTTCGCATCGTCGTTGCCGCGCTCCTGGTCAAGTTCTGCCGCCTGCTTCGTTGCCGCTTCTTTGTTGAGCGTGATGAAGGCCTGGACTTCGTCGTCCACTTCTTCGATTCGTTTGTAAGATTCCTCCACTAAATCTGTGACGGAAATCTCTTTATTATGTAGCTTCTCTTGAAGCTCACGTAATGTATAGTCAAATAAAGACATCGTCGAACCTCCTTATTCCAATACGGATGGCACTTTGAACTGTCCATCCTGCTTGTCTGGTGCATTTTTCAGTGCATCATCCTGAGAAATCCATTTCTTCGGCTCGTCCTTACGCATAACGTTCTTCAAATCAAGAACGTGGGTCGTAGGCTCGACGCCTGTTGTATCTAATTCATTCAACTGTTCGGCATACGTGATGATGTCATCAAGCTGCTTCGTGAATGTCGTTGCTTCTTCTTCCGTGATCGCAAGGCGCGCGAGATTCGCGACGTGCTTCACTTCCTCTTTGCTAATTCTGGACATAATGCGACCTCCATTTCGATCTCACATAATATATGATCATACCAAATATCAGAATCCATTTTCAACGTACGGATACACCTTTCTTAGTTTAACACATCAGAAGGGCGCTGTCTTATCGCGAAAGTTTCCTCTTGCTGAGAGTGTTTCCGTTAATTTCAATCGTGCTTAAAGGTCCGGGAATCTATCGCTTTCCATGAGCGTACAGTGAGCTTCCTCGGGCTAAAGGCCCTGAAACAAAAAAATTCCCGGCCATAAGACCGGGAATTTTGTAATGAAGAACTTCTTACATTTTCGTAACTTTATCAAATTCTTCAGCAATATCTTTCGGTGGTGTACCAGAAAGACTGACAAGAATAGCGACAAGTCCACCTAGGATGAAACCAGGTACGATTTCATAAAGGTCGAAGAATCCGCCACTCAGGAAGTCTCCCCAAATGACAACGGTAACGGCACCGACGATGATTCCGGCAAGCGCACCATTACGTGTGATGCCTTTCCAGAATAGGGACAGGATGATAACGGGACCGAATGCGGCACCGAAACCTGCCCATGCGTAGGATACAAGACCAAGAACGGTACTGTCCGGGTTACCTGCAAGAAGCACGGCAATCAAGGCGATACCGGCTACGGCAGCACGACCAACCCATACCAATTCTTTTTCTGTCGCGTTCTGACGGAACAGTGCTTTATAGAAGTCCTCTGCAAGTGCAGAAGAAGATACAAGCAATTGAGAGTCAATGGTACTCATGATAGCAGAAAGAATCGCTGCTAGTAGGATACCGGCAATGACAGGGTGGAACAGGATTTGAGAGAACGTGATGAAAATTTTCTCAGAGTCGACAAGCATCTGGATGCCGCCTTCTGTCATCACTTCTGCATTGAATGTAGAAAGATCAGCTACATCTGCTGTGTTGATGTAAGCAAGTCCGAATAGACCTGTGAAGATGGCACCGTAAAGACCTAGAACCATCCAGCCAATACCGATCAAACGTGCTTTTGGAACGTCCTTAGGAGAACGTAGAGCCATGAAACGTACAAGGATGTGCGGCTGACCGAAGTAACCAAGTCCCCAGGCAAGAGAAGATAGGATCGCAAGGGCACCGACACCTTGAACCATGTTCAAGTGAGATGGGTCGATTTGGGCTACTGCGTCTGTCGCAGCATTCCAACCACCAAGTTCAGTAATTGCAACAATCGGCACAGCGATTAAGGCAAAGAACATCAGGATACCTTGAACAAAGTCTGTCCAACTTACGGCTAGGAATCCACCTAAGAAAGTGTAAGAAATAGTAACAATTGCGCCTAACCATAGAGCCTGTGTATAGCTCAAAGCAAAGGAAGCTTCAAACAGCTTCGCACCGGCAACCATACCGGAAGATGTATAGAAGGTGAAGAATAAAAGAATGACAGCTGCAGAAATGACACGTAACACGTGGGAGTGGTCACGGAAGCGGTTCTCAAGATAGTCTGGAACAGTAATCGAGTCATTTGCAATCTCCGTAAATACACGAAGTCGGCGTGCGACGAACTGCCAGTTTAAGTATGCACCAATAGCTAGACCGACACCGATCCAAGCTGCGGACAAGCCTCCAGCGTAAATCGCACCAGGCAAACCTAGCAGCAACCAACCACTCATGTCGGATGCACCGGCAGATAGTGCGGCAACTCCTGGACCTAAACGACGACCACCTAAGACATAGTCAGATAAATCACTTGTAAGACGATATGCAGCAAAACCGATTCCCAGCATACCGATTAAATAGACAATAAACGTTATTAACGTAGCAGTACTCATGTTTTGTTATTCGCTCCTCTCAGTGAATAGTGTAATGATAGATAGAATGATTAAAATTGGCATTGGTACAAATAACCAGAACCATGTTGCTCCAGCGATGGATGCTGATGTTGCAGTAGCGAGTTCAAACACATTTCCACCTCCCAAATGTTGGTTTATACAATCCTATGCAAATCGTACCGACGCATGGTTCTTAAGTCATATTGACTTAAAAAAACCAAACACAGGTACAACTATATCATATAACTTTTATACGAACATTGCAAAAATTGTGTTAATAGGTCATAATTGAATGTTTATTCGTTTATATAGTATAAAAATACATATATGTGACATTTTTATGATATTCATTCACAAAATTTATTTTAAAAAATTTTAGAGGTCATAGAAAAATGGGGAAATGTTCCCTTTTCCCTACAGCGTTAGTATGTTCCATTTTTCATGAAAAAATCCCTTTCCACATACATGTGGAAGAGGGATTTTTTGGTCGTTCTATTACAGCATTTCAGACGTTGTTTTTCCTTGCATATGATGAATAAGGTAATCAGGACCACCGGCTTTTGAATCCGTTCCTGACATGTTGAAGCCACCGAATGGATGATAACCTACGATTGCAGCCGTACACCCGCGGTTGAAGTACAAATTCCCGACATGGAAGTCATCGCGTGCCTTTTCAATATGCTCGCGATTGTTGGAAATAACAGCTCCTGTTAAGCCGTAGTCGGTGTTGTTTGCGAACTGAATCGCTTCATCAAAAGATTTCGCCTTCGTGAAACCTACAACAGGACCGAAGATTTCCTCCTGCATGAGACGGGCATCCGGAGCAAGGTCAGCAAAAACAGTCGGCGCGACGAACCAGCCTTTGCTGTCGTCTCCTTTGCCGCCTGTCATTAACCTTCCTTCTTCCTTACCGATTCCGATATAACTCATAATCTTATCATAAGCGCCCTGGTCGATCACCGGTCCCATGTAGTTGCTGTTATCGATTGGATCACCATAGTTGACCTGTTCCTTCGTTTTCTGAACGACTCGATCAAGCAGCTCATCATACACATCTTCATGAGCAATGACACGGGAACAGGCGGAACATTTTTGGCCGGAGAAACCGAAAGCCGAATACGTAATCGCATCTGCCGCAAGCTCAAGGTCAGAATCACTGTCTACAACAATGGTATCTTTCCCGCCCATTTCAATGATGGTACGCTTCAACCATTTTTGGCCTTCGTGAACTTTTGCGGCACGCTCGAATAAACGGGTACCCACTTCACGGGAGCCTGTAAAGCTTACAAAACGCGTACGAGGATGATCGACCAGATAGTCGCCGACTTCTTTTCCGCTTCCAGGGATGTAGTTGATGACCCCTTTCGGCAGTCCGGCTTCTTCTAACACTTCCATCATTTTATAAGCGATGATCGGAGTTGCACTCGCCGGCTTCAGAAGCACCGTATTCCCGGATACCATTGCGGCAACCGTTGTTCCGCACATGATAGCAAACAGGAAGTTCCAAGGAGAAATGACCACCCCTACTCCAAGCGGGATGTAATGGAACCTGTTATTTTCAATCGGACGTGAATTGATTTCCACGCCTTTATCAATTTCAAGCATCTGCCGCCCATAATACTCCATGAAGTCGATTGCTTCTGCTGTGTCCGCATCCGCTTCCTTCCATGGTTTTCCGCCTTCTTTGACAAGGTGTGCCGTGAACTCATGCTTACGACGGCGGACGATCGCTGCCGCGCGGAAAAGGATGTCTGCACGGAACTTCGCTTTCGTCTTTCTCCACCAGTCAAAGGTTTCATCTGCCACCTGATGAGCTTTCTCAGCAAGATCCTGGTTCGCTTTCGACACATAGCCGATGACTTCTTTCTTGTTAGCCGGATTAACGACCTTGATCTTGTCATCCGTGACAATTCTCTCCCCACCGATGATGAGAGGGTACTCTTTTCCAAGGTCCGCTTCTACCTGCTTAATTGCCGCCTGCAGAGCTTTCCGATTTTCTTCCACTGTGAAATCAGTAAATGGTTCGTGTTTGTAAGGGACTACCATGAAAAACCGCCTCCTTGAAAAGTAAGATGGGTGACGCTATGTAATAGTTTGAAAATTACCACATTAAGCGTTTCCATAACTATTCTATCGTAACGGTGAATCTAGTTCAATCGATTGAGACCGATTTCTAAGCAAATATTCTACTGTGTGAAACTGAGTTCAAATATTTGTGTATTTCATCAAAATTACTCGACTTTTTTCTTCTTTTGTCGAAATTTCACTATTTCAAAGAGGGAGACGGTGAGACTCCTGTGGGAAGTGCGTGGTAGATGAGACCTCGGAGAGCGTCAGCTCGAGGAGGCTCATTACTCGCCCACGGAAAGCGAACCTTTTCCCGGAGCCCTAAACTCCCACAATAGTCTAGAAACGGAGCCTTCAACAATCCTGCTATTTACTTTAATAACAAAGACCGCACAGGGCAGGCCCGGGCGGTCTTATTGTTATTCATACACATGAACGAAAGGTTCCTGCTCGCCGGCTTTTTTAACGATCAGGCTTTCCGGTTCATCCATACTGTGGATATTCACTTGAACATTGTAATGGTCGGCAAACATTTCGTTTACAAGACTGTACACATATTGTGTAAAACCGACAACTTCCGATTCAGACTGGAACTGGATCGGTATTTCAATCGACACTTCGCGAAGGTCGTTATTGACGTAAAAACCATTGGCAATCATCCCTACGAAGTTCGGAAAGTAGTCGGAAACTTCTTTTCGGAAGTCTGAAAAGATCTGTGAATCATCGAAGTGATCGTCTTCTGCTTCCTTGGAAGGAAACAGCACGTGCTTTTCATCGATATTATCCCAACCATTGATGGTAAGGTCCGATCCTTTGACATACGTTTTACTTAAAAACTTGCCTGGAACTTTCGAACTTGCTTCCTCTTCTTCATATAAGGCGAATACGACTGGTACACCGTTGAGCTCTTCTCTTTCCCGAATCCGCTTCAAAATCTCTCCCGCGTATTCCTTCCCTTTTTGAAGGAGTTCTTCGGTCGAGTGGTCCTCAGAAAAGCTTCGGTCCTCAGCGGTAAAGTTGTAGACGGTTCTCAATGAGATTCCGATGGTCAGTCCTCTCAATTCCACCTTGTTTTCATCTTGTCTGACTAAGTAATTCTGCTCGATGATATTTGAGATATAACGGGGGCTTTCACGAAACTCTTCTTCGGTCGCTTCATCTTCGTTAAGCTCGGGATTCAAGCCGTCTTCATTGCTCCCACTCTCCCTGCCTAACCACCGAAGCAGCGTATCGCCTTCAAAGTATTGTCCCGGTTGAAAGAAATACTTGTCCGGATCAAAGTATTCTTTGGAATGACGGCGAAGGCCGCTTTCGAATTCATCAATGTCCATCCGGTTCCCCATCTGGTTCGTCGTCACCGCACGTGCCGTTGAAACCTTCGGACTGCTCTCTGTGAGAATCATCCGGTAATCCTGCTCCGACATATTGTAGTTCGGGATGATGGCGGATTGATTATTTTTTTCATCTTTCGTTTCTTGTATGACTTCTTCTCTATTGTCAAAAACGGGCGTACACGCGCTTACGACGAGCAAAGAACTAAGCAACAGTGCGTGCATCTTCCTCATGCTTTCCACTCCCTTAATGAGACCAGCCGGAGCGCGTATGTTTTCCTACGCTCCGGCTACTCTTGTATAACCATAAAACGTTTGTAACGATCAGGATAGAGCGTTTTTGAACTGCTCTTCATCCCAAATTTCAATCCCCAGGTCTGATGCTTTCGTGTACTTGGAACCAGCGTCTTCGCCAGCGATGAGCAGGTCGGTCTTCTTACTCACACTTCCTGTCACTTTCCCGCCAAGTTCCTCAATCATCTTTTTCATGTCCGAACGGCTGTATTCTTCCATTTTCCCTGTGATGACCACGGTCTTATCGTTAAAAGGAGAATCGATCGGCTGATCACTCTTCTTCGCACCCTTATACTCCATATTCAGGCCGAGCTGCTTCAATTCTTCCAATAACTGTATGACCTGGTCTTCGTCAAAATAGCTGGCAATCGACTCGGCCATTTTGCTGCCGATTTCAGGGATGGCTTCAAGCGCAGCGGCATCCGCTTCGACGAGCGCTTCCATATGTTCAAAATGCTGGGCAAGCGTACTCGCCGCCTTCGAACCTACGTAACGGACTCCCAGGCCGAAAAGCAGTCTCTCCAGGGAGTTTTCTTTTGAAGCTTCAATCGCATTCAAAAGGTTCTCCACGGATTTTTCACCCATACGGTCAAGCTGCAGCAGCTCTTCACGGTCGAGCTTATACAAGTCTGCGATCGTATGAATCAAGTTTTCCTGGAACAGTTGGGCGATCACTTTTTCCCCAAGTCCTTCGATATCCATCGCATTTCTTGAAACGAAGTGGATCAAGCCTTCCCGCAGTTGAGCCGGGCAGTTCGGGTTCACACAGCGTAAGGCGACTTCTTCATCAAGACGGACGAGCTGACTGCCACACTCCGGACATTCTTCCGGCATGCGGTACGGTTCTTCTTCACCAGTACGCTGATCTTCAACTACACGGACGACTTCAGGAATGATGTCTCCCGCTTTCTTGATGACGACGGTATCTCCGATGCGGATATCTTTTTCGATGATCAGGTCTTCATTGTGTAAAGATGCGCGTTGAACCGTTGTTCCTGCGACTTTGACAGGATCAAGAATCGCTGTCGGTGTCACGGCACCTGTACGACCGACACTGAGTTCAATGTCTTTGAGTTTCGTAATCGCTTCTTCTGCCGGAAACTTATAGGCCGTTGCCCAGCGCGGGCTTTTCGCAGTAAAGCCCAAGTCTTCCTGTTGATCGAGGCTGTCCACTTTGATGACGATGCCGTCAATTTCGTAATCAAGATCTGCACGGTGTTCGACCCAGCTATTTACATAGTCGATGACCTCTTCGATATCGTTACACTTTTTCCATTCCGGGTTGGTTTTCAGTCCGAGCTCTTTCATTTTTTCCAGACGCTCACTGTGCGCTTCGGTCGGATCGTTCTCCCACACACCGATGCCATAAAGGAAAATATCGAGGTTACGCTTGGCCGCGATTTTCGGGTCCAGCTGCCTTAAGGAACCCGCAGCTGCGTTTCGCGGGTTGGCAAAAGGCTCTTCCCCATTCGATTCCTTGGCTTCATTCAAAGCCATGAACGATTTCTTCGGCATATACGCTTCACCGCGGACTTCCACGGTCATCGGCTCGTTCAGGCGAAGAGGGATATTTCGGATGGTACGAAGGTTTTTCGTAATATCTTCCCCTGTCGTCCCATCTCCACGAGTCGCTCCCCGAACGAAGATCCCATCTTCATATTTCAAAGAAACCGCAAGGCCGTCGATTTTCAGTTCACATACGTAATTGACCTCGGCATCGGTGCCGTTTTTGACACGACGGTCAAAATCACGGAGTTCTTCATCATTGAAGGCATTTCCCAGGCTCAGCATGGGGATGTCGTGCTGCACTTTCACAAAAGCATCAAGGGGCTTGCCTCCAACCCGCTGAGAAGGTGAATCGGGTGTCTGCAAATCTGGATGCTCTTCTTCGAGGTTGATCAGTTCCTGCATTTTTTTATCATATTCATAGTCCGAAACACTCGGATCATCGAGCGTGTGGTACTCGTAGCTGTACTGCTCGAGATCCTTTCTGAGTGCTTCAATCTTTTGCTTAGCTTCCGTTGCGTTCATATCCATCCACTTCCTTACGCTTTCGTAATCGGAGCAAAACGGGCAAGCAGGCGCTTGATGCCTGTCGGTGCCGGGAAGGCGATATCGAGTTCCATCGCATCTCCTTCGCCCTGCACTTTGACGACCGTTCCTTCGCCCCACTTCTTATGCTGCGCTTTGTCGCCCGGCTGCCAGCCGATTTTCTCGCCTCCTGAGGAAGCTTTCTTCTCCGGTTTCTTCGCGGCCCGTTTCTTCGGAGCGGCTGGAGGCTTCGCACCGAACGGCGTGCTTTCCCGTTTTTTATTGAAAAATGGCAGCTCTTCCTTCTGTTCTTTTCCTTCAACCAGCTCTTCCGGAATTTCATGAATAAAGCGGCTGATCGGATTCATATTCGTCCGTCCGTAAAGCGTGCGCATTTTTGCATGGGAAATAAACAATTCTTTCTCTGCACGGGTGATTCCGACATAAGCAAGACGGCGTTCTTCTTCCATCTCCTCTTCATCCATTAGTGCCCGGCTGTGCGGAAAGACGTTCTCCTCCATACCAATCAGGAAGACGACCGGGAATTCCAGACCTTTCGCAGAGTGCAGGGTCATCAACGTCACTGTATCATCACTACTAGGGTCTTCATTCATAGAATCAATATCCGCAATCAGTGCAAGATCGGTCAGGAAGGCGACGAGTGTCTTATCTTCCGCATTTTCTTCAAAGTTCTTCGTCACAGATTTGAATTCTTCGATGTTCTCAAGACGGCTTTGTGCTTCAATGCTCTTCTCGTTCATAAGCATCTCTTCATAGCCGGTCTTATCGATGACTTCCTGAACCATATCAGTCGCAGAAAGGAATTCCTGTTGCTCAGCCCACGTCTGGATCATTTTACGGAAACTCATGATCGCTTTCGCTGCTTTCGCACTCACGCCGACGAAATCGACTTCGGCTGCCGCTTCATAAAGGGAAATATCGTGATCGGCCGCATAGGCAAGCATCTTATCCATACTCGTTTTCCCGACACCGCGTTTCGGTTCGTTGACCACACGCTGGAAGCTGAGGTCGTCGTTCGGGTTTGCGATCAGACGCAGGTAAGCAAGCATGTCCTTGATCTCTTTACGATCATAGAACTTCGTCCCACCGATCATTTGGTACGGCACGCCAGCTTTGACGAACGTTTCCTCAATCGTACGGGACTGAGCGTTCGTACGGTACAAAATAGCAACATCCTGGTAACGGAACTTCCCTTGGCGGACGAGGTCTTCAATTTTATCTGTGACAAAAAGACCTTCTTCACGTTCCGTGCCTGCCTGGTGGTAATGGATCTTCTCTCCACCTTTATTATCCGTCCAAAGACGCTTCGGTTTACGGCCGCTGTTTTTATCGATGACATTGTTGGCAGCATCCAGGATTAATTCTGTCGAGCGGTAGTTCTGCTCAAGCAGGATCGTCCGAGCTTTCGGATAATCACTTTCAAAGTTCAGGATGTTTTGAATATCCGCCCCGCGCCATGCATAAATCGACTGGTCGGAATCACCGACGACACATAGGTTCTGGTAACGGCTCGCCAAATGTTTGACGAGTTGATACTGGGCATGGTTCGTATCCTGATACTCATCGACATGAATGTACTGAAAACGGCGCTGGTAGGATTCCAGCACTTCGGGCACTTCATCGAAAAGCCTCAATGTCTGCATGATCAAGTCATCGAAATCGAGCGACTGATTTTTGCGGAGTTTCTTTTGATAGCCTTTATAGATTTGGGCGATTTGTTCTTCGTGCATGTTGTTCGCCTGTTTTTCATAATCCTCTGCCGTCATCAATTCGTTCTTTGAATTACTGATGGCACCGAGCATCGCACGCGGGTCCCATTTTTTCGGATCAAGATTGATCTCTTTCAGCACTTGTTTAATGACAGAAAGCTGATCACTCGAATCGAGGATGGAAAAGTTGCGGTCATAACCGATCCGGTCGATGTCCCGTCTCAGGATGCGTACACACATCGAGTGGAACGTGGACATCCAGATTTTTTCCCCGTCTTTGCCGACAAGAGATTCGACACGCTCTTTCATTTCGCGTGCCGCTTTATTGGTAAAGGTAATCGCTAATATATTCCGTGGCGCTACATCTTTTTCACTAAGTAGATAGGCGATGCGGTGTGTCAGTACACGTGTTTTACCACTTCCGGCACCTGCCATGATGAGCAGCGGGCCTTCTGTGTGGGTCACCGCTTCTCGTTGTTCTGTATTCAAGCCTTGAATCAATGCGTTCAATGCCTGTGTCATGAGGGTCCACCATCCTTCATCTTCATTGATTTAACGGCTTCGACCGTTTTAAGAGCAACCTCTAGGTTATCATAAATCACATCGCCGACAACGATGACATCTGCGTAAGCGGCCATTTCTGCCGCCTGTTCTTCCGAACGGATGCCTCCGCCGTAGACGAGAGATGTATTTTTCAATTCACGGGCCACGTCCCTGACCAAGCCGGGGTTCCCGTAAGTACCACTGTATTCCATGTAGAAGACGGGCAAATGGAAGATGTGTTCAGCCATCCGGGCATAGGCGAGGACATCTTCATGATCGGGGAGCGTACAATCGGTCCGTTTGAACACTTTCGCTTCCGGGTTGAGGACACAATACCCTTCCGTCAGCATGTCCTGCCACTCGATCACATCGCCATATTCTTTGATCGCCTGGTGCTGCACATCGATCATCCACTTCTTATGTCCACTGTTCAGGACAAGAGGGATGAAATAGGCATGAAATTCGGGCGCAATGGCTTCGATGTCTGACACTTCAAGCACATAAGGGATGTCAAAGGACTCCAGGCGTTCCTGCAAATCCGTGACGTTTTCGAACGTGACACCGTCTGTACCGCCGATGATGATCGCATCTGTGCCTGATGAGCCTATCTTCTCTAAGTCTGCGTTTGTGATCGTCTTATTCGGATCAAGCTTGAACACATGATCCCACTCGCTTATATTGTACATTTCCGTCCTCCAAAACAACAGTTATCCATCTACCCATTATAGCAAATTTTCATCCCCGGGTTGAGGGGCACAACCAAACAAATCTATGACCAATCAAAAGAGGGAGTTTGAAGGGGCGGTGGGATTAGTTTGGAAATATCTGTATGACCTGGTACACCATAAATTGCAAATACATAAAAACCCACCTCTCTAAGCAAAAAGAGAGGTGGGTTGTGATATTCTTCTGATGTAAAATGCTGGATGACCAGGTCATACAATTATTACCATAACTACCACCACCCACACGCTCAAGTCATGATGGTTGTTCGGGGAGGAGGCGGGTGGATGTGAAGGTCATGGTGACGAGGCCGACGCTTAGGATGGTGATGGCGGAGAGAATGAGCGTCTCGAGGGAGAACAGGTAGCCGCTCGCACCGATGACGACAGCGTCAATCGCGAGAATGACGAAACCGACATTGACTTTGCACCAGTCGGCGATCATTTGCGCGAGGAGGTCAGTGCCGCCTGTGCTTGTATGCACCCGGAGCATCAAACCGATTCCCCCACCCACAAGTGCCCCTCCTATGATGGAACTGATCGCTGGATCGAGCGGCAGGTGATGGGCGCGCAGCCCTTGGAGAACGTCAATGGAAAAAGAAGAAATGAGCAGCCCATGCAGACTGTTGTAGAAATAAGAGCGGTAAAAGAACCAGGCGAGCGTAAAGATCGGAATGCTGAAGCAGATGATCGTCAGCCCTACTTCAAGCCCCCATATGTAATTGGCAATCATCCCGATTCCAATGATGCCTCCATCCAACACATGATCCGGAATCAGGAAAAAGTTGATGCCGAGTGAAAGTATCATACTGCCGAGAATGATCATGGCGCCTTTTTTCAACATCGTTTTCATCGGACAGGTCCCCTTCCATAGTACTAGCCTATGCCTGTCCGGTTTCTCTTAGAATCATGGATGGTTTTTCTCCGCAGCCATCAAAAAAGACTGCCCACATCCTGTTGGCAGCCTCTCCTCACCTATTCGGTTTGTTTCGCTTGTACACGGTCAAGCGCTTGTGTATAAGCGTCATTTCCATAATTCAAGCAGCGTTTCACACGGGAGATCGTCGCCGTGGATGCACCTGTTTCGGTTTCAATTTTATGATAAGTGAAGCCTTCACGCAGCATGCGCGCTACTTCCAATCGCTGAGCGAGTGACTGGACTTCATTCATCGTTGCGAGATCATCGAAGAATTCATAGCATTCTTCTACACTTTGCAAAGATAATACCGCTTCGAACAGTTGATCAAGCGTCTTTCCTCTCAATTTATCGATCTGCATGCCTTTTCCCTCCTTACTCCGTTTCTACTGCGGCGTTCCCTGGAATGATGTTCACCCAAGTCTTACCCGGGGTAAATGCCAGCGGGCTGCCGTCTTTATAGGGAAGCAATCGTCCATCGACGTTCTTCCACTCTACTTCTTTCATTTGTCCTTTTTGTAAAAGATTCCCGTTCCCGCCTGAAGTAAGATCAATCGCTCGACGACCTGCGCCATCGATGATCTGGTGACCCGTTTCTATGATCCAGACATTATCAACGGCCACCCGTTCCTCATTCAAACGGTCGATGGTCGGCTCTCCATCACTGGAACGTAAAAACTGCTCTCTTTCAGAATCATAGGTGAACCTCACATTCGTCCGACTGCCATATGTGATCTGTACGTCATCCACCTGCGTACCATCGAAGGAGTCTTTCTCAGTAAAAGGCAGCGCTTCAGGTGCCCCTTCAGCATCATAGCCTTTAGTTGCAGCCGCCTGCTCGACTCCCTCTGTCAAAAGATAAGAGTTGTGAGGGGCTGAACGATCGGAGGACCGTTCAAATAACCAGCCGTTGTTATCATACATCGCTCCATCCAGATAATCGATCCCGCTGCTGGCTACCTGCTGATTGATGGCCATGGACGCCCCGTGGTACGTGTAAAGCGCATCAAACCCATCAGCGATTTTGAAATAGTATGGACGTGCACTTCTTACCGGCCCTATTGTATCAGGAATCTCACTGTGGAACAAAGCAAGGAAGCGTGTGATCTGCCCCTCTGCCAAAATTTCATAGACAATATCGGCCTGGCTCAACCCTGATTGCGGTCTTGCTTTCGGGTGGTTGTTCACCATGACGGACAAGGCCCGATGATCGGCTTTATCCGCCGTCGGTTCACCTGTCAGTGGGAACGTTTCTGTATAGGCTTGTTCGTTTTCTTCCTTTTCATCAACGGTCACGTTCTCTTCTGTCTCTATTTGTTCTTCGACCGCTGTTTCTTTCTCTTTCGTATCTTCAGGTTGTACAGCCCCTGCTTCCTCGTTACAGGCGGTGAGCAGAAGGACGATAAGCAAGCTGAAGAATGTAAGCTTTCTCAATAACAGCACTTCCCTCTTTTATTTTAACGCATTATTGAAGGAAAGAGTACCTCTTTCTTTTTCACATCCATGATTCCAAGCGGTGTAATCCGGATGAACGGCAGGTGCATGGACGATAAAAAGAGGAGCGTGTAGACGGGATCATTGAACGTAAACCCATGCTGCAGCAGGCAATCTTTTAATTTCGCTTCTTCCTCTATAAGCTCTTTCATCGGCAAATCGGCCATTACGCCGCCAAGGGCCAACGGAAGTTCATAAAGGACTTCACCCTCATTCACCAGCACAATCCCGCCACCGATTTCCTTCATGCGTTGAAAGGCCTTCTTCATATCTTTACGTGATTTCCCCGTCAATATGATATCGCCTGTATTGCTGTAAGAGCTGACAAGGCCGCCTAAGGTCTGTGTGAACCCTTTCAGCAGCGTATTGACCATCCATTCCCCTTCCCGGTCCATCATCATGAGGTAAGATTCTTTATTGTCTTCACTCAGCCGGTCGGTGGAAACGTCGGTGTCGATGGCATATGGTTTCATGATGACATCATTCACCATCTCAAGACCGATCGGCATGGAAAACTGCATATCCGCATCGGTCACTTCCCAATTGAGGTCAAGCGGCTTCACACCATTTTTCTCCCACTGGATCGGTGTTTCTTTTTTTAAAACTTCACCATCACGCTTTGTCCACTCACCTTTAGCGATGACGGAGTGGGGCATCGGATCTTTTGGATGTGATAAAAAGTTCAGGTGAGCGACGCGCCCGGCGTTCAAGCTCCCCACACGATTTTCTATCCCGAAGTGACGGGCCGCATAATACGTAGCCATCATATATGCATCGATTTCCGGGACGCCTGCATCCAATGCGATCTGGATACATGGATTGATCAGTCCTTCACGATAAAAGCCAGGCGTCGATCCATCTGTCGTGTACATCATATGGTCGAAGTGGTTGTGACCTTGATCCACTAACCCTTGTAAAATATCCGGAAGATCCGGACGGATGGAAGAATAGCGCAAACCTGTATGATAACCGATTTCCAAGCGCTTCAATACATCGTCAGCGGTCATCGATTCGTGTTCTGAATCCATACCGAGCAAACGCATTTTCACAAGCGTTTGTTCAGATGCACCCGGCAGGTGAGCTTCCAATGGCTTTCTTGAGCGTTTGGTCTCCTGCATAAAATGCAGAATCTGCTCGTCTCCATGGTGAAGAACATCCGGCCAGGCGGTCAGCTCCCCGCCCTGAATTACGGCATCATGAGTAATCCAGTCCGGAATCTGCGAATCGAAAGTGTGACGATCTTCGTCACGCAGCACCGACTGCGGGTCAAAACGGGCCCACCAGTACATCGTAGCCGGCAAATCAATGATTTCCTCCAATAAAGAAAACGCTTTCTCTTTTTCCGTTAAAAAAAGCCACATCAAGTTATCGTTGACGAGCGTTGTCGTCCCTGTCTCTGCCGCATATTCTGCAAAGCTCTGGGGATTATATAACTGAAATGGGTGGGCATGCGGTTCAACGTAGCCAGGCACAATATAACTGTCTGTGCCATCTATGATTTCCGTGCCTTCTGTATAGGAAGGAAGCTCTTGGCCGGTATAGATGATGCGATCATCATACAACCAAATATGGCCATGCATCCATTTCTTTAAGTAAACATTCAAGTATGTTGTATTTTTGATTAATTTCGTCGGCGCCGTTTTCCCATCAATGATGGCTGCATGTTCACGCAGCTGACGGTTCCGCCAACGGAAACGTGTTTCGTTCATGGAGCGTACCTCCCTGAGATCATTATGTTCTATGGTAACACAGGAACTTCCATTCTGGTAAGGAGGAAGCACAATGAAACCGAATATCGGAATCATCAACAGTATGGTCCGCATCACCGCAGGTCTTAGTATGCTGACCTATTTGACCATCCGTGGTTCACGCAGAGAGTGTGATTCTTCTCATCCGCTTCTGATTATGTTGTCTGCATTGAAAGTTGCGGAAGGAATTGTACGTTTTTGCCCTTTGACCGCCGTCTATGAAGAAATGTCTACAGAAAAAGACGGCATCGAGCAAAGCTGGCAGCAGAATATTCCGCAGGACCAATAAACGCGGAGGTGTCCGGCATGTTTCTGCCGATGATTTTCTTGTTCCGTCGATATATTAAAAATTGGGCCGATAAAAATAAAGTTTAGCTGATATATCTATATTTTAATTGATATAACCAGATTTTAATTGATATATCACCATCACCAACAAAAGAAGAGCGGGCGGCCCCGCTCTTTCTTCAAAAGGATGAAACGTATGGATTTTATGGAATACTTCACAGATGTCGGTTTCGTCATTGTCACAATCATCGGATCGATTGCCGCTTTATTCTATGTCGGCATGAGAAGCCGCAGAAGAGACTGATGATCGTCCGATATCCCTTCGATAGAAAAAGTCGCTCTGATCCTCAAACGGCTGTAGCGATTGATACGTACGGTCCAGCGCTTGCGCCAAGTCTTCTCCTTTACTTCCAACTAGAAGGACGCGCCCGCCGCTGGATACATAGTTCCCGTCTTCCCAAGCGGTGCCTGCATGGACGACAAAGCCATCTTCCCCTGCTTTCAACTCAGGTAACGGACGTCCTTTTTCATATGCCCCCGGATAGCCTTCAGAAGCGATGACAACCCCTGCACAGTAACCCTCCAACCACATCAGGTCAGGATTTTTCCCGTCCAGCACATCGATCATCACTTGTACAAGATCATTTTTCAGTAAAGGCAGGACAACCTGCGTTTCCGGATCACCGAAGCGCGCATTGAACTCAATCACTTTTGGACCTGTAAGAGTTTCGATCAGGCCTGCGTACAGGATACCGGTAAACGATCGGCCTTCCTCCACCATCGCTGCCGCTACTGGTTTTACGATTTCCTCGACGGCAAACGCGTACGACCAATTATTCAATCCCTTTACAGGAGCAAAAGCACCCATCCCGCCTGTATTTGGACCCTGATCTCCATCATAGGCCCGCTTATGATCTTTCGCAGGGAGCATCGGATAGACCTCCGCACCATTCACAAACGCCATCAGGGAGAACTCATCCCCTGCCAAAAATTCCTCTACGACGATTTCCCGGCTCGCATCACCGAACTGGCCGTTTTCAAGCATATCTTCCACTGCTGTCAGCGCTTCGTCCACAGTTTCAGCTACGACCACACCTTTTCCAGCTGCCAGTCCATCCGCCTTCACCACAATCGGTGCGCCTTTTTCTTTAATGAAGGCTTGAGCGGCTTCTACTTCTGAAAAAGCAGCGTACCCAGCAGTCGGAATCTCGTATTTGTGCATCAGCTGTTTGGCAAAATGTTTGCTTCCTTCGATAAGTGCAGCCGCTTTGGTCGGACCGAATACCCGTAGGTCCGCTTCCTGAAAAGCGTCCACCAAACCATCAAGCAAAGGGTTTTCCGGCCCTACTACGGTCAGTTCTACATGGTTCTCGCGTGCAAAAGCAACCAGCCCTCCGAAATCCTGCTCACTCGTATCGATGCATTCAGCAACCGTACTCATCCCTGCATTTCCAGGGGCAGCGAAAATGCGCTCGACCTGATCACTTTCTGCCAACTTCTGCACAAGGCTGTGCTCACGGCCTCCTCGACCGACGACCAATACGTTCATTAGACTCCACCCTCTCCATTAATGTTTGAAGTGACGCATTCTAGTAAAGACCATCGCGATGCCATGTTTGTTGCAGGCATCAATGGAATCCTGATCACGTTTGGAACCGCCTGGCTGGATGATCGCAGTCACGCCTGCTTCCGCTGCGGCCTCCACAGTATCCGGCATTGGGAAGAAGGCATCGGACGCCATGATGCTGCCTTCCGCGTTCTCACCTGCCTGTTCGAAGGCGATTTTCGCTGCACCGACGCGGTTCATCTGGCCGGCGCCGACACCAAGTGTACGGTCCCCTTTCGCTACGATGATCGCGTTCGATTTCACGTGCTTAACGACCTTCCAGCCAAGCTTCAAATCTTCAAGCTCCTGCTCAGACGGCTCACGTTCTGTCGCCACTTCAAGCTCCACATCATCCAGAGACCCTTCATCGGCATCCTGTACGAGCAGCCCGCCGTTGACGGTTACGAGTTTATGAGCCGGTTGATCCGCTTTTTTCATATCCACTTTCAGCAAGCGAAGGTTTTTCTTTGCAGTCAGGATATCTAATGCTTCTTGACTGAAGGACGGAGCGATGATGATCTCAAGGAAAATTTCTTTCAATTTCGCCGCTGTGTCAGCATCCACTTCCCTGTTCAAGGCAACGATGCCACCGAAAATAGAAACAGGGTCGCCTTCATACGCTTTTACATACGCGTCATACAAGTTCTCGCCAACTCCGACTCCACACGGATTCATGTGCTTGACCGCGACCGCTGCCGGCTTATGGAACTCGAGCACGACTTCAAGAGCCGCATTGGCATCCTGGATGTTGTTGTAGGAAAGTTCTTTCCCATTCAGCTGTTCCGCTTCGGCGAGAGACGTTCCTGCGAAATTCGCTTTCTTATAAAAGGCAGCGTTCTGGTGCGGGTTTTCACCATAGCGTAACGATTGCACTTTTTCATAAGTCACAGAATACGTCTCAGGAAATGGTTCTTCAGTTAAACCGGAAAAATATTCGGCAATCATCGCATCATAATTGGCGGTATGACGAAAGACTTTCGCTGCCAGCTTACGTCGGGTCTCATAAGAAAGCGCGTCGTTCTTGAGACCTTCCACGACCTCATCGTAATCAGAAGGATCCACAACGACCGCCACGTCTTCAAAACTCTTCGCAGCGGAACGCAGCATCGTCGGGCCACCGATATCGATGTTCTCAATCGCATCTCTTTCTGTGACGCCTTCTTTCGCAATCGTTTCCTTGAACGGGTACAAGTTGACGGCGACAAGATCGATGGTCTCGATGTTCAGTTCTTCAAGCTGCTTCATATGTTCTTCATTGGAGCGCTTAGCAAGTAGTCCACCATGGACCGAAGGATGAAGTGTCTTCACACGTCCGTCCATGATTTCCGGAAATTCAGTCACCTCGGAAATGGATTGCACCGGGACTCCTGCTTCCTCAATGGCTCGTTTCGTGCCACCTGTAGAGATAAGTTCGAAATCGAGTTCATGTAGTTTTTTTGCAAAATCAGTCAATCCTTGTTTGTTGGATACGCTCAGTAGGGCACGTTTCTTCATTGAGATTCCTCCTTGATGAATAATGATTGAATCACTTGTGGGTAGAGACGGTGTTCGACCGCCTGGATTTTGTCTTTCACATCGTCCGCTGTGTCAGTCTCATCGATATCGATGGCTTCCTGAGCGATGATCGGTCCTGTATCCATGCCGTCATCGACAAAATGGACCGTCACGCCGGTCACTTTCACTTTCTTCTCCAGCGCCTGACCGATGGCATCTTTCCCAGGGAATGCAGGCAGCAGGGACGGGTGGATGTTGACGATGCGGCGTTCATAAGGCTTCAATAACGTAGGTCCGATGAGTCTCATATATCCGGCGAGCACGATGAATTCAATCCCCCGCTGCCGGCAGTCCTCCAGCACGGCCTGTTCATAAGCCGCCTTGTCTGAAAAACTTTTCGCCCGGTAAACGACGGTATCGATTTCATGCTTCTGTGCCTTTTCGATGACAGGGGCACCGATGCGGTCACAGACGAGCAGCGCGATGTTCGCTTCAAGCTCACCGGATTCCACTTTGCTGACGATGGCATCGAAATTCGATCCGGTGCCGGAGGCGAAGACAGCGATGTTGATCATATGCCCTGCACTCCTTCCTCGTCCGTCACTTTTCCGATGACGACTGCATCATCACACGCTCCGAACGCGGCGTTCACATCAGAAGGATCAAGCACGACGACCATCCCGATTCCCATGTTGAACACTCCGAACATTTCCTCATCGCTGATCGACCCTTTTTCCTGCAAAAAGCGGAACACCTCTGGGACCTGCCAGCTGTCGGTATCGATTTCGCAGCCAAGCCCTTCCGGAAGTGTGCGTGGAAGGTTTTCGTAAAAACCGCCTCCCGTAATGTGTGCGATTCCTTTAATGGCGGTGTTTTTCTTCAACGATTGAATCTCAGGAACATAAATCCTCGTCGGCGTCAGCAAGGATTCCCCCAGTGTTCGGGTCCAGCCCGCCGGTACCATATCCAGATCCAGGTCTGCGATGAGTTTCCTGACGAGAGAAAATCCGTTCGAATGGACACCAGAGGAAGGAAGACCGACTAAGACGTCTCCTTCTTTGATTTCATCACCTGTGATGATCTGTTTCTTTTCTGCCATCCCAACGACAAAACCGGCGAGGTCATATTCCTCTTCTTCATACATCCCTGGCATCTCTGCCGTTTCGCCACCGACTAGCGCAGCCCCGGACTGTTCACATCCATCCGAAATCCCTTTGACGATCTGCTCGATCCGGGCAGGTTCATTTTTTCCACAGGCGATGTAATCCAGAAACAGAAGCGGATCTGCGCCTTGGGCGACGATATCGTTGACACACATCGCAACGACGTCCACACCGATCGTATCATGCTGATCCATCTCGAACGCCAGCTTCAGCTTCGTTCCGACTCCATCTGTTCCTGTCACAAGAACAGGTTGTTGATAGCTCATGCCGCTCAGGTCAAACAATCCAGCGAATGAACCGAGTCCACCCATCACTTCCGGCCGCATCGTGCGGGCCACATGTTTTTTCATCCGCTCGACCGCTTCGTAACCAGCTTCGACATCAACGCCCGCCTGTTTATACGATTGACTCATCTCGCTTCCCTCCTATGCTTTTTCATATGGATGCATCGTGTTCGGATAAATTTCTGTCGGATAATTACCTGTAAAACACGCCATGCAACCGCCGTGTTTCAACGACTCTTCTCCTTGATAAATGCTGTCGTTCAAGCCCTGGACCGATAAAAAAGCAAGGCTGTCCGCGCCGATCTGCTCTTCAATTTCCTCGACGGAATTGTTCGCAGCAATCAGCTCTCCGCTGTTGGATGTATCGATGCCGTAATAACAAGGATTTTGAATCGGAGGAGACGCAATCCGCACATGAACTTCCTTCGCTCCCGCTTCCTTCAGCATCTTCACAATCCGGCGGCTCGTCGTACCCCTCACAATCGAATCATCGACCATGACGACTTTTTTGCCTTCGACAATACCCCGGACAGCGGAAAGTTTCATTTTCACCCCTTGTTCACGGAGCTCCTGCGACGGCTGAATGAACGTACGGCCGACATAGCGATTTTTGATTAAACCAAGCTCATAAGGAATTCCGGAAGCTTCCGCATAACCGATGGCTGCCGAAATACTTGAATCAGGTACACCTGTTACGACGTCCGCATCAATCGGTGCTTCTTCTGCCAGCGATTTGCCCATCCGTTTGCGGGAAGCGTGGACATTCTTTCCATCAAGGTTGCTGTCCGGTCTTGAAAAGTAGACATATTCCATGGAACAGAGCGTGCGTTGGATCGGTGCAGAGAACCGTTTGGATTCTATGCCCTCATCCGATATGATCAAGAGTTCACCGGGGTCGATTTCCCGGTCATACTCAGCCCCTACTACATCAAAAGCACACGTTTCTGAAGAGACGACCCACGATTCTCCAAGATGGCCAAGACTGAGCGGACGCAATCCACGCGGGTCATTGGCGACAAACATACGGTCCTCCGTCATGACAAGAAACGCATACGCGCCTTTGATCATCGAAAGAGCTTCCATAATTGCCTGCTCAAGAGGCAGATGGCGCGCGCGTTTGATTAAGTGGGCGACCACTTCGGTATCCGACGTCGTCTGCAAAATGCTCCCCTGCGCCTCCAGCTGATTTTTCAACGCCTGAGCGTTCACAAGGTTTCCATTATGAGCAAGGGCCAAGCCGCCTGTCTGAGAACGGAAGTGGAGCGGCTGAATATTCTCATAGCCGCCATCCCCTGCCGTTGCATAGCGCACGTGGCCGATTGACGCATGACCACTCAAATCTTCGAGCTGGTTTTCAGAGAAAACTTCATTGATGAGACCGTGTCCTTTGGCAAGCTTCAGCTGTTCACCGTCCGTTGTGACGATTCCAGCTCCCTCCTGACCGCGGTGCTGGAGGGCATGTAAGCCGTAATACGTCAGCTGGGCCGAATCTTGATGCCCCCAAACGCCGAAAATGCCGCACTCTTCATTTAACCCTTTGATTTCACCAAGCATCCGATCGCTCCTTTCCACGCTTCTTTCAACACTGATGTCTTTTCTTCCAGAACGACGTCTTCCTGCTTGATTCTGTACACCCCGTTTTCCGTCACGGTTCCAATCAGACGAGCGTCTGTGACACTCTGCTCAAACGCTCCCTTATCTTCCGGCGCGATGGTAACGATAAAGCGTGACTGCGACTCTGCAAACAACGCTGTGACCGGTTCACCACTGAGAGTCACTTCACAACCGAATTCGTTTTCAAACAGCTTTTCTGCAAGAGCAACGGACAAACCACCTTCGGATACGTCATGGGCAGAGGCGACAAGTCCTGCACGTATCGCGGTTAGCAGTTGCTTTTGACGATTGTACTCTGTTTTCAAATCAAGCGCAGGAGCTTTGCCGAAATGTTTCCCTTCAAGCATCCCCTGCAGTTCACTACCACCGAATTCTGCGTGCGTCTCTCCAATCACATAAATCAAATCCCCGGCGTTCTGAGCATGAGAACGCGTGATATGGGCGACATCATCAATCAAGCCGACCATACCGACGATCGGTGTCGGGTAAATCGCCTGGCCTCCGAATGATTCGTTATACAGGCTGACATTCCCACCGATGACAGGGGTTTCAAGATCACGACAGGCCTCACTCATTCCGTCGACGCTTTTTTCCATCTGCCAGAAGATTTCCGGGTTTTCCGGTGATCCGAAATTGAGACCGTCTGTAATTCCCAGTGGACGTCCACCCGAGCAGATGATGTTTCTTGCTGCTTCGGCGACAGCGATTTTCCCACCGATTTCAGGATCTACATAGAGGTAGCGGGAGTTGCAGTCGGTCGTCATGGCGAGCGCTTTGTTCGTACCACGTACACGAAGCACAGCCGCATCGGATCCTGGAGTGACGACGGTATTCGTCTGGACCATCGAATCGTACTGATCGTACACCCATTCTTTACTGGCGATTGTCGGCTGTTTCAATAGATTCACCAATGTTTCCCGGTAGTCTGTGACTTCAGGTTTATAGTCTTCCATTCTTTGAAACTCTTCATAGTAAGCAGGAACGCGGGACGGCTGATGGTAAACCGGTGCATCCTCAGCAAGAGAATCGACTGGAACATCCGCTACGACTCCCCCGTGATGCTCGAGGCGGAAGCGCTTCGTATCCGTCACTTCACCGACCGCTACCGCTTCCAGGTTATACTTCTGGAAAACTTTCGCAATCTCATCTTCACGTCCTTTTTCTACGACGAGAAGCATGCGTTCCTGAGATTCAGAGAGCATCATTTCATAGGCCGTCATATGTTCTTCACGCTGCGGGATGTGATCGAGGTTCATCGTCATCCCCGTGCCTGCTTTACTTGCCATTTCGCTTGCTGATGAAGTGAGACCCGCTGCCCCCATATCCTGAATACCGACAAGAGCATCGTGCTGAATGACATCAAGACAAGCTTCGATGAGCAGTTTTTCCATGAACGGATCACCAACCTGTACGGATGGACGCTTTTCTTCGGACTCTTCCGACAACTCTTCCGATGCGAAGGTAGCGCCGTGTATGCCATCGCGGCCAGTCTTGGCTCCGACGTACATGACAGTGTTCCCGATTCCTGCGGCAATCCCTTTTTGAATATCTTTATGATCGATCAATCCGACACACATCGCATTGACGAGCGGATTCCCATTGTACGCATCATCAAACTGAACTTCTCCACCGACCGTCGGGACGCCGACACAGTTGCCGTAACCGGCGATGCCGCGGACGACTTCTTCAAAAAGATACTTCACTCGCGGCTGCTGCAATGAACCGAATCTGAGTGAATTCAGAAGCGCAATCGGACGGGCACCCATCGAGAAGACGTCACGCAGGATTCCGCCGACGCCTGTCGCTGCCCCTTGATACGGTTCAACCGCGGACGGGTGGTTGTGGCTTTCGATTTTGAAAACGACGGCCTGATCATCTCCGATATCGATGATTCCCGCACCTTCTCCGGGACCTTGGAGCACGTGTGCACCTTCGGTCGGAAACTTTTTCAAAAGTGGTTTGGAGTTTTTATAGCTGCAATGTTCTGACCACATGACCGAAAACAAGCCGGTCTCTGTGTAGTTTGGACGACGGCCGAGAATCGAGCAGATCGAGGCATACTCGTCATCCTTCAGCCCCATCTCTCTATAGACATGCTGTGCTTCGATTTGTTCTGGACTGATCTCAAGCATTGATGGCATGGTGTTCCCTCCAGTGTGTCAAAATCGATTCAAATAGACGAAGACCGTCATCATGACCAAGAAGCGCTTCGACCGCCCGCTCCGGGTGTGGCATCATGCCGAGCACATTTCCTTGTTCATTCGTAATACCGGCAATATCTCCGACGGACCCGTTTGGGTTCTGGTCATACGTAAAGACGATCTGCTTGTTGTTTTGGAGCTTCTGAAGCGTTTCTTCGTCACAAAAATAATTGCCGTCTCCGTGCGCAATCGGGATTTGGATTTTTTCTTTTTGCTCATATTGACGGGTGAACATCGTGTCGGCATTTTCAACCGTCAGGGTTTCAAAATGGCACATGAATTTAAGCTTTTCATTCGGAAGCATCGCACCCGGCAGAAGACCCATTTCGAGGAGAATCTGGAATCCGTTGCAGACACCAAGGACTGGTTTTCCTGCCTCAGCCGCTTCCCTGATTTGTGCGATGACATCAGACGTCGAGGCAATGGCACCAGAACGCAAGTAGTCGCCATAAGAGAAGCCGCCCGGCAGTAGAATCCCGTCATAGTTTGCTAGATTCGCTTCCTTATACCAGACAAGATCCGCTTCTGCTCCAAGCTGATCCTTCACAGCAAAGTACATATCACGGTCACAATTCGATCCTGGAAAAACGATGACAGCGAATTTCACGTTAACCTGCCTCCTCAATCGTGTAGCTGTAATTTTCGATGACCGGGTTGGCAAGAAGCTGGTCACACATGCGGTCGATTTCCGCTTCAAGGTTGTCACTGTCTTCAACCATCACTTCCATGTATTTTCCGACGCGGACGTCCTGGACGTTGTTGTACTCCAGCGATTGTAGGGAATTGTGGACGGCTTTCCCCTGTGGATCAAGGACACCTTCTTTTAATGTGATGTGGATCTTTACTTTGCGCATATGTTCTCCTCCAGTCGATGTAAAATTTTTGTATACGTATCGATCAAGTCACCGGTACTTTCCCGGAAGACGTCTTTATCCATTTTCTCGCCTGTTTCCTGGTCCCAGAGCCTGCACGTATCCGGAGAAATTTCATCCGAAAGGACGATGGTGCCGTCGTGGAGGCGGCCGAATTCCAATTTGAAATCAACAAGTGTCAGTCCTGCCGAGCGGAAAAGCTTTTGTAATTCGATGTTGATATCCAAGGCCTGTTGTTTAATAAACGTGAGTTCTTGTTCCGTGATGTCCGTCAGGTGATAGGCATGGACATCATTGATGAGCGGGTCATTCAATTCATCTTTCTTGTAAAACAATTCAATGATCGGTGGAGTGAAGCTCGTTTTTTCTTCTATACCGAGCCGGCGTGTAATGCTGCCAGCCGCCTGGTTGCGGACAACGACTTCAAGAGGAATGATGTTCGTTCGTCTGACCAGTTGTTCGGTGTCGTTCAAAGCTTCGATAAAGTGGGTCGTAATGTTGTGCTGGTGTAAGTATTGGAATACTTTCGAGGTAATCAAGTTGTTGAGGCGTCCTTTGCCTGTGAACTCGTCTTTTTTCTTTCCATTAAATGCCGTAGCGTCATCTTTATAAGATAAAACGAGCTGATCCGACTCATCCGTCGTATGATAGACCCGTTTCGCTTTCCCTTCGTACAATAAAGAACCCTTCATACAATAACACCTCGCTAAGGAATTGGGATTTTTTGTATGACCTGGTACACCAGTTTCTGGCGTACCAGGTCATACAGTATTTTCCATCATCTAACCTTCATCTCACGGTGATCTTTCCGCTTTCGTCTTATAGTCCGATGCGGTCGAAGATGCGGTCGACTTGTTTCAGGTGGTGCTTGTAGTCGAAGCAGGCATCCAGCTGTTCTTTGGACAGGGTGGATGTAATCTTGTCGTCTGCTTCAATCAGTTCACGGAACGGGATGCCCCGCTCCCATGCTTCCATGGCTTTCGGCTGGACAAGGTCGTACGCTTCTTCTCGAACCAGACCTTCATCAATGAGCGTGAGCAATACGCGCTGGGAGAAGATCAGTCCGTATGTTTTCTCCATGTTTTCCTGCATCCGTTCAGGAAAGACCGTCAAGTTCTTCACGATGTTACCGAAACGGTTCAACATGTAATTCAAAGCGATCGTTGCATCAGGCAGGATAATGCGCTCTGCGGAAGAGTGAGAGATGTCACGTTCATGCCAAAGCGGTACATTTTCAAAGGCCGTCAGCATGTTCCCGCGCAGGACTCGTGCCATTCCGGTCATATTTTCAGAACCGATGGGATTCCGTTTATGCGGCATCGCCGAAGATCCCTTTTGACCCTTCGCAAAGAATTCTTCCACTTCTCTCGTTTCCGTTTTTTGCAATCCACGGATTTCCACAGCAATTTTCTCAATGGAAGTGGCAACCAAAGCAAGCGTGGATACATAATGAGCGTGACGGTCGCGCTGCAGCGTCTGCGTCGATACAGGTGCTGGCTTCAGGCCAAGTTTTTCACACACGTACTCTTCAACAAACGGATCAATGTTGGCATAGGTCCCAACCGCTCCGGAAAGCTTTCCGAACTGGATGTGGTCCATGGCAAGATCCAAACGCTCCAGATTCCGCTTCATCTCTTCATAATAAAGCGCAAGCTTCAAACCGAACGTCGTCGGCTCGGCATGGACCCCATGGGTACGCCCCATCATGACCGTATGTTTGTGTTCCTTCGCCTTTTCACCAAGAATCTCGATGAAGTTGACGAGGTCTCTACGAATGATTTCATTCGCCTGTTTCAATTGATAGGAAAGCGCCGTGTCCACCACGTCTGTTGAAGTCAGTCCATAGTGGACCCACTTTCTTTCTTCCCCGACCGTTTCAGAAACGGCACGCGTGAAAGCTACAACGTCGTGACGGGTTTCTGCTTCAATTTCATGAATACGATCGATGGAGAAGGAAGCACCTTCGCGCAGCTTCTTCACGTCTTCTTTCGGTATGACCCCAAGTTCACTCCACGCTTCACACGCTAAAAGTTCAACCTCAAGCCAGGCCTGGTATCTATTCTCTTCTGTCCAAATCGCACCCATTTCCGGGCGTGTATAACGTTCTATCATTGTCTTCCTCCTACCATAAATGGATCTGATTTTCTGTGATGATTTTGTCGATCTCTTCTAAAGTTTCTCCGATAAATGTAAGGTGTCCCATTTTACGGGTCTGACGAGCTTCCCCTTTTCCATAATCGTGAATATGAAAGCCGTGATAGTATTCCAGACGATCCAGCAAAATGCCTCGATGTTTGCCGAGCACATTCACCATCACCGCGGCCCCGAACGAATGGACCGGTAACAGTGGAAGGCCGCAGATCGCACGGACGTGCTGTTCGAATTGCGATACGCTGCACGCTTCAATCGTATAATGGCCGGAGTTGTGAGGACGTGGTGCCATTTCGTTGATGAAAATGTCATCACCCTTCACGAACATTTCCACAGCGAATGTACCGACCACTCCGATTCGTTCCGCCAAAACCTCGACAGCTTCACGGACGCGTTCTTCCACTTTCCCAGAAACGGTTGCCGGAACTCTTGATTCATGCAAAATGTGGTTCTTATGGATATTTTCCGCAATCGGGAACGGGATAATACGTCCATCCATCCCTCTTGTAAACACTTGAGAAATTTCCAGGTCGAATTCAAGCCACCGCTCTACAATGTAAGTGCCGCCTTCTTTCATAAAAGAACGGACATCTTCAAGTTGCGTTTCATCTTCGATTCTCTGCTGTCCCTTGCCATCATAGCCTCCGCTCACCGTCTTGATGACAGCCGGATAGCCGGTGATGGTAACCGCTTCTTCCACCTCTTCAAAAGTGTTCACAATGCGATACTCGGGAACAGACAGTCCTGCTTCCACCGCAATTTCCTTCTCTTTAGCCCTGTTCTGGGTTACTTCAAGCGCAAAAGCTCCTTGAGGCAGCTTCCCTTTTTCTTCAAAAAGCCGCGCCACATCGAGATCGACGTTTTCAAATTCATACGTGATCACGTCACTGACGGTACTCAATCGCTCTGCTGCTTCTATGTCATCATATGGAGCTACAATATGTTTTTCAGCAATCGAGGAACAAGGGCAGTCTTCTGCAGGATCAAGAACAGCGATTTTATAGCCCATATGCCTTGCCGCGACCGCCATCATGCGACCGAGCTGGCCGCCTCCTAAAATCCCGATGGTCCTTCCTGGTCTTATCACTTCAGGTTTCACGAAGGTCCCTCCTCATTCCGTCGACTTTATCTACCATCTGCCGACGATAGTCTGATAGTTTTGAAGCAACTTCCTGGTCGAAAGCCCCGATCATTTCTGCTGCCAGGAGACCCGCATTTTTCGCGCCTGCCTTGCCGATCGCAACGGTAGCGACAGGAACGCCCCCCGGCATTTGCACGATGGATAAAAGAGAATCCAGCCCTTGCAAAGCTTTCGATTCTACCGGAACGCCGATGACCGGTAGTGTGGTTTTGGAAGCGACCATCCCAGGCAAGTGAGCCGCGCCCCCTGCTCCTGCAATAATCACTTTCAACCCTTTTTCCCGGGCCGTTTCCGCGTATGTGAACATATCTTCAGGTGTACGATGTGCGGAGATGATTTCTTTTTCATAATCGATCGAAAGTTCATCCAAAACGATGCACGCTTCTTTCATTGTCTCCCAATCTGAAATGCTGCCCATAATCACGCCTACATTTGCCATCGGATCCCTCTTCTCTTTCGTAGCATTAAAAAAGCCTGCTCGACGCCCCTCAAAAAGATGAGAGGAGTCAAACAGGCACACGTGTGTCCGGTCTGAGAAAGCTTCTTCACAGCTTAAACTCCCCTCATAGTCCGGAAATTTACGGTTCCCAGGTAGAGACGTACGGGCCATATCCCCGTCATATATGAGGTCGTCTATGCAATTCTGCCTTCATCATATCAAGTTCTGTTCACAGATGTCAACGCAAATGTCGAACATTGATGAAAACTTAACAATAAATTGTTCGGTTTTATTCCTTTACTGCATGAAATACGATCGTTTTCCCTACAGGTTCCATCACTTTTTCCCCGTCACGGGTTTCTTCACGAAAAACGGGCTCTTCCGCACGACGGACCGGAGTGTAACCTTCTTTCTTCATGCGGTCGAGGCAGTGACCGATCGTTTCATTTTCACTAACTTCAAAGCGCTTCTTGCTGTTCTTTTTGGGCATCACGAATCTTTCCTCTCTTGACGGATTTCACCCAGAATCCACCATGAATCTGCTTCGGTTCATACGCCACAATAAAGGCTTTCGGATCGATGTCCCGGATCGTTTCATACAAAGACAGTTCATACTTCCGGGGCGTCAGGATCTGCATGGCCAGACGGTCGCCTTCCATTCCATACGCATACCAGCTTGTCACACCATATCCTTTTTCCCGAAGTCTGCGGGTGAATTCGATATCTGGGTCTGAAGATATCACATTAACTGTAATATACCCGAGCGCGAGCTTCTCTTCAATCTTCATCCCGACGATAACACCAAGACCATACCCGACGGCATAGGCAATGACATTTTCAATTTGGTCCAGGCGATCGAGGACAAGGCCCAGCCCGAAAATGTACGTCACGATTTCGAACATGCTGATGAACGCAGCAAAGTACCGCTGTCCCTTCAGTGTAAAAATCATCCGGAGGGTAAAGAACGAAACATAAACAATGTTGACAGCTAAAATGATCCCGATCAGCAATAATGGGTTTTCAAGCATATTAGAGAGCCTCCTAGGCCGAGGTGTGCCCAAATCGTGACATTCACCCAGACAATGTTCTTTGCATACACTATAAACCATGAGAAGAGACGTGCACAACAGATTTGTGACGCAATCTATGACATTTTTTGGAGGATGATGACATGAATCAATTCAAAGATTGGAAGACCAACCTCGACCGCTTCTTCGGGCAGGATTTCTGGGGAGACTTCGACGGTATGATGAAGCCCTCCGTTCCCGCCATCAACATGTATCAATACGACAATGAACTGCTTTGCTTCGTTAACATCCCGGGCATGAATCACCCGAAAAATGTTGACGTCCTGGTCGACCATTCAACATTGACCTTAAGTGGGAAAATTGAAATCAACAACCGTGGCGGCCATCAGATCAAAGCAGAAATCGCTGACGGTGCTTTTGAAAGAAGCATTGATCTTCCCTTCCCCGTTCGGCATGACAAAGTGGAAGCGACGTATAAGCATGGCCTGCTCGTCATTCAGCTCCACCGCTACATTTCAGATTCAACGAAACAGCGTCCGATCACCATCCGCCATTTGGAGGATGAATGATGAATAAAACCGGCAGCCGTACGAACGGCGCGCCGGTTTCTTTTTTGCCTGGATGAATCTAGCCGCTGCCAGGCTATATTAGCATCATTGAAGCTTTTATTAGCGGATTTTGCCATTATATTAGCAGGTTCATCGAATATATTAGCAACTTTCAGCCATATATTAGCGAGTTTTCCTATTATATTAGCAACTCCATCATATCGGTGACATTAGCCACTTTATCGGTGGCTTTTCACCATTTATCGGTCAGTTTCACCAGTTTATCAGTGACTTCAGCCCATTTATCAGTGAGTTTTGCTATTTTATCAGGATCTTTACGCCAGGAAGACAAAGTACAGCACAAAGATCACAAACAGGAAGTACATAATCGGGTGAATCTCTTTGCCGCGCCCCTTCAACATCATCGTAATCGGATAGAAGATGAACCCGATGGCAATACCCGTCGCAATACTGTAGGTCATCGGCATTGCAGCAATCGTGAAGAAGGCAGGGACCGCGATTTCAAACTGATCCCAATCGATATTTTTCAGCGTTGAGGCCATAAGCACACCAACGATAATCAGGGCAGGCGCTGTCACTTCTGCGGTAACCACAGATAGTAGTGGCGAGAAGAACAGAGCCAGAATGAAGAATCCAGCTGTAACTACAGATGTGAATCCTGTACGTCCACCAGCGCCGACACCAGCTGTGGACTCAATGTAAGAGGTTGTCGTGGAAGTACCGACAGCGGCACCAACGACGGTTGCTGCTGAATCCGCAAATAACGCACGGTTGGCACGTGGCAATTTATTATCTTTCATAAAACCTGCCTGCGTGGCTACCGCTACAAGCGTTCCTGCTGTGTCGAAAAAGTCGACGAATAAGAAAGTTAAAATAACGACCAGCATTTCAATCGTGAAAATTTCACCAAAATGCGTAAAGGCAGCACCAAAGGTCGGCGCAACGCTCGGAGCTGTGCTCACAATATCTCCAAGTCCTGCCGGCGGCGCAATTAAACCTGTCACGATACCTGCAATAGACGTCAGGACCATACCGTAAAAAATACCGCCTTTTAACCCCATAGCCATCAGCATGATACTTACGATGATCCCGAAGATGGAAAGAAGAGTCGGGCCTGCCGTCAAATCGCCAAGCTGAACTAATGTCGCATCACTGTTCTGGACGATTCCTGAGTTCTGAAATCCAATGAATGCGATGAACAAGCCGATTCCGGCACCGACCGCGAGCTTTAGGTTTGCTGGAATCGCATCGATAATCATCGTCCGCAGGCCTGTTACAGTTAACACAATAAAAATAAGTCCTGAAGCCAAAACGCCTGCGAGCGCCGTTTCCCAAGGAATCCCGAAACCTAAAACGACCGTGTAAGCGAAAAATGCATTCAAGCCCATACCCGGAGCAAGAGCGATCGGATATTTAGCGAATAATCCCATAATCAGTGTACCGACAGCCGCTGCAATCGCCGTTGCTGTGAATACCGCCCCTTTATCAATCCTTGTTACACCTTCCGGAAGCTGCTCAATTCCATCAAGTGCAAGAGTAGATGGGTTGACGAACAAAATGTACGCCATCGCGAGGAAGGTCGTTAAACCTGCCATAAACTCTCTGCGATACGTCGTCCCAAACTTTTCAAACTTAAAAAACTTACTCATAAACGTTTCCTCCCCTTTTCCCTCATTCTCTAGGATCAGTCACTCTCTTTATTTTTGTCCCTGACCCTTCACCTTCTTTTTTTGGTGCCTGGCACCAATCTGTCTCTCTCTGGTGCCTGGCACTAAACTGTCTCTCTCCGGTGCCTGGCACCAAACTGCCTCTCTCCGGTGCCTGGCACCAAACTGCCTCTCTCTGGTGCCTGGCACTAAACGGAAGGCACTAAGCGGAAGCACAAGAAAATAAAAAAGACACTCCTGAAAGCTCCAAGAGTGTCTACATCTATACGAAGGAAACGGACGAAAGGTACAACCTATAAAGGTCTCCCTCATCGTCTATTCACCAACGTAGTCAGACCGATTTACGGTAGTCTGGTAGAAACTCATGGGCCTTATTCCCAAAATTATACGACGGTGTTGCTTTATTCATTTGTCTCTATCTTACAAGATTCGACATCATTAGTCAACCTTAAATCCGAACATTAACTCGTAAATGTAAACTAACGTTCGATTATTCCCATTCAATCGTTGCAGGTGGCTTACTCGTCACATCGTAAACGACACGGTTGATGTGGTCGACTTCGTTAACGATTCGAGTGGAGATCTTCTCAAGGACATCCCATGGAATACGTGCCCAATCCGATGTCATTCCATCAATGGACGTAACCGCGCGAATTCCGATGGTGTAATCGTACGTACGCTCATCCCCCATGACCCCAACGGAACGGATGTCCGGAAGTACGGTGAAGTATTGCCAGATGTCACGGTCAAGTCCTGCTTTTTTAATTTCATCACGAAGGACATGGTCTGATTCGCGGACGATTTCAAGCTTCTCTTCTGTCACTTCCCCAAGAACGCGGATCGCAAGGCCCGGCCCCGGGAATGGCTGGCGCCAAACGATATGCTCAGGTACACCAAGCTCTGTTCCAAGCGCGCGCACTTCATCTTTGAACAACGTATTCAACGGTTCGATCAATTCGAACTGCATGTCTTCAGGAAGGCCGCCGACATTGTGGTGGGACTTGATCGTCTGTGCGGTCTCTGTACCACTTTCGATAATATCAGTATAAAGCGTTCCTTGTGCCAGGAAGTCGATTTCCTTCAGTTTTTCTGCTTCATCATCGAAAACATAAATGAATTCATTGCCGATGATTTTACGCTTCTTCTCAGGATCGGATACACCTGCAAGCTTGCTCATGAAACGTTCTTTGGCATCAATTTTGATGATGTTCATGTTAAAGCCGTCTCCAAGGGTACGCATGACGTCATCGGCTTCATTTTTACGAAGAAGACCGTGATCGACAAAAATACATGTGAGCTGATCGCCGATGGCACGGTGGATCAAAGCAGCGACAACAGAAGAATCCACGCCACCACTCAAGGCGCACAACACTTTACGGTCGCCGACTTTTTCACGGATTTTTTCTACTTCCATTTCCACCACATGTTCCATTGTCCAGTCATCCTTCGCTTCACAAACGTCGAAGACAAAGCTGCGCAGGATGTCATTTCCATATTCGGAATGACGGACTTCCGGGTGGAACTGAACCCCATACATGCGGGCTTCATCGTTACTGATAGCGGCTACTGGGCAGGACGGGCTCGTGGCATCGACTTGGAAACCTTCCGGTGCTTCGATGACTTTATCGCTGTGGCTCATCCAAACCGTTTGTTCTCTCGGTGTTTTAGCAAAAATCACCGGCTCTTTGGCCACATTAATGTCCGCTTTTCCATATTCACGCTCTTTCGCACGTTCGACTTTTCCACCGAAATGATGGGTCATCAATTGCATGCCATAGCAGATCCCAAGGACTGGAATACCAAGTTCAAAAATCTGTTCGTCACAACGGAAGCTTTCTTCCCCATAGACGCTATTCGGTCCACCGGAGAGGATGATCCCACTTGGGTTCATCGCTTTAATCTCTTCGATGCTCATTTTGTGAGAGTGAAGCTCACTATACACTCCGAATTCACGGATTCTTCGTGTAATCAATTGGTTATACTGGCTCCCGAAGTCCAGCACGAGAATCATGCCTTGTACTTGTTCCATCTGTTCCACTCCTTGATCTATAGACTATTATTTTTTTCATAAAAAAATGGATGGATCCTCCGCCTCAATCCACGACGACGAAGGCAGAAATCCATCCATGTACATACATGTCACGTGATTCCCACCTTCATAGTCAGGGCGTTTACGGTGCCCCGGTAGAGACTCTCGGGCCATATTCCCGAGGATATACGAAGGAAGAATGCATCTGATAATTTTCATTCATTCTATCAACCGCATGAAAAGGAATCAAGACAATGTCTTTTTGATTAAATTTTCCCATAATTCAGTGACTTTAGGCCAATGGGCACTTTGAGCTTCATTCCGGTAGATGACACGCTCATAATGATTGGTCAACCGCCTCATGTCATTCGACTGATAATGCCGATCGACCGAGAGCGCAAACTCACGCAGGGTTTGTTCAGGCTTCCGCTTGAACCCTTTATGATCAAGCACTTTTAATAAATAATGATAGGCTTTTTCGTACGTTTCTTCATCTTTGTTTTTCCGGTACTTACGAATGAGCAGCGCAGTCATCCAACGGTACCTTGTGAAGTAAAGAATGATCGCTGCCACAAGGATTGCGCTTAACAGCATCCACAGCCATGTGTAACTTTGGCCGGATGACCCTGTGGCACCTGCAGCATCCGAACTTTCTTCCTCTTCCATTTGCTGCGGGTTCCCCATTTGATCTTCCGGTGTTTCACTATCCGGAGCACCAGCTGGGTCTTCTCCTTCTTCTGTTTCTACATCTGTATAGAAGTCCGTGTTGTTCGTAAATCCTTTGGTCGGCTCAAAAGGTACCCAGCCGATCTCAGGGAAATAAACTTCTACCCAGGAGTGCGCGTTGCCACTTGTCACCTGATAGACATTTTGCACTCCATCACTAAGGTCGGTTTCACGCGTATCGATGCGTTCTCCACCGGTGAAGCCTTTCACCCAGCGGGCTGGAATCCCTTCAGAACGAAGCATGACGACCATGGATGTGGAGAAGTTATCGCAATATCCGAGTTGGGACTCAAACAAGAACTGAGCGACATAGTCTTCATTTTCACCAGGTACCGGAACATCCGTCGTCGAGTACTCAAAGCCATTGGAAGAAAAGTAAGACTCGATCGCTTTCGCACGATCATATCGATTATCTTCAGCCTCAACGATTTGACCAGCCAGGTTTCTCACTCGATTCGGCAAACCATCTGGAAGCTGAAGGTAACGATCACGGATTTCCTGGGGATCGTCATCTCCCGCTTCCCGCAGTTGATCGTACGCAAAGGAAGGATACTCATAATTGGCGATGAATTCATTCACCTTCGCCGGTGAATCCCCTTTCACGGTATCCATCTCCCCCGTGTTCTCGTGGACAAGGAGTTCATAGTCGTTCGGGAACCGGACGAGTGAGGACAGGCCGTAGGGATAGACCAACTTTTGAAAAGAAGCCTGCCGGGACATTTCAATCATGACCGTCTGCTCTTCCACTTCTACATTGTCCGTAAACAATTCGTAGCTGATGTTTTGCGGGTCCATATTGGTCACTGGCTCTTCCAGCGTATCTTCCCACCCTTTTCCTGTGTACGTATCCTTGGACTCGATGCGCCAATAACGTTCACCATCCGCCGTCGCCCGGAACACAGGGGTGTCATCTTGAATGAAAGAACCACCAAGACGGCTGTCGTCTTCTCCATAGCCGACTTTTTGGACGGTTCCGCCGCCACTTCCTCCCGGGCCAGCTCCGCCTGCAGCACTTTCTATATAAGGGACAGGGTCCGGCCACTGCGGATCAAGTTTTGGTGAGGCGTATGCAGCCGCCGAGGAAAACAAAATGATCGCAAGAAGTGGAATGGCCCACATTTTAGCTTTGTGCAGTCCTTTAAAGGAAATCGACTCTTGGTCCATCACTTTGGCAAAGCTGGATAATCCGAGCGCAACCATTCCCAGAATGAATGTTCTTACAATCGACCATTTGCCATCAAAGGCCGTAAAGGTATCGACGACTGTGACATAGATGAGTGTCAATAAGACAAAAAAGAACATCCGGCGGGCTACGACGAACCAATAATAAAGCAAATAGCTCATCAACCAGAGAAGGATCAAAAACAGCAGACTTCGAAAGAGCGGCGTCATCTGCCACCATTCCTGTGATTGAATCATCTGAATGTTGAAAAGCACCTGTTCATATAAGACAGTAAACCAGTCCCGGGAAAAAATGCGTTCCGCAATATAAAGTCCATCAATGATGAACGCAAGTCCAAGCCCTTTCAAAGGGATGGATAGATACCACGGGACTTGTAAAAAGGAGACAAAAAAGCAGAACGTCGCGTAGATGAAGAATACACGCACATCATTGGTTTCCGAGATCTGCTCCATCGGCCTCATCCATTCACAGAACAATAGAAAGCCAGTAATATAGAGAATCAGTTTATAGATGAACGATTGTCGCTCTTCCATCATGTGTTCACCTCGAATTGTTGTTTCGTCAGCTGTTCCTCATTCAATAGGTTGACAACAACGCCCTGACTTTTCATCTGCTTCACAGCTTGATGGTCCTGGAACGACATTTGTCCATGAGGACGCACATAGAAAAAGACGACACGCTTGCTTCTTTTTGCCAGTTTGCTAATGGCAACCTGGATTTCCTTATCCAAGTGATGACTCACGAGCATGAGCATCACACCACTTGGGATCAATGACTTTTCACGCTCCAGCTGTTGCGCAAAAGGAATGCGCCCGACAGGTCGGATTCTAGCCAAATGCCCCTGCATCTGCTGCTGATGTGCGTAGTCCTGATGGAAAGGAAAGTATTGACGACCGTCACCGAGGGACATGAATGAGAGTGGAGAGGAGTTTTTATGGAACTCCTTCATCAAGGAAGCCGTGAATTCCACCGCTCCTTCAAAACTCAATTCACTCATCTCCGGATGATAGACGCCATTCAGGATAAGCATCATGTCGACACTTTTTTCCTGTTCAAATTCTTTCGTCATCATTTCATTCTTCTTCGCCGTGGTTTTCCAGTCCACCCAGGCAAAGCGGTCCCCAGGCATGTATTCACGGACACCGGTGACCATGTTCGTGTTCTTTTCATTTATCTTGAAAGAAGGACTTGCTCCCTGTTCAAAACTGTACACCCGGTCTTTCATTTTCACTGGACGAACATAAGGAAAGACAAGCAGTTTGCTTTCCTTATGATAAACGTGTTCTTTTTTTACAAAGCCGAAAAAGTCACCGGTTTTGATCCTAAGTGCCTTCAGCTTATGGTCTCCACGAGGCACTTTATTCAGTTGGTACCGGTACGTAATGGTCTTGCTGAACCAAGGAAAAATAACCTTTTTCACTTTACGGGGGTTATAAAAGCGGTCCACTTTACCCATATCCTTGTATTTATCTATGTGTTCGTCCACTTTATTCAAGGATTCCGGCAAGTGTTCTTCGATGATGCAGTAATAGATGGGGAAAGGAACTTTCCTTTTTAACTTCACTTCAACATCGATGGTTTCACTCCCCATCGCCATTCGTTTAGACAGGTTCCGTTCGATCTTCCAATTATCGACCGGATAAATGAGGACGGCGGCCATGTAAAGGAGGAATGGCAGAAATGCATAAAAAAGAAACCAACTGACAAACCCGCCCTGAAACATGGCGTAGGAAAAGAGGATGACAAAAAGGATCGCTACGACAAGGCTTCTAGCGATGATTCCAAGTTTCCGCCTCATTCACTGATGTTCCTCTTCACTGGAATGGACGTGGAGGATAGCAGTCTGTCAATAATCGACTCCGCTGTCTGTCCTTCAAACCTCGCTTCTGATGTAATGATCATACGGTGAGAAAGGACAAAAGGAGCCATGAATTGAACATCATCAGGTACCACATAATCGCGGTCATGAATGAACGCATAAGCCTTGGCTGCTTTCATTAAGGCGATCGACCCACGCGGGCTGACCCCGAGATAAACGCCGTCATGTGCCCGGGTTCCTGTCACAAGGTCGATAATGTAACGGTTGACCGTACGATCGACATAGACTTCCAATACTTCTTTTTGCAATTCAACAAGCTCTTCTCTTGTCAACACAGCGGAAATATCTTCGATTGGGTGGCCGTTCGAAGTTCTTGAGAGCATCTCCATTTCCTGCTTTGCAGAAGGATAACCCATCTTCATCTTAATCAGGAAGCGGTCAAGCTGAGCTTCCGGTAATGGATAAGTCCCTTCATACTCAATCGGGTTTTGAGTCGCCATGACAAAAAACGGGTCACTGAGGGGAACGGTATTCCCATCCACCGTAATACTCGTTTCTTCCATTCCTTCCAAAAGAGCGGACTGCGTCTTCGGGGATGTCCGGTTGATTTCATCCGCCAAAACGATATTGCCAAGGATCGGCCCAGGCCTGAATTCAAACTCCAAACTCTTCGGATTATATATCGATACACCCGTCACATCAGAAGGAAGCAAATCTGGCGTGAACTGGATACGTTTAAAGTCACAATCCAGAGATTTAGCCAGCGTTTTCACAAGCATCGTTTTCCCGACACCTGGAACATCCTCCAAAAGGACGTGCCCTTTCGCAAGTAACGCGACAAGGCTCAACATCGCGGCTTCTTCCTTCCCGATCATGACCTTCCTCATATTTTTAAGTACTTCCGATATTTTCGGTTGATACAAAAATGTCTGCTGAGTCATTTGGTGTACCCCTTTCTCCCTAAGATACTATTTTTTCTGAAAAATCAAGCTCCTTTTAACTATACTATATTGCAGGGGGTTGAACAAAGGTTGATGTCCATTGGATATTAAAGGAAATGGCGTCAATACAGGGTTTATCCTTCATAAAAAAATTTGTCGATAGGCGAAGAATAAGATTACTGATCATCCCCTTTCTTTTTTCAAAAAAATGGTTAACTTCCATGACTATTTATGGTATCTTGAATTTGAGCCATCTTAATTAAAGATAAAAGAATTCAAAGAGACGAAAGTTTGTATAGGTATAGGTGGCGGGGCCCCAGCGTTGAGCTGGGGCTTTTAGTATGTTTGAGTTTGTGAAAATATGAACAGAAAGCCTGACACCTTTAAAAGCAGATGTGGTGCCTGGCACCGCATCCCTCTTCACCGGTACCAGGTACACCTCTCCCACTCCAACCCCAAAAAAAGCGCAAACCATTCGTTTACGCTCTCATTGGTAAGGTTATAAAAAAACAGTGCTTCCGACCATCGGTTTCCAATTGTATCTGACCGCCATGGCGTTCCACAATCTGTTTACTGATGGCAAGGCCAAGCCCAGACCTCCCGTCTGACCGGGAAGGGTCCACGCGGTAAAAGCGATCAAAAACTAGATCCTTTTCAGTTAAAGGAATCTCCTTTCCTTCTCCTTTTACTTTGATCACGTAAATTTCCCCTTCTGCTTTTCCAACAACTTTAACTCCACCTGCCCCCTCATGATAATCCAGAGCATTTCTCAATAGATTCGTCAGAACCTGCTGGACCCCTTGTCTATTTACAGGCACCTCCGCGGCTTCCAACTCACTCTTCATTCCGATGCCTTTTTTCTCAAATTCCAAAGTGAACATTTGGATTACTTGAGAGATGACCTGGGTCATTTCCTCCTGACTGACCTCCAGCGGCTTCGAAGGGCTTATCGTCGTCCAGGATTCCATGTCATCCAGCCGGGCAAGCAGCTGAGAGACTCGGTCGGTTTCTTCTGCAAGAGAGCGGTAAATCGTCTGATCCCCTGGAATCACCCCTTTTTCAAGGGCCTCTAAATAACCTTGCAAGTTGGATAACGGTGTCCTTATTTCATGCGATAAATCACGAAGCATTTGGTGTCGCGAACGCTCCTGTTCCTGCAAACGACGGTTCATACGATTGAAGTGAACGACAAGCTCTCCTATTTCATCGTTGGTTTGGACGTCCAAATCTCCAGGATAAGTCCCTGATTTCATTGTTTCCATGGCATTTGTCAGCTCTTTGACAGGTACAAGCACTTTCCTTGTTACCGTTGAATATAAAAAAGCCCCCATCACGATGACGACGCCTCCGATTACCCATGCGTAAATTAAGAGAGAACGATTGAAGGTCAACTGGGCTTCACGCTCGACACCTGTAATGTCAGCAGCAAGAAAACAAGCTGTCTGATAAAGCGTCATTCCTGTAACGATCACGACTCCAATCAGGAGGGCAATATTTACGATCGTCATCTTCACCCAAAGTTTCGGCGGCAGGAGACGTTCAATGAGACGCATATTTATACCCCATCCCTCTCACCGTCACAATCCTTTGCGGAACAGATGCATCCGCTTCTATTTTCCGGCGGAGCTTTTTGATGTGCGCATCAATGGTACGGGCCATAATATCCGCTTCGCCGTTCGGGTGGATTTGCTCGAGCAGCTGTTCTCTCGTAAACACTTGATCTTTGTGATCCATCATAAAATAAAGCAAATTGAACTCATAATGCGTCAACTCCAGCCGTTCACCGTTCAACCATACTTCCCCTTTACGCGGTTTCACTTCAAGTCCTTCATGGGAAAGCTTTTGACACACATGCCCTGTCCTCCTTAAGACGGCTTCCACGTGCGCCATCAATTCTTCAGGGCTGAACGGTTTCGTCATGTAATCATCAGCGCCGAGACGCAGTCCTGTAATACGGTCTTCCGTCGTTCCTTTCGCAGATAACATAATGACGCCGGGGGGATCTTCGCTGTCTTTCTTAACGAAGCGGCATAATTCCTCCCCGCTCCATTTAGGTAGCATCAAATCAAGGATCAACAGGCATGGGCGGTGTTGAAGATAGAGCGTCCTGCCCTCTTCCCCGTCATAAGCCTGTTTGACGCTGTACCCTTCATTCGCTAAGTAAATGCTTATGAGATTTGAAATCTTCCGATCATCTTCAACGATCAGTACTTCCGTTTTCATGTAATCACCCTTACATTCCTTCCATCCTTTGTACCATCATATCGTAATTCATCGCCCCGAGCATGACAGAACTGACCTTGCCTTCTTCATCGACAAAAACGGATGTAGGGACGGGATTGACCTCATATTGGTTGGCGACGGAAACGTCCTCGTCTAGCAAAACAGGAAAGGTTAACCCGAATTCATCTACGAAATCCTGCACCCCTTTTACACTCGCTTCGGTTTCTGTTAAATTCACAGCCAGCACCTGGATATCTTCATTTGCCGAAAACTCTTGCATGTCCGGCATTTCGGCCCGGCAAGGCGGACACCATGTGGCCCAGAAGTTGATCATGACTTTTTCTCCACGATAATCCGACAAAGAAACCTCTTCGCCACTGAGCGTTTGCAGCGTGAAATCCGGTGCCTGCTGTCCTTTTTCCAAACCAATGTCAGCTTCCTCTGTAGCTGGCCCTTCAGCAACCATCTTTTCGCCTTCAGCCACCTGTTCTTTGGTTTCCCCTTCATATACAAAATCATAAACTGCCCAACCAAATAAGGCGGTTACAATGACAATGAGCCCCCATTTCTTCATTCAGCCCTCTTCCTTTCTATAAAAATATCATGCCTAGATTGGCAAACCATGTATCCTGAACCAAATTCAAAAGCAATGTCGAGATTCTCGTCATATACCCGGTATAGAGAAATACTCCAGCTAAAATCATCGCCACTCCACCGACTTTCATGATTTGCTCACTATATTTCAAGATGGCCCGGGTGGATCCTATGAAAAAGGAAAACACGAGAAACGGCAGGGCGAATCCGATGACATAAACAACGGTGTACAAGATCCCCTGTGTCGGGTTGCTTGCGGACAACAGGAGAATGGATGCAAAAATCGGGCCGATGCAAGGCGTCCACCCTGCTGCAAACCCCATCCCTGCAAAAAAAGTTCCCGCCAGGCTAAGGGACGTTTTCGGTTTCGTCTGCACCCTTTTCGTTTTCATAAACCAGCCGATCTTCAACCATCCCGCGACGAACAGCCCCATCAAAATAATGAAAACACCAGCCAGCCGCTGCAGTAGCAGCCCTGAGCTTCCTGTTAAGATATTTTGTACAGCACTTCCTACATAAGAAGCACCAATTCCTAAACTGATAAAAATCGAAGAAACACCTAGAAGAAAGAGAATAGAATGCGTGAGTAACCTCTTCTTCACCTCAAGACTTCGATTCTCTTTCATCTCTTTCACACTCATTCCGGTGATATATGATAAATAGGCCGGGAACAAAGGCAGGGTACACGGCGATAGAAAAGAAATGATTCCTGCTCCGAGTGCCAGCCAAAGCGTTACATCAGTCCCCATTTTTCAAACCTCCTTAAAATGTATTCCTCAGAACATCGACTTCCTTATGGTCTCCTATCTATGTAGACATGTTTTCATGCCCGTTTTCTCCCGCTTAAAATATAGCCCCATACCATCAGACTGAGGATGACATAAAACCAAACGCTGATCCTGTATCCCATGAGCTCCGGTGCTTGATACAGCCATCCACAGACCATTCCAATTGTGGATGCAGCGGCGATTTTCACAGCAGGTTTGATCAAAAATAGCACCAGAAGAAAAAAGACAAAAGCAAAAGCCACATCAACCAGATTCCCCTGAGCAAGCACAAGCTGACGTAAGAGCGCAAATGCCAGCAGACTAGTCGCAAGAACCAAAATGGAAGAGCCGACATAACGACGGTGTACCATCCTTTTGCGCCATTCAAAAACAATAGTCAAACATGTGGCTATGTACAGTTCCTTCGCCCCGCCAGGGTAAGAGAGGACTGATAAAGGATAGTCAAACACGAGATCCCATCTCGTCACAAACTTCGCTCCTATAAAAACGAAAATCCATGTGGTCAACAAGGATAAAAAGCTTTCGATGCTTTCCTTCTTCTCCTTCTCTTGCAAAATCCATAGAATTAGTACCCCGGCGGCAATGGATACTGCCCGAATTACCAGTATAGGCTGTATAATCATAGGTTTCCTCCGCTCGAACCTGTTAAATTTACCGTTCTAAAATCCAGTATAAAACAAGTTTATGAAAATATGATGAAAGACAAAACCCTTTCACCTGGAATGGACCCGGCAAAAGGGGGAGTTTGTTCATCCTTTATCATTATTAAAATACATAAGAGGCCGCTTTCCGAGCCCTCTAATATTATCCGAATAGGTCAAAATCTCAGGCTTTTTAGCTTGCAAGAGATCGTTAATTCCTTTGACAGTATAGCTTCTACAGCCTCCATCTGCCTCTTCAAGAGCAGAAGACTCAATAAAAAGATGCTTGGAATGGGCGAATAGCACCTCTATGACTTCCTCGTAGTTATCGAAGTGATGCAGGACACTCAAAGCGAGAATCACGTCAAACTTCTTATTCTTGCAGAGCTCTTTCAATTCCTGTACTTCCACACGCCTGTTGATGAGTGTTACATTCGGGTTTTCATTCATATCGTAAATCTTTCGGGCTTCCTTTTTCTCCTCAATCATCGTTACCGGCACTTTAAAATCTTCCGCGATCCGGTAGGAAAAATAGCCGTTGTTAGCTCCGAGATCAAGGACCGTAAAGGGATCACTCCACCCCTTCATCTTTTCCTTTACTTTTTCATACCTGTTTGCACACTCTCTTTGACCCTTTTTGACAAGTTTCCCTTTCACCCATAGATCCTGATACACGAATCGATTCCCCCTAATAAAGTATTTCGTTTCTCCTGATTCCACCAAACCATACAAAGACGCCTTTTCCCTGCCATTGGACTCAAAGTACATATGAAACACGTGCGACGCCACTTCTAATGGGTAAACCCCATTCGCAACTTGCTCCCACTCCTTAATTTCATCCAGGTCTATGACTCTCTTTCTTTTCGGGGGAATTCTCGCCAAAATCGATTGACTCCCCAATACTGAAAGAGCTGCTATACGATGCTGTCCGCCTGTAATCAAAAAACGGTAGTCCTTTCCCTTCTTCAGAAAGTGGCCTTTAATGAATCCATCATGAAATTGTGTAGGTTGGTACCCTTCTGTTTTCAATTTTTCATAGACATGAACCAATCGTTTGTACTCTTTTCTTATGAATGTCTTTGTATTGGGGCCATAGTGTTGGCTACCCTCTTTCTGTACGCGTCTATGATTCATCCCCCAAGGCAGAGGCACCCAACGTTCCTGATATATGGGGTTAAAGGCATCGCCACACATAAAGCATTCAAACATCGAGGCAGGTTGATAGAGAGAATAATATTTGAAGAGAAAGGAATCCCTGTAAATCATTTTCGGTTTTTTTCTGTATTCTTTGAGCGTTTCACACAAGTAATGCCAACCCTGCTCTGTATAAGAAAACCCTTGCCAATCCACACATTTGTTCAAAGGGACCTGAACTGTTGGTGAGGAGCTGATTAGAGCATCCTTTCCATAAGGTATAGTCATCTACCTGCGTCTCCCTTTTTAAGAATTCCATATTTCTCAGCTTTCTCTTTCCCCGTCGTTTGAAAATAACAATGAAACACTTTCTGTGCTGCCCTCACACTATACGTTCCGTTTTTCACTTGCTCCCATTGATCAATATGACGAATATCGATGACCCTTTTCCAGTCCGGCTGAAGTTTTACATCCAAATCCGTTTGCCCCAGAACGCCTAAGACAGCCATCCGATGCTGCCCACCTGTCACTTTGAAACGATAATCTTCTCCGTTCCTCAAAAAATGCCCACGAACATATCCGTCACGATGATTCAAAGGCTGATATCCTTGCGCCCTCAACTTATGGTAAAGAGTAGTGATTCTTTCAAACTCTTTTTTTATGAATGCGTTGGAATTAGGCCCGAAGTGCTGATTATCCAATAATTTCACTCTAAACGATTGGTCCCATGGAAGTGGAACCCATGGCGTTGTGTGATGCTTTGAATTAAACTCTTCCTCACACAGAAAACATTCAAATGTGGAACGAGGCTGATATTTGTCATAGTACTCCTTTAGTATAGAAATGGAGTAATGGAGGTCAGGGTTTTTCTTGTATTCCCTTAATAATGCGCTGAAATAATGCCATCCTTCCTTTGCGTACATAAACCCCTGCCAGTCGCAGCACTTGTGCAAGGGAACATTGACAACCTCTAAAGAACTCTCCAATCCCGTTAGCCCTTTTGGAACAGTCACATCCATCCGCCCCTTAAGTTTCACCTTTCTGTTTGACTTGACGATTGATCTCCGTCCATTGCGGATTCTTCCTTAAAACATCCAAAAGGTCCTGAAAGGTAAACGCCGGGTTGGTTGGATACAGATGCTCGAGAACGGTAGAGACAAATTGGAAATCTTCCAATGTATCAACGGTCCAGCGGTGATGACTTTCATCCGTGTCATGAGTAACCTGTGCAATCCCCTGGTCTCCGACTCTCTTGACAATGAATGGCGTCACATGTTCAAGGTCATGGGGAGAGTTTGCATTCATATAGGCATCTTTTAGAACTTCATAAGTGAAAACTTCTGTATCCAGGCCCCTTGGATAGGAACGGGTCCTTGTGTTCGAGACATACAGGTAATTTGGATAGTGATCTTGAAAATACGTGATGACTTTATCGACCACACCCGGATCAATGAATGGACAATCGGCAGTCAGCCTGACTACGGCATCTGCTTTATAACGTTCACATGTCTCATAAAACCTTCCAAGTACATCTTTTTCAGATCCTCTAAAAGTATCCACATTCAAATCTTTGCACAAATCAATAATCGGATCATCCAGGGCTTTCTTTGTTGTGCTGATCACCAGATGATCGATTTTTTTTGAACGCTTCATTCTTTCCACTTGATACTCAAGCAAAGATTTCCCATTGACTTTTTTCAGCACTTTTCCAGGGAGCCTTGTCGACCCCATCCGAGCCTGAACTATAGCTATGACTTTCATGATTCCACCTCTTTTATTACCCGATAAGGTTCCACGACATCGGCGTCCCCCTTGGCACATCTTTATTTACTTTTTTACCAAGAAGCAATTCATAATATTTAGGTGGCAGACCGAAACCAGGCCGGATGGATCGCAGGTTATCTTCCGTCAAAACGTCTCCTGTCTTGAGGTTTTCTGTAATGTATAAGGAACGCCGGTATTGACCTGACGCTTTTTCACTGTGGGTCGGACCGTAATTCACCGTCCCCAGAGCCAGCCAGGCTCGTTCTGTTTCTTCAACTAACCGGGCCATTTCATCGGGTTCCAATGAAAATTGTGCATCCACTCCACCGTCTTTGCGTGCGAGGGTAAAGTGTTTCTCGACAACGGTTGCACCGAGTGCTACGCTGGCAACTGCCACACCGGTGCCCAGCGTATGGTCGGACAAACCGACCTGGCACTGAAAAAGATCCCGCATATGGGGGATGGTGGCAATATGAGAATTTTCAGGTGTGGAAGGATAACTGCTTGTGCACTTCAACAGGATCAGATCTTTCCCTCCCGCTTCTCTGAAGGCTTGAGTCATTTCAGCCATCTCCCCTGCCGTAGCCATTCCTGTCGAGATAATGAGAGGTTTCCCTGTTCTCGCTACTCTCCGAATTAAAGGGAGGTCGGTATTTTCAAAGGATGCGATTTTGTAGAGAGGGACATGCAGGCTTTCTAAAAAATCCACCGAGGATGCATCGAATGGCGTGCTGAAACCGATCATCCCAAGCTCCCGGCATCGATCGAATATCTTTTCATGCCACTCCCACGGGGTGTAGGCTTCCTTATAAAGATCATAGAGGCTCTTTCCTTTCCAAAGACTCTCAGGATCTTCAATTTGAAATTCGTCACCCTTATGCTTAAGCGTCATTGTATCTGCGGTATAGGTCTGGATTTTCAAGGCATGCGCCCCCGTCTCTGCTGCCTTATCTACGATTTCCAGGGCTCGAGCGAGTGACTGATTATGATTTCCCGACATTTCTGCAATGATGAATGGAGGATGATCAGGACCGACCTTTCTTCCTATGATTTCGATTTCCATCATCCTGCCCCCTTTTTAAGATTTCACGCCTTTTGAGCCACCCATTTTTAAATAGACCCATAGGAATAACATCTATGAATTTCCCTTCACGCACTATTTGTTCGATCAGCCGCCCTTCAGGAACGAATCCAAGTTTTTCATGAAACCGAAGACTGGCAACATTAACATCCAGGACTTCTGCACAAACTTTCCGGATGCCGACCGTTACGAACATAAAATCCAGCCCCAGCATACCCATAGCCGTCCCGGCGCCTTTTGGTGCCTCAGGATCACCAATATAAAAACCCCATTCACACGTTCCCTGTTTTTGATCGATATTGGTGAACCTGACAACCCCGAGCGGGCGCTCCTTGTAAATGAATAACTTGGTGTAAGAAGAAGGGTTCTGCTGATCCCTTTCAAACCATGAAACATGGTCCTCCCAGGGAATCCACTGGTCATGATACATATGAATCCGGATGTGCTCGGCGTTCCGCCACTTCCAAATCATCGGCAGATCCGCACGCTCGACGTCACGTAAACGAAACTCATCCATCGTTTCCATCCCCCATCATCAACCGGGAAACGCCGTAAGGCTTATGGTCTTTCATCAAATGCTTTCCTGTTTCAATAGCCTTCTTTATCAGGTCTGGTTCAGCTATGAATCTTTGTAAATGTTGAGAAAGAAGATTCACATCTACTTCTTCACTTTTCCCCAAGTAAAAGACCACACCTTTTTCCTGGAGGGTGGAGATGACTTCCCTTTGATTTGCCGCTGTTTCAATGATCAACGATGGTAGATCCATGTAACAACGTTCCCAAACAGAACTGCCCCCAGCTCCAACCGCAAGATCCGCATGTTCCATAAGCCGGGCCATTTCCTTCGTTTGTACGTGCAGCAGCATACCTTCCTTCCTCTCACAAAAACGAGCAATGTCTTGCCTGCACGAGTGAGAGCTCCCAATTACGATATCAACCATAAGCGGAACGTTTAACTTCTCAATAGCCTTGAGTGTTTTCAACGTTTCATTGGTAGGATCACTACCACCAAATGACACGAGGATGCGTCGTACGTTTCCATCCCATTTCCGGTTACACGTAGATTGCAAGAATTCTTCTCTTAAAAGCGTGAAAGACGGACCAAGAAGAAGTTTCGTCCCCTCAGGAACGAGTCCTTTGTACCTTTGTTCCATATTTCTATACAGATTCTGGTCAAGAAGCAGGTCACAATCATGAGGGCGGTTCGCAAGATCATCGATGACCATTAATTTTTGAATATGATGTCCTACCGCTTTCTCCCAACGGGCGTCCAGCCCATAATGATCCACCACAAGCCATTCAGCAGTCCCAATGTTCTCTAAAATCTGGATCGTTCTTACTGCGTCTTCTTTCCAGGAGACATTGTAAGCCCCCGTCATTTCATAAACGCGATAACCACTCTCCTGTATAAAGTCAACTAAATCTCCCGGCCGTCTTCGGCACATAAAAAAAACCTCTGCTCCAAGTGTTCGAAGCTCACCCGCGAGCGTGAGGCACCGCATCACATGTCCTGTGCCTCCTTTTGTAGAGGCATCTACTCTAAATCCTACTCTCATTGACCGGCACCTTCGGCCGTTTCATAATGACAGATCACTTTTTTCACCGCACACACAACATCTGCCACATCACTCTCTGTCATACCAGGAAATAACGGCAGGCTTACAATCCCTTCGTAAACCTCTTCGGCCACCGGACACATCCCTTTAGTATAACCACGGTCTTTGTAGTAGGGTTGGGTATGAACCGGCATGTAGTGCACATTCACCCCGATATTTTCTGCACGGAGCGCATCAAAAATTTCTTTTCTGAGGCCTTTTAGAGTGCCTGTCATGCGTAGAATATAAAGGTGATGAGAAGAGTTGGCTTCCGGTAGTTGCTCGGGAGTGATGACATTTGCCATTTGGCAGAATTCCTTGTTATATACACTGACGATAGCCCTTCGCTTCGCTACGAAAGCATCCAATTTAGTCAGCTGACTGCTACCGAGAGCTGCCTGCAGATCTGTCATGCGGTAATTGTATCCAAGAAACTGCATTTCATATTCCCATGGATGCCGCTTCTCGAGCATTTGCCCGGGGTCTTTCGTTATCCCGTGCGTGCGGAACATCATCAACTTCTCATAATACACTCGGTTATTCGTAGTAATAATGCCCCCTTCGCCTGTAGTAATATGCTTCACAGGGTGGAAGCTGAACATGGTCATATCACTGTATGATCCCACTTTTTCTCCTTTGTACTCCGACCCTAAAGCATGAGCGGCATCTTCAATGACGACCAGTCCATGCTGATCGGCCAGGGCTTGAATCTTATCATAATCCGCCGGCTGACCTGTAAAATCCACAGGAATAATCGCTTTGGTTTTGGATGTCACTAAGGATGCAGCCGAAGATGGATCAATATTATACGTCTTCGGATCAACATCAGCGAACACCGGCTTTCCTCCGGTGTACAACACACAATTGGCACTCGCAACAAACGTCAAAGGAGTCGTGATCACTTCATCTCCTTTGCCGATTCCCGCAGCAAAACAAGCGGCGTGCAAAGCTGCTGTACCATTGGAAAAAGCTACAGCATACACCGCCCCTACGTAATCAGCCACCCCTTTTTCAAATGCTTCGATGGCAGGCCCGGTTGTAATATAGTCACTTTTCAATGCATCGACAACGGCTCTGACATCCTGATCGTCGATGGACTGCTTCCCGTATGGAAGCAGCGAATCACGGACGGGTTCTCCCCCGAAAATCGCTAGCTTTTCTTCCACATTCTTGAACTCCTTTAAATTAAATTCGTGCTGTCGATCCATTCCTCTGTTCTCCGAATTCCTTCCTTTAAAGAAATCGAAGGCTCCCATCCCAGGAGACGTTTAGCTTTATCATAGTCACAAAGCAGTTTAGGAATCTCGCTTTGGGGATGGATATGTTCGACATGAAGGATATGATCAGGGCTCTTTGCAATCAGCTCGGCAAGGTCGTTAATCGCAATATCCTCCCCTAACCCCGCATTGACAATTTCTCCGTTCACTTCATCCCTGTAGCCGGCCTGCACTACAAACCGTGCGCAGTCTTCCACGTAAAGCAGATCACGGGTCTGCTTTCCATCTCCATAGATTTGCAAAGGAAGTCCGTTCAACTTATTTTTAATAAAGATGGCCACGACACCACCTTCTCCTCCTGTTTTTTGATAGGGGCCATACGTATTGAATGGCCGGATTACCGTTACTGGCAGCCCATACGCATAATAATAGGACAGAACCATATTTTCAGCGGCGATCTTCGCCCCTGCATAAGGGGATGCCGGTTTGATCGGATCTGTTTCTGATATCCCCTCTTCATCTTCTGCCCGGTCATAGACCATACATGTGCTCATGAACACCATTTTGACCTTATGCTTCCGGCACTGCTCCAGTAAATAAAACGTCCCGATTGTGTCATTGTTGAACGTTGTTTCTGGATCATCAATGCTGTCCTGGACATTGATGCTTGCAGCCAGGTGATAACACAAATCAATACCCGGATAAAAAAGACTCTCGACGGTGTTCCTGTCTTTGATATCCCCATGAATGAATGCCTTGAAATTTTTATGCACGAGTAGGTCCTCAATGTTTTCTATTCTTCCGTTCGACAGGTCATCGAGCACCCATACATTGTGCTGTTCATCCAATAATCTTTTCACGACCCACCGTCCGATAAAGCCGGCTCCACCTGTTACTAAAATATTCACGGACACACCCCTCCCTTATATTCCCATTCATATTTTTCTATGCTTGGCCTTATGCTTGCTTTCGATCAAACCCATCTCTTTAATAGATTCATCAATCGTTCCCCTGATGACCGTTTTGCGGCGTAAGCATAAGCAACAAAATCTTTCACTTTCTGCTCCGCATAAGACTTCATCTTATCTGCACGAATGTATTCAGAGAATATTCCTGCTAATTTTCCTGGATCCTTCTGAGCGAGATCCCCCATTTTTGTGTAATAACCTGAATAACCCGCAAAGGGACGATCCAGAATAAAGACTGTTTTGCCCGCAAGCATGGCTTCGAGAGCGACCGTTGAAAAATAGGTGACAACGACATCGGCCATAGCAATGAGATCGTACAGTTCATATCCGACTGAGCTGTGAACGTAGGAATGGTTTTTGATCAGAGGATGATTGGAGCGATTAGGAAAATCTTTGAGGATGATGTTGAGCTTTTGTTTAACGGTCAGTTTTTTCAGAAACTGATCCCATTCTTTGTATTTGTTCTGACTGCGGACGATTAACAGAACATTTTTTCTGGAGGGGTGTAACCTGAGTTTCTTCATCATCGAAGCCCGGCTTACTTTCGGGACTCTCGTAATTTCATCAAACCTTGGGTGCCCCACCTCCATGATTTCCTCTGCTGCCACTCCCCTCGCCCGAAACCACTCCGTTTCAAAAGGACCGTAAACGGCATCAATGTCTGCAATCTTTGGAATAAAGCCCGATTCCCCTGATATGATGCCATGCTGCATAGAAACCGTCGGTATTCCATACTTGGATGCTACGATGACCAATGTTCTTGATTCAGGATAATGAGTAGAAGGGACCACGATGGCGGATACATGCACACGCTTAAACAATTGCATGGATTCATTGATTCGATTCATAATTTTCACGATCTGAAGCATCCATCGGGTTTGAAAGGTTTTGTGAGTGTACATGGGGTGACCAGGATGAGAGGCTATGATTTCTCTTGCTTTTCTTTTCACTTTTTTCACAGCAGTTGAGATATCCACTTGATAGTCCGTAAAGCATTTGTACTTAAATCCACTGGCACGTGGAAATGATTCTTTCTTCTTCTTCATTCCTTTTTCTTCAAGAATCAGCGTTTTGGATGGAGGAAAATGATTTTTCAGCGTCTTCTCCGGAAAACGAAGGAGGTCATAGACATCGTGAAGAACAATCATCCCGCCTTTTCTTACGCGCTGCTTTTTTCTTACAGACGTTCTAAATGTATTAAATTTCTGCTGAACCGCTGCTGTTGTCTGGATCTTATTCTTTATGGTCCTGGTAAACTCAGGGGATTGTAAATCTCTCATCAATCTCTTATTCCCAATAATCAAACTCCGGTAATGACTCAAATAAGCAATAGGATAACCTTGATAGATTAGTTCTTTGAAGTCATCCAGGAAATCAAGGTACAGTCCCCAATAATTCTTAGAGTACGTATCCAATCTTTCCCTCCTCTCTTTTCTTTAAATTAATCCCTGGCTTTTAAGAAGTTCATATAATTGAACAGCACTGATCGGGGACTGCCCGGAAGAACTGTACATTCCCGGAGCAGCTTTCCTGGCGTTTTTATAAGGAACATCTTTTTTAAAGGAATATGGAATCACGTACATGTCATCCAGTTCCCATGCGGTCAATGACTCTTCGTGCGTCATTAATTCTTCGTACATTTTTTCCCCTGGGCGCAGCCCTATTTCTTCTACTTTGATTTGTTCAGGGTCTTTGCCCAGCTGAGTACAGGTTTCTTTAATGACCAATGAAGCCAGGTCATCAAGTGCAACCACCGGCATTTTCAAAACAAAAATCTCTCCGCCGCGCGCTTCCTCAAGCGCTTTTATCGTTAAGGAGGTTGCTTGTTCCAAGGTCATCATGAATCTCGTCATCGTGCGGTCGGTTACCGTAATTTTCCCTTGATTGAGAATCTGTTTCTTGAACAGGGGGATGACTGACCCGCGCGATCCCATGACATTACCAAAACGAACACTCGCAAAAACCGTCTGTCCCCGCCCTTTACTGTATTCGGCAGCAGTAATTAGACGCTCAGCGGTTAGTTTGGTCGCACCATAGGCATTTGTCGGAGAAATGGCTTTATCCGTACTGGTGAACACCACCTTTTTCACTCCTTGCGCAAGTGCTGCCCTGACCACATTGTTCGTTCCATGAACATTTGTCAGCACCGCTTCATAAGGGTTGTATTCACACGATGGCACATGCTTCATAGCCGCCAGGTGAAACACATAGTCGATGCCCTGCATCGCGGTATGGACACGATCGTAATCCCTGACATCTCCGATTAAATAGCGGAGGTCTTCTCTTTTTCCCCATTCATTCTGCAATTCATGCTGCTTATGTTCGTCTCTGCTGAAAACACGAATGACATCCGGTGCCTGCCCAAGAATCGTCTTGACGATTCCGCGGCCAATTGTTCCTGTACCTCCTATGACTAATACCTTCTTACCTTTAAAGAACACTTGCTTCCTTCTCCCTCTTCACGTAATCTAGTACCTTCACCCAGGGAAGGCATTCTATTTCATCGTTGCTGATTACTATATATATTCAAAAACTAGAATTCGGTGAAAATAATAGGTTTCAACCTATGAAAGATAAAGACCAAGTGAATTTCTTTTCCTTTAAAAGCTCAGAGCACATAAAAAAAGCGTTGGACTTCCTACGCTATTAGGTGCGTAAAGAAGCGATCAACGCTTTCAAGAGAAGGGTCGATTTTTGATGGGAGGGAATGTAAAACCGCTCACGAAGCTGAACTGACTGTTGTCCGGATTGGTCACTCCTTTTATCCAAAAAGGTTCGCACCTCCTCGACAAGAGGTTCGGCTGTTGAGTAGGTCAATACCGGAAGCTGGGTAAAATAGTCTGTCAAGCCCGGCTGTTTCAATTTCCATACAAAGTTTTCTCTTCCATATAACATAGATTCCAACACAACGGTAGACTCGTAACTGATGACCGCGTCTACATTGGGGAGCATATCATAGAGGTGCATCCGTCGGATCAGGTGGACTCTTTTATGCTTGGCACAGCCATCAAAAGCACGGACCCCTTTCTTAATCTTGACGATTAGTTCTACTTCAGGGGCAGTGACTAGTAATAGGTCCAAAATCTGATGGGTCATTTTTTTATCCGTATGATGATCAATGAGAAGGATTCTTTTCCGTGAGGGATGAATCCCTAATGTTTTATTGAATGACGAAGCTCGGAGATTGTTCCTGGTTACCATTTCATCAAAACGGGGATGCCCGAGGATCGGCAGAAAATCAGGATCTACTCCACGACTTTCGTAGAGAGTCTGTTCATATCTCCCGTAAACCCCTTGATAGTCAGCCACTTTCGGCAGATAACCAAAGGGGGAGATGACCGCTCCGTGCTGAAGACAGAGGGTAGGGATCCCTTTCTTCCTTGCCGCCAGGGCGAGGGCTCTCGTGTCTATACTGTTTGTTTCACCAAAAACAATGAGAGAGGTATCTACCTCCATAAGGAAACGCTCGGTTCCTTCTATAAAATACAGGATTTTTTCTATCTGCTTCTTTATAGCTAAAAGGAAATGTCGGTTTCCGAACAACGGGTGGTTTTTATGCTTTCCTGCTATTGAATGAAAACGCTTGATTTCCTTTCGGGCCTGCCCTTCTATATCCACGGCATACTGACTTAATCCTTTTATGACGGCCCCATCGATCTGCTTCTTTTTCACATTGGTGATGTCCGGTTTAAGGATAAGTGATTCAGCCGGTGAGGACAGTTGTTTGTAACTAGAAGGAGGAATACCGAGCAATGGGTCATAGTAAACGACTTTCCCATGATTCACTTTTACTGCTTCTTTTATAGGAAGGAAGGCTTCAAATCGACCTTGAAGAACCTTTCCATCAGACCATGATTTTGCATAGGATGGATCTACAAGAGACTGTTCCAACCCCGCCATCCCATTGATCATGGTGGGAAAGTGTACACACAAGGAAAGAGGGAGGTTATGATATTTCCACTCACGAAAAGAGGTCAGGAAATCCAGGTACAGCCCCCAATAGTTTTTCTCATACGTATTCATGATGATTGCTCCGCTGTCAGTAGGAATAAGCGGTCGGATAAAGGAACAATCTGGACAACCAGGTTATTTTGTTCCACTTCATTTACCTTTTGGAAGAATGTTTGAATTTCTCCTTTTGATAGAGAAGGAAAAAGATAACGTATTTTTCGTCTCTTGTCTTTCTGATAGCGGTGCGGAATAGATGGAACCACGTCATGCAGGGGAGAATTAACGGATCTCATTTGATCTAATATATTCTTATACGCATACTCTTCTTTTTCCAAGTTCCCATATGAGTCCATCAACAAGGAAGATGGGTTTCTTTTTTTGACGGTTTTATCTTTCAATAGTAGAACAAGCGCTTCTAAATCTTTGATGGCTACACTAACGTCCCGTGGAAGGGGGACATCATAATGAGGGGAAGTCACAGGTTCATAGGAATATACAGGGCGACCAAGAAGATACCCTTCAATACCAGTCGTACAACCATTATGAATCAATGCCTCAGCACCCATGATCCATGGAATGACTGCTCCTTCGTCTTTTACAAGGACATTTCCGTACCCTTTCAGATCTTCCTTATAGCTGTTTTTGCTCTCAGAAGGGTGGGGGCGTAAAATAATCTTCTTGTCCGGCAGCTCCTGGCTGATTCGTTTAATCAAACAAACAAAATGGCTGTAGAGGTCCCGGATGTATCGTGCCTGAGGCGTCAATCCATTCTCTTTCTTCCCTTTTATCGTGTTGTACAAAGAGAATCTGGTATTTACCATAATGTATGGTCCATACGTTTTCTTCAGCTGATCGGCTTCCTTTTGATACATTCTTCTGTACTTAGATGTAAGCAAGTCGAAGCGTGGGTTTCCAGTAATCAGGCACCGTCCCTTTAGTGCAGGATACTCCTCTTCGATCATTCTCTGCTGCCTAGCCCCCCAGCAGTACACATAGTCATGATAAGGCACCCACTTCCTGTTCATCCTCGTTTTCAAATAAATGGATTCATCTGTATAAATCAATCCTTCCTCATCCAGATTCACTATGACATGACCGGCTTGTTTTGCCCCTACTACCACACGTTTCATATAACCACTGGGATATCCTTTGCACAGAAAAATACCGGTGGGATAGATGCGGGCCGCTTCTTCTACTTTGCTGTGCTCTCCGAGGATGACACTGTCCCCTCTCAGTAGAGCATGATAGGCAAGGAGGAGCTTTCCGTGCAGCTCCCTCGCCTTTACTTCAACAGGTAAATAGAGCATAGAACTCCTCCTTATCTCGCTGTATGCCGTTCTTTTGTTTTTTCATAAACAAAATTCCGCTTCCTTTACTCACTATTGAAACGTTTACCATCAGAAGCCAACAAAAGGCGTGATGAAGGAGAACCATCACGCCTTTCCCTGTCCTTTCGTCATCTCTGCAATCAGTTCGATCAATCTCTGGCCGGAACTCTTCACATTAGGATAAGCGTAGGCAAGGAACTTCTTCCTCTTCGAAGACTCCTTAGCACGAAACTTCTCACTGACAAAATAGCGATTCACCAGATTCGCAAGTCCTACGGGTTCTTTCTGGACCATCTGTCCAAGCCGGTCATAATAGCCCGAATACGTGGGTGCAGGGATAGATAACAGAAATACAGGTTTACCGGCAATCATCGCCTCTAGTCCTACCGTAGAAAGGTAAGCGACAACCACATCCACATGTGGGAGAAGCGTGTACAGATGATATCCCTTTGATGAAACAGCAAAGTCATAGTTTTCCGTCAAGGGATGAGGCGTTTGAGCAGGAAAATCCTTGATGATGACATTGTATTGATCATGCCCAGCCCATTCATCCAATAACTTTCTCCAATACTTTATATAGGCATTACCGCGGACAATTAAGAGAATGTTTTTCTTCTTGGGATCAAGGCCCAGTTTTTTTGTCAGCGTCTCTTTTGTTATTGTCGCCTCTTTGTTGATCAAATCAAAGCGAGGGTGACCGATTACTTTCACTCCATCATCGGCTACCCCTATACTTTTGAACCAGTCGACTTCGAAATGCCCATAAACCGCGTCCACATCTGCTATTTTGGGCATGTAGCCATTCTCACTTCCCACAATTCCGTGCTGCATGCAGATGGTTGGGATATTATGTCTCGCCGCTACGATTGCCAGTGTACGACTTTGATAATAATGAGTGGAAGAAAAAACGATACAGGAAATGGGTAATTTCTTAATCATGTTCGTCGACTCAATAATACGATGAGCAATACGTTCCACTTGTGCGTTGAATGCTTCTTTGAAGGTGGGATGCCCAAATAAAGGGTGTTTTTTGTGTTTCTCAATAATCCCGGCCACCTGCTTTTGAATCAACTCTACATGATGGTCAATGGATTCATCGTAATCTATTAAAAAGTAGGCCGGCAGCCCCTCCGCAGTGATCGGTCTGGGTGAGGTTGTTTTCCCTCGAATGTCCCGAATAACAAAACTATGTTCCGGTTTAAAATGTTTCTTTGTAATTTCAATCGGAAAGCGAAGAAGGTTCGCTGCATTGTATAAAGCCACTTTGCCGTTCGCTTTCCTTTTCACTTTGTTATTGGTATGCATCTTCTTAAATTCAGTAAACCGTTGTTGAAATAGTTTTTTGTCTTGGACCGTATGGGAGAGCTGCTGACTAAATGATTCCGAGGAAAGGTTCTGCTTCAATTCGTGATGGTTTGTAAAGAGACTTCGGAAATGACACAAATAAGGAATGGAGATGCCCTTATACTTGACCTCACTAAAAGCTTCTAGAAAATCTACATAAAGAGACCAAAAATTCCTCTCGAATGTATTCATCATTTCACCCTCTTATTTTGTAATCGAGTTCACCAAAGCTTTTAGTTTCGCGCTGCTGGTTCCTGATTTGTGTGGATAATGAATAGCAAGAAACTGCTGCTTTTTTTTCAACCAGGTTTTATTCCTAGGAGCGTTCATAACAGCAATCATGTGATCGACAAGCTTCTGCGGATCATCATGGATATATTCACTGAGGTCTCTGTAATAATTTGTCGAACTCGCGTGCAGGCTTTTCAACCTCCATATATAAACAGGTTTATTCGCAAGCATAGCTTCTAGCACAATCGTAGATTCATAGCTCACCACAGCATCCACATTATTCAAGAGATCATACAGGTGCATGTCATCGGCAAATTTAACCTGGGGAAATTTCTTCTGCAAGGCCAATGTCTGGGATGTTTTCCCTTGTTTTCCATTCCTTTGTTTGATGATGATATTGACAACGCCTTTCCGTTCCAGTTCCTCAAGCATCGCTTGTGGAAAAGCTGTTTCAATATGATGAATTACCATTAATACGGATTTCTTAGTACTATCTAACTTAAAATGACTGGCAAATGCTTTTGGGTCGAGCGTCTTTCTTTTGACTAGTTCATCAAACCTCGGGTGTCCGATGGACTTTAATGACTGCTCAGGCACCCCCTTACTGGTGTACCATTGAATATCTTCAGGTCCATACACCGCCTGGTAGGTAGAAACTTTTGGAAGGTAACCAAATTCAAGCATCACAACCCCATGCTGGAGACAAACACTTGGTATTCCATTTAAGGCAGCTGTTAAAGTCAAAATCCTTGTATCACTGCTGTTCGTTGTACCTGTAACAAGGCAGGAGACTTCATTCTCTTCAAAAAAACCCTTCGCTGCAGCTATTTGTTTCATCATATTGGGGATCTGCTTAACAAACTCCGTTTGAAATCCCTTATTTTTATAAATAGGGTGATCTTTCGCTTTCTTAAAATAAGTCCATGCCCGCCTTTGATAGGCCTGAATCGTTTTAGATTGAACTTTGTGATACCTTTCAAGACTGTCGACAGGAATTTCCTTTTGTGACTTTGCTCCATGAACATTCGACTTCCTCTTAAGAATGAGGGATTCAGCTGGCGAGAAATTCGACCTCATAAGTAGATCAGGAAAGCGCAGGACATTATCATAGAAAACAACTTTCCCTTCCCTTTTGCTTTCCTTTTTCTTAAACGCAGAGAAATGTGCATCAAACAATGCCTGGATTTGTTTAGCGCTGGTTATTTTTGCGTTCAACTTTGTGGCCTTATTTTCCAGCTTACTCAAAATATCCTTCTTCCCGTTTACAAGAACATAATAAGGACAAACGAGGGAAAGTGGTATCCCTAGGTAAGCAAAATGTTTAAAATCCTGAATGAAATCCAGACAGGAGGACCAATAATTACGTTCGAAATGGTTCATCTTATCCTGTCCCCTCCTCCCATCCCATGTATAAGAATGGTTATTAACTAACATCTATACTGAATCATCTTATGTAGAAGTGTTCGGAAAAATTAACCAAAGTAAAAAGCCAGGGTGCAACCCTGCACCCTGGCTTCCGTTCTTCCTATTCTTTTTCTATTTCTTTCGTACTCCTCACTGTGTCGATCGGACGTACATAATTCTCGATTTCTGTTCTTTTCGGTTCAAGTTTTGGTGGAAGGGATAATTTCTCTCCAAGAGTTTCATACGGCTCATCTCCCATGAATCCCGGTCCGTCCGTGGCCCATTCAAAGAGAATTTGCGGAGCAACTTTAGCGTATAAAGAACCAAAATAATGACGATTGACGAATCCTGAGTTCCTCAAACCGAACTTCGATAAACGTTCAATCCAAGCCTCCAGTGCCTTTTTATCTTCTACACGAAAAGCAGCATGGTGAACGGTGCCATATCCTTGACGGGCCGGCGGAAGAATCGTGTTGTATTCCACAATTACTGAAGCACCATTTCCACCTTCTCCCACTAACAGGGTGAACGCGCCTTCTTCATCCGCTTCCCTGAAATTCATGACTTTTTCAAGCATTTCCTTGAAGTATTCCTTATTGTCGACTCTCACGTACAAGGGTCCAAGACCGGTAATGGCGTATTCTAATGGAACGGGACCTTTCTGCCATGGTGTACCTGGGGCTACTCCATCATCGTTTTCGTCGGATACCAGCTCATAAGCTTGATCATCAAAATCGACAAAAGGAAGAACCTTCTTGCCGAACCGTTCCTGAATTCCTTTGTGTTTCACTTCCAAACGATCAAATCTCTTCATCCAGTAATCCAAGGCTTCATCACTCGGAACACGGAAAGAAGTTTTCGCAATTTCATTCGTTCCGTGGTAGCCTTTCGGAATGCCTGGAAAATCAAAGAAGGTCATATCCGTACCTGGATTCCCTACATCATCTGCAAAAAACAGGTGGTACGTTTCAATATCATCCTGGTTGACTGTCTTTTTTACAAGACGCATGCCAAGGGTATAGGTGAAGAATTCATAATTTTTCTCTGCACTGCTTGTTATGGCGGTGACATGGTGAATGCCTTTCAACTCACTCATTCGATCCCCTCCCATTTATTTTTGATTGCAACATAATTATCTCAGTTTCAAGATAAATATATATCATGAACCTGCTATTGTCAATTTATAAAGTTCATACAAGAGACCCCCTGCTCATACCTTCTGTATATGGAGGCTCCATTTATTATTTTTCATGTTGACAGCTGTTAAATACTGGTGTAAATTTAAAACCAACCTTTTCCATCGGTTTAATAAGTTAATGTCTAGAAGGAGGTAACAAAATCATGGAAACATTTCTTGTAATCGTCAACATCGCTCTTATTTTTGCGCTTATTCTTGTCCTTATCCGTATGCAGCAAAAACACATTTCTTTCAGTAAACGTGTCTTCGCAGGGCTTGGGCTTGGAGTACTCTTAGGTGTGTACTTACAATTCGTATTTGGAACCGATTCCAGCATCACTGCACAGACAACCGATTGGTACAACATCGCAGGACGTGGGTACGTACGCTTACTTATGATGATTGTCATTCCGTTAATTATGGTGTCCATCATCCAATCCATTATCAATCTTGAAAAAACATCACAGTTAGGAAAAATATCCCTATGGATCATCGGTGTACTCGTAGGAACTACAGCGATTGCAGCACTTGTGGGCATCGGGAGCTCCTTTTTGTTCGATTTGAATGCAAGTGAAATTGAAGCCGGTCAAGCAGAAGAAAGCCGGGGACTATATTTAGAAGATCGCCTGACAGAAGTTCAGGATATGTCCACACCACAAAAAATTCTTGAATTTATTCCAGCCAATCCATTTCTTGATATGACGGGAGATCGCGCAACATCTACTATTGCCGTGGTCATCTTCTCCGCTATTATCGGTATCGCTGTTCTCGGGGTACGCCGCAAACAGCCGGAACAAGCGGAATTGTTCGTCAAAATCGTCAACTCTTTTTACGCAGTAGTCATGCGTATTGTCACACTTGTCCTACGCCTCACTCCCATCGGGATTTTAGGACTGATGGCTACCACCGTAGCTCAGACGGATGTGGGAGGAATTCTGGAGTTAGGGAAATTCGTGCTTGCTTCCTATGTCGCATTAGGGGTGATGTTCATCATCCACCTTGTATTGATTGGGATCTTCGGGTTAAACCCATTCACATATTTACGAAAAGTGCTGCCTGTGCTTAGTTTTGCTTTCACATCAAGATCCAGTGCAGGTACGATTCCATTGAATATATCCGCTCAGAAAAACAGCCTCGGTGTCGAAGAAGGGGTCGCAAACATGTCTGCCTCTTTTGGTGCAACCATTGGCCAAAATGGCTGCGCGGGCATCTATCCAGCCATGCTCGCTGTCATGATTGCTCCTTCTGTGGGAATCGATCCGTTGAGCCCTGGGTTCCTGGTGCAGCTTGTGTTGATTGTGGCCATCAGTTCATTTGGTGTGGCTGGTGTCGGAGGCGGAGCAACATTCGCTGCATTAATTGTGCTCTCTTCCATGAACCTTCCCGTTGCTTTGGCCGGATTGCTCATTTCAGTTGAGCCTTTGATCGACATGGGCCGTACCGCATTGAATGTCAATGGGGCGATGACTTCAGGAACCTTGACTTCACGTGTCTTGAAGACTTTGAACCTTGAACGTTTTAACGATAAAAAAGCAGTCGAAAAAGATATTGCCGTTTAACCTAAAAAAGGCCTCTCCAATTAAGGAGAGGCCTTTTTCATCTATTGTGCACTACTCACATCATCCATACCATCCTGATTCCCAATCTGCCATGTTCCTAAACGGCGGGGATCTCCACCCCCGTACATTTGAAGAACATCTCCGTTCGTGCGTATTCCCAGTCCCTGAATACCCCCATAGAAAACAGGAGAGTCATGTTCAATGACAGAGTAGCCTTTCAGGTCCCTTAAGCGGGCGATCGGCTGCTGCTCAATCAAATTCTCAACATGGACGACGTTATCTTCCGTATAAAAACGACTGCGGCTGATTGCCTGCTGCAACGTCAGCTGTTCACCAGTGTCTTCATTCCGCCCATATTCGTATTGGATCAATGTTTGGATCAACATGGCCGGGATCCTTTTCCCTCCAGGAGAACCGATGCCGAGAACTGCTTTTCCATCTCTTGCGAAGATCATCGGTGAGACGAACGAACGAGGACGTTTGCCTGGTTCATAAGCGTTCATCGAATCCTCTGCAGTATCAAAGTTGTTCATTTGATGATTTAAGAAGAACCCATCCACGTACAGTCCTGAACCGAAGAATTTACCGAGTGAGTTCGTCGCGGACACCATCATCCCGTCCTTATCAACAACCACAAAATGTGTCGTATTGCGGTGATCCGCTTTCTCACCTGGTGCGGTATACAAGTCCGCAGAGCTTGTCAGTGCCTCACCGCCGACAGAAAATTCCTCTTCAAACAACTGATTTGTATATTCTGTTGAGGTCAATTTCTCCTGCTGGACTTCCTCAAACTCAGGGTCGCCCAGGGTGTAGACCCTGTCAGTGTAGACCTTGTCGACGATCTTATTCACAAGGTGGATATAGATATCTTCATATTGTTGATCATTGACAATCTGTTCCATATTCTCAGGAAGGTTGCCATCAAGGAACGCTGGCCATCCACCACCAGGCAGGGCATATTCCTCTTCCAGCACTTCATCCAGGTTCGCTTCCAACTGTTCCAGCATCTTCAATGCCTGGATCACAATGATCCCAGATGTCGGAGAGGATCCGGCATACAAAGTCTGTCCCTTGAACTCACCTTTAGGTGCAGGGCGCTTACCGACTTCATAAGCTCCAAGGTCGCCCGGTTGGAAACCGAGCTGGCTTGTTAATGAGTCAGCAATCTCCCCTTCATAAAAAGATTCTGCCCCTTGCTGCTGCAGGGTTTTCAATGTTTCCGCAAGTTCTGCCTGCACAAGAGTATCATTGATCTGTAAAGGCCGGTCTTCAGGGTAAAACATGTTGTAAATGGCTGGATCTTCATTCCCTGATTGAATGAAACGTCTGGAGTTCTGAAGCTGCTCATTAAAGATCCGCCCGACTTTGATGCCTTCTTCACTGTGAGTAACGGCATCTTCCAGCAACTCATTCCACTTCATTTTGTCTCCGTAATCTTCGTAAACCTCGCCCATCCCTTTCACAAAGCCAGGCACAGCAATTCCACGTTGTGGGCGCGCTCCGCTAACAGGAGCCGCTTCCCGGTAATCATATGTGATGGCGCCTTCGTCCGGTTCGTGGACAATCATTTGTCCACCTCCGCCGATACCGGAGCCATAGGGTTCCACGACATTCAGAACAAAAGAGACAGCGATCGCTGCTTCAGCAGCATTCCCTCCCTCATTGAGCACTTTCATGCCCGCTTCTACCGCGAGTGGGTGTACAGCACTGACGCCGTACACAAAGGTTTCTTCCTCTGAAGAAGTATCCACTTCAACCGTCTCCTCACGCCCCTGAACTTCATAAGGCTCACGGAACTGGTCAAACTCTTCTTCAAAATAAACATTCCATCCAACTAAGCCGACGAAAATAATGCCGGCAAGTATATAGGTCACTTTCAAATCATTCAAACCTGCGGACCTCCTATCCTTCAATGACGCCGGCTTTTTTCAAATCGATGACAAGTCTGCCGTCTTCCATCCGCCATAGTTGATCGTCCAGTTCTTTTCTAAGCGTCCGGAAAATACGATAATCTCGGAACGGCTTCAATATTCCATCTGTTTCCCTTGGTCTCGTATCGGATATTTGCATTGGTATGAAAGAAAGTTCGGCTCCTCCACCCTGTAAAAAGTCAAGTTGAGCAAGGGTCGAGTCTTTCGTTCGCGACCATCCCTGGTCGAAGACGAAATTCCCGAGACTGTTCATGACGATCGATGTCTTATCTTCACTCTGTGGATCATCCGGGTCTCTCTCGATATGTACACGAGTGATGGGTTCAAGCACGTGAGAGTGGTGGCCGATAATGACGTCCGCTCCCATATCGGTCATCAAATACGCAAGTGTTTCCTGTGTATCATTTGAACCGACCTGGTACTCGTCTCCCCAGTGGGTATGAACCATAACGATATCTGCCTGTTCTTTCGCTTCACGGATTCTACTTTGCAGCACACCAAGTCCAGCATTCGTCAAAACCCCACCGACATATTCACTGGCGCTATAACCCTGAACAAACACATCCGTGAAGCCTAGAATCGCGATATTTCTTCCGTTTGCATCGAAATAATGAATTTCACCGGCATCGGTCAATGTTTCCTCTTCCTCAAACATTCCTTCAGCAGGATCTAATGCACGACCAATTCCCAGGAGGTCAAGGTCGACGTCTTCCATATGTTTAAGGGTTTCTTCTAATGAAAGATTCCCATAGTCCATCATATGGTTGTTTGCCAGATTGACAGAGTCGAAACCAGCATCCACCAGCGCATCTTCGGCTCCTTTATCTGCATACAGATGGATATCCTTATTACGCAGTTCAAAATCTTCCATGACGGCCTCAACTTCAGGGTTCTCAGCGTCAATGACCGGGTTTTCAAAATTCCCTGTGACATAGTCAGACTCTTCAAAGTATGGAGTCACATAATCAAAAACACGGCCAATCGGTTCGCCGCTCCTGACAGCGGCATCACGGACGTGACGACCGAGCATCATGTCCCCGACCATCGAAATTCTGAAATCGACATCATCCGGGCGTGTCTCTTGCGGCATGTCCGGTTTATCGATCCATTGGTGACCGAAGAAAGGAACCGCCAATAGAGCTGCGAGCACCATGGAATGGAAAGGTGCTTTCTTTTTATGCTTCTTCGTCCATACTTTCATCTTATATTTAAGGTCTTTTTCTTCCATTGAAAAATCTCCTCTAAACCAAATGGTACGCCGTAATCAATACAAACGTTGCGAACGCAATCAGGAAAGTAGCACTAAAGGTAGGCAGCACTCCCTGCTTCTGTATTGAGTTTGCGATCAATCCAGGGACAATGACTCCAATTCCCCTTAATTCCATGACAGGAAATGGGGTGAGGGGATATAAATAATCCATCGACATCTTCATCAAAACCCCGACGGTCAACATCGCAGCAAATTTACGACGGCCGTAAAGAACCGTAAACCTTGATAGAACTTGAGAAACGAGTAAGTATGTAACCAGGCTGATCAATCCAACAGCTAATACGTACATCACTTGATCGAATATCAACGCTATGTAGCCCGGGACAACCAGACCCGCGGGCACGATTCCTGTTTTCTCTGCATATAACAAGCTTAATAAAACACCAATGACAATCGCGATATATAAATCAGTACCGAACACGTGGACTCCAACTCCCTACCATTATTTGTTCGTCTGCAAAACCTTATGAGAAAATGATCGGCTTCCTTCCGATTCTTCCATGATCTCCCATCCCGTTTCTTCCCGGGAAGAAGGGCGGAATTCAAGCTCTTCGACCGCCGCTGCCACCTTCTCACCAGCTCCGACGATGTTACCGATTCCGTAGATGACACTATCATCCGGAAGTTCTTTCAATTGATCGACAATGACTTCCGTCGATGCTTTTTCCAGGTTTATAAGATTAAGAGGCCTGATTTTACCTTCTTCATAGGCTTTCGTAATCGGCCACACACTTTCTCCCATGACAATCAACCGCTCCATTTCAATATGGGGCAGGACATTTTCAGCGAAATCGATCGTCCGCTCTACTCTGTCACTCCGGCAGCTCATGACGATGGTACGCTCCTGGTCGGGGTAATCCAACTGCTGGATTCTTTCCCAGATGTTCAACGTTGATGTCGTGTCATTCGCAGCGAAACCGTTAAAGAAGTATTTAGGCGCTTCTTCCTTACCGAAACGATGGACACGCATCGCTCCTGGATCGACAGGTGCCTGCAGCATTCCCTCAAGCGCAACTTCACGATCGATATCCAAAATTTCCGCAACAGCCATCGCAAGGGCTGCGTTTTGAGGAAAAATCATGAATGGGAACTTCTGCAAGTATGCTTCGTCTATCCAGCTTTCATCCGCAACGACGACTTTCGAATTCTTCTGGCGTGCGATTTTCTCAAAATACTTCTGATAGGGGGTTTCCGGTATGATGACGTAACCGTTCTCCGGAATCGTCGAGCCGAAAGCTTCCGCTATATCATCAAGCGTCGGCCCCATGACATCCATATGGTCTTCAATGACATTGGCGATAATCGTAATGTTCGCCTTAACCAGCCGCTCTTGGAAGACCTGCTGATATTCAGGATTCACAGCCATACATTCACTGACAAAAGCATCTGCACGTCGTTTCACCACTTGCTCCGTGATCCTCATTTGTTCATTAATGTTCGGACCTTGCAGGCCACGGACAATCGGTTCTTCCTCATCCTTATCCCAATAAAACATCCGTGCTGATGTCCCTGTCGTTTTTCCGATTACTTTCTGCCCGTCCTGTTTAAGAATGCCCATAACAAGACGGGTGACCGTTGACTTCCCACGAATTCCATTAACGAGGATCCTGGTGGGGATTTTTTTCAGACGACGATCAAGCTTATATTTTTCCCAAAGACCTATAACGAGCACTACAACAAAGAAGATCATCAGGTACGCTAACTCATCCACTCACATTTCACATCCTTCTCTAGTTCCAAAGATACCATGAACTCATCTTCTCTAAAACTAACAGATTATTACAACAAACGCCACCACTCGGCATAAGTCCTAGTATATTACCATACCCTAATGGTAGATTTTTAATTGGAATTTTCAAAATACTTTTGTAAAAATATTATTCTAACCAAGCCTCCCCCTGTCCATTTCCAGAAAAACAATAGGTGGTAATACAGTTTTTCTATTACAACCATTAATACCCAATAAATTATAAATCCTTATTCTTAACGCCCCCTCTTTTTTGGCATGAAAGTTGCTTGTTAAATATTGAATTGAAAATTTGAAAGGAGCATGAACGATGCACAATCGAAAATGGCTGTTCATAGTATTCGTCACGGTTATGACTTTTTCGTCTTTCGTCCCTTCCGTCTCAGCAGGAAAAAGTGAAAAAGAGGAAATTAAAGGAAACCTGGTCATTGTAGGAGGTGCTCTTGGCTCAAGCAACAGTGACGTGTATAAGGAATTTATCAATCTTGCTGGAGGAGAAGAAAACGCACGCATTGGTATTATTCCAGCCGCTTCAGGCTCCTTGAAATCCTCCCAACAGTTCAAAGAAGATATGGTCACTTACGGAGTGAGCCCATCAGATGTGGAAATTCTTGAATTATCGAACCACGACTTTAAAGACACAGAAGCAAATGAACGAAAATGGAAAAGCAACGCTCAAAAGAATAAAGTGTCCGATCAAATCAAGGATCTTACAGGCCTTTGGTTTGTCGGAGGAGATCAATTAAAAATCACCGACACTCTTCTCAAACCGAACGGAAAGAAAACCAAAGCCCTTGAAGCGATTTGGGAGATCTACAAGGATGGAGCCGTTCTTGGCGGGACAAGCGCAGGAGCTGCCATCATGAGTGATGTCATGATCACAGGGGGAGACAGCCTTGGTGGATTCAATCAATCCTTCATTTACGAAGATGTTTCAAATCCTTCCGAAGAGTCTGTCCCTGTTTACATTGAGCAAGGTCTCGGGTTCTTTCAATGGGGAATTGTGGATCAACATTTCAGCGAACGATCAAGGCTCGGCAGGTTAGCCGCCACTGCGTTGGAGTATGAAAACCAGGGGAACTACGCCTATGGAATTGATGAAGACACCGCAATGGTAGTATCTAACAAAGAAAAAACCATTGAAGTGATTGGTAGAAGCACCCTCACAGTTGTTGATGTTTCCCAAGCTGCTGTTGAAGGTGATTCCATAAATGGATTGGACTTAAGCTACCTCGCAGCAGGTGATCAAGTCAACGTACAAGATAAAAGCTTTCAAATAGATGAGGCACGCGACCTTGAAACCACAGGCTATGAGTATTTTAATTTTGATCCCCTACCTGCTACAGGTGTGCTGACTTCCTATGGTACACTGCCGAATTATCTTTCCTACTCTCTTGTAGATAACGCAGCCACAAGAAATGTAGAAAGTTATCTCTATGATAGTTCAGGGGAAGGGTTTAAACTTACTTTTAAACAGACAGCGGATACGAAAGGGTACTGGGGATATGAAGATGGTCAAAAAGATTCCTATTCGATCACTCATGTCACGATGGATGCGACCCCTGTGAATGTACAGTTCAAAGACGAGGCAGACCTTTTCGAAGCGTATCAGCCCTCCTCGTTCACCGCGCCGGATTCTTCCTTCAAAGCTGATACCAAAGGATCACTGGTTATGGCAGGTGGTGCTTTAGGAAGCTCAAATGAAGAAGTTTACGGAGCGTTCATCTCAAGAGCAGGTGAGGACGGGAAATATGGAATCATTCCTGCTGCAAGTTCAAGCCTCAAAAGTTCCCACCAATTCAGGGAAGACTTAATTTCCTATGGAGTCCATCCGGATAAAATAGAGATCCTTCCTCTATCGAATCATGACTTTAAGAACACAAAAGAAGATGAAAGTCACTGGTTAAAGAACCGGAATGATGAGAAATTGGCAAATCAAGTAAAAAGCTATGACGCGATATGGTTTGTCGGTGGCGATCAGACGGATATTACCGCCTCCCTTCTGAATGGTGATGGATCACAATCTAAAGTCCTGAAAAGCTTATGGACCATTTACGAGGAAGGGGCCGTATTAGGAGGGACCAGTGCAGGAGCAGCCATTATGAGCGACGTTATGCTTGCGGGTGGTGGAAGCTTTGATACATTAAGCAAAGGATTTACAAAATCCTATGACAGCATGTCTCAGCAGGAAGGCGGCCCTGCTTATCTTGAAAAAGGACTGGGGTTCTTCCCTTACGGAATCATCGACCAGCATTTTGATAATAAAGCACGACTAGGTCGTCTGATTGCGACAGACGCTGCTCATGGGGAAACAGATGAATATTCCTATGGCATTGATGAGGATACCGCTCTAATTCTGGACAACAAAGAAAATGCTTTAAGCGTAGTCGGGCGTGCAGGGGTTTCTGTCATCGATATCAATGATCAAGAAGAAAACGACGGGTGGAAAGGTTACGAAGGGATCCGTCTATCCTGGCTTACTTCCGGCGATCAACTGAACCTTAACACGAACGAATTCTCGATCAGTGACCATAAAGTTTCGACCAGAGACTACGAATATTTCGATTATGAAGCTGCTCCACACTCAGGTGTGCTGACTCCACATGCAAACTTGAACAACTATTTATCCTATGCTCTATTGGATAACGTTCGCGAAACTGAGGTGAAAAGCTATAGTTTTCATGAAGGGAAAGGTTTCGAACTGACCTTCAGAGAAGAAGAAGACACAGAAGGATTCTGGGGATACAAGGATGGCAACAAGGATGACTACTCTTTCTTAAATGTCTATTTGGACATCCAACCAGTAGAAGTGAACATCCAGGACCGTTAAGAACAAAGACACCATCTCTTTCAAGGGCATAAAGGTTATAAACCAAAACAAAAGGTTCTTCCCAGCAAAGGGAAGAACCTTTTGTTTTATTGCAACTCACTAAAAACATCTTTCACTTTAGGTACTACATAGTGGCTGCCGCCTTCAGCCTCTTCAATCATCATGGACACCATAAGGTCCCTGTTCTCAGTATCCCAGGCGATGAACCATCCATTCTCCTGTCCATCCTCCTCCTGGGATTTTTTCAATTCGGCCGTTCCCGTTTTCCCAGCAAGATTCAACCCTTTTTCGACGGGCTTATAAGCGGTCCCTGCTGGGTCATCGACCACAGCTTTCAAGTCATTCTTTACGATTGAAGCTGTCTCTTCACTCATCACTTTCTCATGCCATACCTGCCCTTCTTCTTCAGAAGAGACCAACCTTGGTTTCATGAGGTCTCCTCCTGTCACGAAGGGGGTATAAGTGAGTGCTAAGTGAAGGCTGCTCATTTGAATCTCCCCTTGTCCAAAACCCGTGTCCCCGAGTAACGCGTTCCGTTCAAATGCATCTCCGTTCAGCAACTGGGAACTTTCTATCGGGAAAGTCAATGGAAGGTCCTCCCCAAAGCCGAACTCACGAGTTTCCTGGAGGAAGGTTTCTCCACCAATTTCGAGGATTTTGCGGGCAAAATAGATATTGTCGGAACGAACGAGTGCGTCTCTAAGATTCACTTGTTCATCTTCAGCCGCTCCTGCCACCCTTGTCACCGTGTATCCGTTCTGCTCATAGGTCGTTCCCTTAATCGAGAGCTCTTCTTCTGGTGTAATGACTCCTTGTTCAAGGCCGATGGCTGCTGTGATCGGCTTGAATGTGGATCCAGGTGAATAGGTGCGGTTGAATTTGTTCAAGGTCGACTTTTCGTTACGTCCGAGGACAATCGCATTCGGATCATAAGCAGGGGCGCTGACTAGAGCAAGGACATCACCTGTCATTGGATTGATGGCAGAAGCAGCTCCTGACTCTCCCGACAATTGTCTATGTAGGGATTTCTGCACTTCCGACGATATGGTCAGGTTGAAATCTTTTCCATCCTTTGCCTCTGTTTCAGCTAAGACTTCTTTCGTTTCTCCCTCGTCTGTCTGAATAACGACTTTTCCACCTTCCTCCCCTCTCAATTGCTCTTCAAGAACACTTTCAAGTCCGGTTTTTCCAAGTTGATCAGCAGCTGTATAACCTTCACTTTCCAACTCTTCAAGTTCCTCCGCTTGAATCGGACCTACATATCCAATTAAATGAGCGGCTGCCTCTCCTAATGGGTAGCTTCTTGCTTCTTGATCCGGTTGGAATTTCACTCCCCGGGGCAATTCATCATCCTTAAGTGCCTTGATCGTCTCTTCATCATTTTCAGCGACAGCTCCCACAGGTACGAACGTATCTGCTGCAACCCAGGATTGATTCAACTGTTGATCAATATGCTCTATGGTTGTATCCAAAATTTCAGCGACCGCTTTTTTTAGTTTTTCTGTTTCTTCTTCCGTGTTTTCTTCCATCCAGCCGGGTACGATACCGACATTAAGGACACCTCCGTTGACAGCCAGCGGACTCCCATTTACATCAAACATTTCACCACGCTTAGGATCCAGGGTCCAGGCTCTTACCTCGTCTCCTTCTTCCATTTGAGGAAAAATCATAGAAGAGTTCCACTGCACTGCCCAGCGAGCATCGTCATTCTCCTCCTCTTCTTCATAGACGAGGGTTGTCATGTTCGAAAACTCAATGGCCCCTCCTAACGAATCCAACGTACCTTTAAATTCAAAGGAAGGCGTATCTTCGGTTTCATACTCTTGTTCTTCTTCTGGAAGTTCGTATGTAAATGAGAGGTTCGCCATATCAATTCCTTCATAAATGGTTGTATAACGATCAACAAATTCCTCTTTATTCAAAAGCTGCTTTGAATTCTCACTGAGATCCTCATACATTTTTTCATATTCACCATTCTCCCAACTCTCCATATAGGATTGAAAAGCATCTTCCGGCCTTGGTTGATCCGAGCAACCCGCCAGTAATAAAATTATTCCAATTCCGACAAACATGAATCGCCACCACTTCATATTTACCTCCCCCTTTACATAAATAGACAAAAATAACCTATTTTCATCATAGTACACTCGGGGATAAATGAACAGAAAGCCACCTTTTCTATAAAAAAACCCCCTTCATAAAAGGATGAAGAGGGTTTACGTTTCACCTTATATTGTTACTCCACGCACGATCTTCATCGATCATTCGCTTCGCAGCGTAAATGAGGATGAATTGAATGATGATGACAGGCAGCCCCATCAAGCCTGAAATGACCTCGAGTGGTGCCAGTCCACCGATCCTCATCAGAACAAGGGCAAATCCGGTGATGATCGCAGCGATGATAATTCTCAGTAGTTTCGGTGGTTCAAACTTACTCATATCCCTTGTACTCGTGTAGGCGGCTACGGTGTAAGTGGTCGAATCCAGGGTCGTCGTCAGGAAAATGAGGGCAACGACCATAAAGATAATGATGGCCACTTCCCCGAAAGGAAGAGTAGATAGAATATCTGGAATTGCTGCCATCCGATCATTTTCTTTCACTAGATTCAGAACAGATAGATCGCCAGAGAGGTAGCGATGGACACCAAGTCCACCAAGCACACCTGTCGCTATCCAGGAAATCAGTGTAGGCGCAAGCAAGTAGGTCAAAATCATTTCCTTGATTGTGCGCCCCCGTGAAATCTTAGCAGCGAATACACTGTGCAACATCGCCCAGGTCGCACTATACGCGTACCAGAATACGGTATTACTCTGAATATGGGAAGCTTCTCCCTGGTGAACCGAATCTGTATTCAGCGACATGTTCAAATAATTAGATAATAAGAACGATACACTGTCTGAGAAATAATTGAGGATGAACACCCCAGGTCCACCAATTAAAATAAACACAGCAAAGAACCCTGCGATATACATGTTCCACGTACTCAACCTTTTGATTCCCCGCTCGATGCCGAGATAGGCACTTAATGAGAATAAAAGCACCCAAATGATCGTAACCGTAATCGTGAGTGTAAAGTTGACTTGAATTCCGAACAAGTGAGATAAATTCTGCGTGATGATTGGCGCTCCGAGACCTAACGTCACAGAAGCCCCTGCAAGAATGCTGATCAGGAACAGAACATCAAGGAGCCGGCCTCCGATGCCATCTGTAAACTTATCCCCGAATAGCACCCGGCAGGCTTCTGATATTCTCATCAATGGACGCTTGCGGACATGGAGGATGTACCCCATGGCAGGTGCAATCATGACGAAAATGGCGAACACTTGAAATCCCCATAAGAACATACTGTAGGCATTTCCCCATAATAGCGCCTCTGCCGAACCAGCTTCCACGCCTGCCGGTGGATCGTTCGCGACAGAAGTCCACTGCAGCATCCCCGTCCGCATGATGGTCGATCCTACGCCCATCGCAATTAAAATAGACGCATATTCAAATAGTGTAAAACGCGGCTTTTCCTTGGGATCACCAAGGACCACCTGTCCATATTTAGAAAAAGATAAATACAACCCGGCTACAACTAAAATCACACCATACCAAAGGTAGCCCCAACTGAAATTGTTCACGATGGAATCAAAAATGGCATTCAGCAGTTCCAGTGATTCTGCCTCATACAAGGCAAATGGAATGCTGATGCCAATCATAATAATTAATGATGGAACAAAGATTTTATAATCGATCAACGACTTCTTTCTCATCCAATCCTCCTAAGTTATGTAAGATTCTCCTCACTTTCTACCCGCTGAAACCTTATCCATAACTTAAAAGAAACAATTTTTATATAATAATTTTGTATGGTGAGATTTTTCATTTCACTCGCTTCAGTTCTTGAGTGTTTTCCACCCCCTCTCCATCTTCTTGTTCTTCCTCTTCAGTCTTCTTGATCTGCTCATAACGCTGGCGTTGGCGGTAACCATAAGTGGAAGAAAGTACCACCTCTTCTTTTTCAAGTGCAGATCCCAGCGCTCCGATAATCGTCGAAACACTCGTAGCCGTCCAGGCGATATAAAAATAATTGATGAACCCTACGTCACCCGTTAACTGAGACTTCAACATCCCCATTGGAATGATGGCAAGCACGGCAAGGGAGAAAATAAAAAACAAAAGCAAATAATATAAACTGACAGATACAAACAGTGTCAGAACGGTAGCTGCATTGTATAATTTCCGTAAGTAAGAGGCTCTTTCATCGTTCGGCTTCTCCCATAGCCTATGCGCAAGGATGATCCAACCGACCATCGCTACAATGGATACGATCGAAAGCATGAACATACGCCATATGCCGTAATTATTACTCAGATTCCACAAGGTCGGGAACACGAGGGCATACGCCCCGGTCGTAAAAGCGAAAACAATGACTTTCATGAATGCCGGAAACATCGCCCATGGCCGATTGGCACGAACCATACCCGTCAATAACCGCAAGGCTCCGCTGATTCGGGACTTCACAGTGAAACGAACATCAATGTTTGTTTCCCCTTCACGAGGGGTTTCCCTCTGAATCGGCGAGAGCCATTCAAAACCTCTTTTTCCTATCAATCTAGTTGAGCTTTTATTCCTCAATTCTTCATGTTGGTCATTATCCTTCGACTGAATCCTTTCTTCTGCCTGTTCGCGTTCTTTGTCAGAACTGCCGTAATAAATTTCATTCACGAGTTGTAAGATAGACTCTCTCACTCTCTTAATCATAGGCGTGGAACCAAGGCCTGGGAGACTAATCAAAGCTACTCGTCCTTCCTCACAAGCCTCAGCTACAATGGGAAACTTTCCTTTGAATAACGGCAAATCAGTCAGACAGATCCCAAAATCCCACTTCTCTTTTTCGCTCCGGTCCAATGTCGCCTCCAGGACATCTTCCGATTTCTCTGTCACTCCTGTAAGCGCATCGACCGTATATTCCACTTTCCAGTTGTAATTGTCCTCTACATAATAACGGAGAAGGTCCGGAAGCTCGTTGACCAACGCCTCACCTAATTCTTTGGGGTACCCTGGCGCTGTAATCAAACCCACTCTTTTCTCTTCTCGTCCCATAGCCATCCCTCCAAATCCCTACAAAACTATTTTTTAAAAATATATAACCTGAATCAGAGATTTTAAACGGAAAAATGATTCCCACTGTCAAAATCACCCCACGTTATAATAGGGGTTAAACGAAAAAGACTACAGTCCTGGTAGCGTCGGACTGTAGTCTTTTTCATTTGTTTTCCTATGAGGCAGCAACTGCACTATTTGTTAAACTCAATGATATTTCCATCCGGATCACTGATATACACCTGGTGCCATTCGGTTTTGTTCTCAGGCTTATTCAGCATTTCGACCCCATTCTCCTCCAAACGGAGAATGAAAGCCTCCATGTCCTTCACCCTTACTGCAAAATGGCCATCTCTTGAATCGATTGCCGTTGTTCCACGGAAGGTTCGTCCTTCCTTATGTACAATGAGATGAATCTGCGTAGAACCAAGTTGATACCATGCCCCAGGAAAACCAAAATCAGGACGATCCGGGCTCTCATCAAATCCTAAAACATCTCCATAAAAGTGCTTCGCTTTTTCGATATCCGATACTAGCAGGGACACGTGGTGAATACCTTCGTACATCTCTTCCACTCCTTTTTCCTTTTCCATCAGTGTAATCGAAAAAAAGAGAAGTAGCTACCTGAACCACTCCACCACACCGATCATACTAAGCAACCCGAGCAGGAAGGAAAAAGTAGCCAGCCTTTCGTATCCATGTCCATGTGTTTCCGGTATCAGTTCTTTATAAACGATGAATAACATTGCCCCCGCGGCAAAGGCAAGACCATATGGTACAAGAAACAAAGCGATATGCACCATAAAATAACCAAAAATACTGGCTAAACATTCAATGACTCCTGTTAAAAAGGCCATGGCCACTCCTAAAGATTTACGGACGCCCTGATTCAGCAAGAACAAGGCGACAAGAAAGCCTTCCGGAGCATTCTGCAAGCCCATCGATAAGGCGACGACAAGTCCAAGATTTTCAACTTCACTTGCCAGGCTTGCTCCAACAGACAGACCTTCCGGGATATTATGCAAGGTCATAGCCGCCACAAACATCAGGCCCTGCTGTGGAAGTTTCACATCGCTCCTCTCATGATCCAGGTCAACGTGAGGAATGATGTATTCCAATACGTTCAACAACAATGCTCCCACCAGAACACCACAGCACAACACATACAAATTCGTTAATTTAAGAGAAGCAGGGATCAAACCGTACGTCGAAGCCGCCACCATAATCCCTGCCGTATAAGCAAGAATGCTATCCATCCGCCTGTGAGAGATGGAACGTATGAATAATACAGGCAGAGCGCCTACACTTGTCGCAAAGGCGGACAATATCATTACCGATAAATTCCCCTCCATAGCATCCCCCTTCACTAAGCCAGTCTTAACGGTTCTTTTTTTACAATATGACCAAGCCTTCTAATTTAGACGCCTCTCACTCCTCTCTTCGCCCGAAATTCTTTCGCTAGCATGCTGTTGGTAGATTTTGAGGGAAAGCACCTATTTTTAAAGCCTATCGTCACTCGTCCATTCATCTAGCTTCATAGAGACATATAGTATTAATGAGTCAAAAGGAACTTGTCTGAGAGAGAACTGGTAGACTTTTGACAAAAAATAGAAGGAGTGAACAATATGAAGAAAAATACAGGATGTGGCAATGGGTATGGACACGGTAAGAAATGTCCACCTCTATCAAGTGATGTAGCTAAATCAAAGAGTCTCTTCACTGCATCGGAAGAGTTTTCTTCTGATGATACAGAGCAAACGGTCATTCTTGGTGACGTGTTGATCCAGTCTCTTACAGAGGCGGACTTCGAACTACCATCATATGCCAGAGCTATTAAAAACATCGAGAAAAACGTTTCCTTGACGCAGTGTAAAGCGATCCCTGTCGTAGGAAACCCTGGGTATGTAAAGTTGTTTGTTGAGGGAGTTGTACACAAAAACATTCAGTACGTAGAAGACGGTTATGGATATGTCAAAGACTACAGCATCGACATTCCGTTCAAAGCGTACGACCAAGTCCAGCTTGCAAACCCAGTCGATTACCCATTCGGTTTCGAATACAGCATTAAAGAAAATGTTCTTCAGCGCCGTGAGCTTGCTAAAGGCGGCATGGGGGCCAACCGCTGCGAATTTGGTTCTTTGACGTTCGAAATTAACAACGAACCTATCAAATGTAAGCTTCTTGCTTCTGCTGTGAACCAGTGGGACATCGTGCATCATTTTGATAACTGGGGCCGTTTCAACAAAGTGACGGAAAAAATGGACATCAACCTAGTCATTAAGCTGACTCAAAAACAACAACCTAATTTCACACCACCAAGCGTACCTCCAATGGATAATGGCGACAACGGTGGAGAAGATAGTGCACAGGCTTCAACAACTCAACAACAAGAAACAGTCTACAGCCGCTTCCGAAAAATCATCGGTCAATAACAAAAAAGAGATGCTCCTTGGCGGGCATCTCTTTTTTTGCTTATGAACCAAACGCTACATATTGCTTTTGCAAAAAGTTGTAAACCAGTTGCGCGGAGCCTTGGATATAGAGTTTGCCATCCGTACTAGAAGCATCGCTGTGACTTATAAACCGTACACTCTCCACTTCTACTTCCACCGGATCGACGAAGGTTTGACTAAACTCATGATGGACGTCCCCTGTCTCATCACCGTCAAAAGTGTATGCCTTACGATCTGCATAGGGAATCTGTGGACCCTTCTCCCAATTCACTTCAACTGCCTCTTGCCATGGCACCTGTCGTTTTATCTGCTGCATCGTTTCTCCATCGTCATAAATGACTTCCACCATGAGCACACCACTAAGAAAAACATAGGAAGATGGCAGAACAACGGTTTCCTTTTGAGAGTGAATGGATAATTGGATATCAATGATTTCGCATAGATCATCAGGAATATTCAATGTTTCCATTACATTGATTTCTACCTTCTCCGTAGATAATAAAACAGGAACTTTCACCGTCATATTCCATGCTTGGGATGACGACTCTTCATCTTCTTCACAAAACGGCTCCGATGAAGAACTCTCCATGCACCCTTGTACTTGCTCACAAGTAGATTCTTCGTGATCCTCGATTGTACAGGCCAGGGGTTCAACGAGGGATGATTCCTCTTCGTAAGACCACTCGATTTTTTCTGACCATGAACTGGATTCATCCAGCATGGAGCATACCTCCGTGAACAGGTTATCGGAGATACTCTCGTTCTTTGCCTTTCCCCCTGACTTTTCTACCTCTTCAAAAATAGAACTTTCTTCGTTTGAGATGATGTTTTCCTGCTCTTGGTAGTGGCTCTTAAAGCCATGCCGATTATCCGAAGACTCTCCCATCGAAGAAACGATATCCGTTAAAATCGGATAGGCTTCTAAATCGTGGTCTACTATTTCCTGAGGATCCTGCATCGAATTCCAGTATGGACTCGGGTCCTGTTTTAACAAAGTTAGGATTTCAGGTATAAACGGATGATTTTTTTTCCTCTCCTTATTGGATTCGATTGGAGTACGATCCCTTGATTCCCCCATGAAATCATCCTCCTTTCCAGACCCTTCACTCATGGAATTTGATTCTTTGCGGGAGGAAGACATCCGCTTCCGGTACTCCGCTAACATACGTTCATCCGTATCTTTATCGATTATTTTAGAAGGTGGGGAAATGACGGGGCGGGGCATTTCTCCACCCGGGTCGCAAGGAGAATAGATGTCATGTTGCTCTTCTGAAATAGACATATCTTCCTCACATTGAAAATCATAAAAAGGAACATGATTTCTATTTTCTTTCTTCATTTTTGAGGATGGACATGATGACTGCTTCGTCCAGCGGGTTTGATTGAATTTAATTTCATCTCTCTTCATATCACTCAGAAAGATGCCTGCCCTCAAGCATCCTTCCTCCCTCCTTTACTATCCTTACTCATCACTCATCAGTCATCATTAGAAGCTGAGGATACACGGATTTGCTGTTCCTGGAGAACTTTCAAGCACATATCCAATACCATTTTTTCCTCAATCTGAGTAAAGAAGCCCTCATTAAATGGAGAAGAGCCTGGCAGTGGCTGGCGATCGATGGCTTCATCCCATTCAATGATTTTACTGGAAAGCAATTCACAATAAGGAAGCTCATTATAATATTGGCTACTTTCCTGATGATATTGAGAAAGATCGCTGCTTAACAGTTCATCTTTCTCAGGAAAGCCTGAAGGCAAGGGTTGGGAGACAGCAAAATCAAATTCTTCCCGTTTGTTATGTTTAGGCATGACCGGCATGGATAAGAATTCTTCAATTTCAATGACTGTATCAAAGGGAAGATCAACAGTAAACGAATGAAGATCTGAAGCGACTGTCGTATCTGTGCTCATTTCAATTTCGTTCGCAGGACTTGCATACTGGATGTTTTTTCGGACGAACCCTTTAATGAATAGTTTTTTAGTCAGAAGGAGCAAACGACATTGAGTCAGAGCCACTCTTTTCTTAATATCTTTGATTTCAAGTACAGGTTCCGGGAAGGTGATCGTTTCAGTAATATTCAGCTGGACATTGAGTTCGGCAAGAACGACGGGTACCTTTGTGACGATCTTCCCAATGCTGACGTGAGGCTTGCATGGTTTACAATATCCTTTTTCACACTCATAGGAATCGTTATGTTGATCAGACATTCGATGGCCTCCTAAACGAAAGATATCCCCATCGTATGTCGGATGCCTAACAATGTCTGGGCGCATATCTCGGTTTTGAGATACGATCAAGCTGCCAAATAAAAGAGAATGAACCCACCATTTCCAGAGAATAAAATAAAAAACACGACTCCTCTCATAAGGAATCGTGTTTTTGTATTTTACTTATCCAAGTTCTACTTGTTGTTTTTGCAAAACTTTAACGCGGAATCTCAGCATCATCTTTTCAACGATGTGGTGGAAGTAGCCTTCGTCAACCGGACCATAGGAATGGCGGTCTGTAGCTTCATCCCACTCAATGATATCACTCGCGACAAGCTCACAGTATGGAAGCTCGTTATACGCTTGTGTGCTCTCCTGATGATATTGAGAAAGGTCGCTGGATAGAGCCTGATCTTTTTCTGGGAATCCTTCACCCAAGTCCTGAGCACGGAAGAAGTCGAATTCTCTTCTTGTGTTCGCTACAGGAAGCTGAACGAAACCATCAAGGTCTACTGTTGTCATGCATTCAAAGTGAACTTTAGTAGTCAATGATTTCATATCAGATGATACACATTCGCCTGAAGCACCATAAACCGGGCTCGCATATTGGATGTTTTTGCGAACGTATCCTTTAATGAACAACGGGAATTCTCCGTCGCTGAATAGATCGTCGCTGCCTGTTGAAGTACGAGTCATCAAACGACATTGAGTGATTACCACTCTTTTCTTAATATCCTTGATTTCTAGTACTGGGTACGGAAACTTGATGTTTGCTACAAGGTGAGTCGTAACATCATAAGCTCCAAGTTCTACAGGAACTTTAATCGTAAGTTCATCTGCAGGGTTTACTGGAGTATCTGCTCCTGTGTTTGTGCATCTATCAACTGAGGCTGACGCATTAAGGTTTACACATTGATCGTGACAATTATCTTTTTTCATCACTATTTTCCTCCTTTATATTAACCTCTCTGTATTCTATGCAATCTACTCTATTAAGCATGGTCAGATGAAGGAGTATAAACGTGGAACTTTGAACAAGTCCTTCTTTTAATAGAGCTCCCTCTACCTTTCTAGCAATTAAACAAAAGCTCCCTTTAGTGGAAGACCCAGTTTCGAGACTTTTGTGTAATTCTAGGGGCTCCGGGAAACGATTCGCTTTCCATGGGGCGGGCGGTGAGCCTCCTCAGGCTACGCCTTCCGGGGTCTCACCTGTCCCACACGTCCCATAGGAGTCTCACCGTTTCCCTC
>NZ_JAYLVQ010000078.1:0-44696 GCF_035818575.1 Halobacillus sp. HZG1
GAGGGAAACGGTGAGACTCCTATGGGATGTGTGGGACAGGTGAGACCCCGGAAGGCGTAGCCTGAGGAGGCTCACCGCCCGCCCCATGGAAAGTGTTCAAATGCGGAATCGTCCTGGTAGACACGACTGGCATAAGCAGACCAGCAACGGAATGTGTTTTTCATTCCTTTGCTGGTCTGCTTATGACGCGAGTGTCTGGACGATGGAGCTAGACGAACCTTTTCCCGGAGCCCTAAAATCCCACGAACATCTCGAAACTGAGTCTTTCACAATCGGGAGCTTATGTGTAATACCTCAATAGTAGTTCATAAAAAAGACTCCCTGAAATTCAGGGAGTCCTGGCTTATTATTGTGCGACTTCTTCAACGATCGCTGTTACGAACTCTGTAATTTTTTCAAGTTCGCTGACAGGCATACGTTCGTTCGTTGTATGAATTTCCTCATACCCTACACTCAAGTTGACCGTAGGAACGCCGTGTCCTGCGATGACATTGGCATCACTGCCGCCGCCACTTGTTAATAGTTCACTTTCACGTCCGATTCGTTTCGCAGCAGAACGTGCGACTTCTACGACTTGATCTCCCGCCTGTTGCTTAAAGCCAGGATACATAATTTCGACATCAAGTTCGACTTCGCCACCCATTTCTTCCGCTGTTTCCTGGAAGGCTTTTTTCATTTTTTCTACTTGCGCTTCCATTTTTTCAGGATTGAGGGAACGAGCTTCAGCTAAGACCTCGACGTGATCACATACAATATTCGTTTTCTGACCACCTTCAAAGCGGCCGATGTTCGCTGTTGTTTCGTCATCGATTCGTCCTAGCGGCATTTTAGCAATCGCGCGGGAAGCCAGGGTGATTGCTGAGATGCCTTTTTCAGGAGCAACTCCTGCATGAGCGGTCTTCCCTTTCACAATGGCATTAATTTTTGCCTGTGTAGGAGCAGCTACGATAATATTTCCGACTTGACCATCACTATCGAGGGCATATCCGTATTTTGCCTTGAGCATGGAAGCATCAAGAGCCTTCGCACCGACAAGGCCGCTTTCTTCTCCTACAGTGATTACGAACTGCAGGTCTCCATGTTCAACGTTTTGTTCTTGAAGAGAACGGATCGCTTCAAGGATTGCAGCAACTCCCGCTTTGTCATCCGCTCCAAGGATTGTCGTACCATCGGTCACGATATAACCATCTTCAACAGAAGGTTTAACCCCGTTTCCCGGTACCACTGTATCCATGTGAGAAGTGAAATAAATCGGTTCTGCGTCCTTTTTAGATCCTTCTAGATTACAAATAAGGTTGTTTGCTCCATGGCCTGTAACCGAGGCTGCATCATCTTCCAGGACTTCCAAACCTAAGTCCTGAAATTTCTTTTTTAATACTTTAGCGATTTCTGCTTCCTGGGTTGTTTCTGAATCGATTTGAACCAATTCCAGAAATTCATTCAGTAAGCGTTCTTTGTTAATGGCTACCATCTATATTTGCCTCCTTCAATATGTAAACACATTCCTCTTAGTACGTTAGCGGAACGAATGGACTGTGTCAATTATAGAGGGATGTTGCCATGCTTTTTATAAGGACGGTCTTCCTGTTTATTTTTCAGCATATCCAGAGCTTTGATCAGCGTTGAACGCGTCTCTCTTGGATCAATCACATCATCGATCATTCCGAGCCCCGCTGCGACGTAAGGGTTCGCGAAACGTTCCCTGTACTCATTGATTTTATTTTGTCGTGTTTCTTCTGGTTTATCGCTTTCTTTGATTTCTTTTGCAAAAATGATATTGGCCGCTCCTTCTGGACCCATAACAGCAATTTCCGCGTTTGGCCAGGCATAGACGAGGTCCGCACCGATCGATTTACTGTTCAGCGCGACATAGGCTCCACCGTACGCTTTTCTAGTAATAACCGTCAGCTTCGGCACAGTGGCTTCGGAGTAAGCATATAAAATTTTCGCACCGTGGCGGATGATCCCTCCATGTTCCTGTTTGATGCCAGGGAAGAAACCAGTCACATCTTCAAATGTAATGAGAGGGATATTAAAGGAATCACACGTTCTTATGAAGCGGGCTGCTTTATCACTTGAGTCGATATCAAGTCCGCCAGCCATGTACTTCGGCTGATTACAAACAACTCCCACGGTCTTTCCTTGCAGACGCGCAAATCCGACAACAATATTCTTTGCAAAGTCCTTATGAATTTCGAAGAATGAATCCTCGTCAACAAACTCATCGATAACGATACGCACATCGTAAGGGCGGATCGGATCAAAAGGTATTTTATCTGTGATGTCAGGTCTGAAGTCATCATCAAGCTCAACTTCTACTTCTGGTGTCAGTTCTTCATTGTTCTGAGGAAGGTAACTGACCAGATCCCGGACGGCATCCAAAGCGGAGGCTTCATCAGGGGTTTTCAAGTGAGCATTCCCACTCAAAGAATTATGAACACCGGCACCTCCCAGATCTTCTGCGGAAATCTGCTCACCAGTAACGGTTTCAATGACTTTCGGACCGGTAATAAACATTTGCGATGTCTTTTCTACCATGATGACGAAATCAGTGATGGCTGGAGAATAAACGGCACCCCCGGCACATGGACCCATAATGACCGATATTTGTGGGATGACGCCAGAATAAATGGAATTACGATAAAAGACTTGTCCATAACCGTCTAAAGAAGATACGCCTTCCTGAATACGAGCTCCTCCAGAATCGTTCAAGCCAATAAAAGGGGTTCCATTTTTGGCAGCAAGGTCCATGACTGCAGCAATTTTTTTCGCATGCATTTCCCCTAAGGCTCCGCCGTACACCGTGAAGTCCTGAGCGAACAAATACACATCACGTCCATGAATTTTACCAAACCCTGTCACGACCCCTTCACCCGGCGCTGACTTTCCGTCCATCCCAAAAGCATCATGACGATGTTCAATGAATGGGTTCAGCTCTATGAAAGATTCCTCGTCCAAAAGATGTTCGATGCGTTCCCTGGCTGTCCATTTGCCCTTATCGTGCTGTTTGTCGATCCGTTCATCTCCGCCTCCTAATTCAACTTGGCGACGCTTATCATATAGTTCATTGATTTTATCAAAAATATCCACAGTTACTCCTCCTCTCCATACTGGCATAGTTCAAACAGGACACCATTTCCTGCTTTTGGATGCAAAAAGGCAATCTGACTGTCATGTGCGCCCTGTTTCGGTTGTTCATGTATGAGACGTACTCCTTGTTCTTTATACTGATTCAAACGCTTTGCAAGATCGTCTACTTCCAAAGCAATATGATGGACACCTTCCCCTTTTTTCGTTAAAAACGATTGAATAGGCGAATCGTCACTCAGTGGCTCCAACAATTCGAACATCGTTTCACCAATTTTCAGAAAAGCGACGCGGACCTGCTCAGATTCCACGACTTCTACAGCTTCAAGTTCCAACTGAAGGTTATGCTGGTAAAAAGGCAGTGCTGCATCTATGCTTTCCACAGCTATACCAATATGGGCGATTTTCTTCGGTGCCTCTATGGTTTCTTTGTTAAGAAGCTGCTTAATGTAAATGGCGATTGCATCTGTCGGGGACCCGCTGGTGAAGATTTTATTCACTCCTTTTTCCTCAAGAAAAGGAATATCTTCTGCAGGTATAACTCCGCCTCCAATGACGGGAATGTCCGACGCCCCTTGTTCTTCCAGTGCCTGTACCACTTTTGGAAACAATGATTTATGAGCACCGGAAAGAGAAGAAAGTCCGACGACGTCCACGTCTTCCTGAATGGCGGCTCTTGCGATTTGAATGGCGGATTGCCGCAGTCCTGTATAAATAACTTCCATGCCATGGTCTCTGAGTGCCTGGGCGATGATTAAAGCACCTCTGTCATGTCCGTCCAACCCTGGTTTCGCTATAAGTACACGTATTGGTTTCAACCTCATCATCCCTTCCTACATTCCGGTGTATTCTCCAAATTCCTCTCGTAAAACATTCGCGATCTCCCCAACTGTTGCATAAACCTTCACTGCGGCCACAATATGCGGCATGACATTCTCCGACCCTTTCGCCGCTTCCCTAAGGGTTTTAAGGCATTGCTCGACGGATTCCTGATCGCGTGAAGATCTTATTTCCTGTGTTTTCTTGATCTGGGCTTGTTCCAGTGCTTCATCTACACGTAACAAGTCTGCATGTATTTCCTCTTCCAGCTTGAATTCGTTCATTCCGACGACGATATCTTCATTCGATTCAATCCGTTTTTGGGCATCATATGCCGCTTTATGAATTTCACGCTGCATATATCCTTCTTCGACAGCCTGGACCGCTCCACCGAATTCTTTGATGCGCTCTAAGTAAGCATTGGCTTCTTTTTCAATCTGGTCGGTAAGAGACTCAACGAAATAAGACCCAGCGAGTGGATCGATGGTGTCCGCTACCCCGCTCTCATTGGCAATGATCTGCTGTGTGCGTAACGCAATTCGTGCGGAATCTTCTGTCGGAAGGGCAAGAGCTTCATCCCGTGAGTTGGTATGCAAGCTCTGCGTTCCTCCCATAACAGCAGCGAGTGCTTGTAAGGTGACACGCACAATATTGTTGTCCGGCTGCTGAGCTGTGAGTGTACTTCCTCCTGTTTGCGTATGGAAACGGAGCTTCCAGCTTTTTGGATTTTCTGCTCCATAATGTTCTTTCATAATCTTTGCCCACATGCGGCGGGCTGCCCGGAATTTGGCCGCTTCCTCAAAAAATTGATTGTGAGCATTGAAGAAGAAGGCAAGCCGTGGTGCAAATTGATCGACTTCCAGCCCAGCCTCTATCGCCGCATCTACATAAGCCATGCCGTTCGCTATCGTAAAGGCGACTTCCTGCACAGCCGTGGAACCAGCTTCCCGGATATGATAGCCGGAGATGCTTATGGTGTTAAATTTCGGTAAATGTTCCTGACAGTAACCGAATATGTCTGTAATCAGCCTCATGGAAGGTTTCGGTGGGTAGATATACGTACCACGAGCGATATACTCTTTCAAGATGTCGTTTTGAATCGTCCCTGTCAGCTTTTCAGGCGCTACTCCCTGCTTCTCTCCTACAGCTATATACATTGCAAGCAGGATACTGGCTGGAGCATTGATCGTCATCGATGTACTTACTTGATCGAGTGGAATTTGATCGAACAGCTGCTCCATGTCCTTTAGTGAATCAATAGCTACACCGACTTTCCCAACTTCCCCATCAGCCATCGGGTCATCAGAATCATAGCCGATTTGAGTCGGCAGGTCGAAGGCCACTGAAAGACCGGTCTGTCCTTGTTTCAATAAATACCTGAACCTCTCGTTCGTTTCTTCTGCCGACCCGAACCCAGCATATTGACGCATGGTCCAATAGCGACTTCGATACATGGTCGGCTGTATTCCTCTCGTATAAGGATATTGGCCCGGAAAGCCGATCTCCTCTATGTAATCCTCATTCATCTGTTCCGGCGTGTATAATCGTTCGACCGGAATTTCTGAGCTTGTATGAAACGCTTCTTTCCGTTCAGGAAAGCGCTCCGTTGTTTTTTCTACATCCTTTTCCCATTTTTGCTTAGGGTGTTGGTCACTTGATGATCTGTTCATAAGAAAAGCCTCCTTATTCAGTCCATTCACACTACTAGCATACCAGAAATGAAGCGCTTACCTATCTAAAAATTACTATCATTCGCAATTTTATTGTAAATGATTTCACGCCCTTGTCCAATTTCTCTTTTTTAGGTAGAATGTCAGTAGGATTGACTGAGAAGGAGGTTACACACCTTGGCTACAAAAAAACGTTCAAAACGCGAACGCCGTATGAAAGTCGTGATCTATGTCATGATTTTGTCTATGCTTCTATCTAGTGCATTGGCTGGCGCGAGTTTCTTCTTATAATAAATGATTGAATGAAAAAAGCCGAAAAGATGGATCGTCCATCTTTTCGGCTTTCTTAGTTTCTAGAGTTGTTTTTGTAATTTTCTTTCTTCCCAGAAGCGATATAAGTCCGGCATTTTTTTATCCCGATCTACAATCCATACTTCCGCTTCAGCAGGAACAAGGTCAAAAAGAACTTCGACATCTTGATTATTCATCCGGATACAACCCGCAGAGACTGATTTACCGATGGAATCCGGCTGATTGGTTCCATGAATGCCATAAATCCTTCCATCTGTCCCTCGTGCATCAAACCCGATCCACCGGCTCCCCAATGGATTCTTTGGGTCACCACCCGGGATGTTTTTTTTACGATAATATGGATCTTTGGCTTTCACTTTCACATTGAACTGGCCCTCCGGCGTCAAATCCTTCGTCTTCCCTATGGCCGCAGGAGCCTTAAAGACAACCTCTCCATCTTGATAGAGCACAACCTCATGGGTTGCTTTATTTACAATAATAACCGGATCAGCCGGCGTGTGTGGCGGTAGTAATGGGTTTAACAAACTTAATATTAAAAGGAAGCTGTACAAAGCAATCATCCTCTTTTACTAAAAGTTTCCCCTCACATGTACCCTCTATACATCACTCTTCTTGAACGAACGCTTAATGATCAAATAGTCCTCTATCTCATTTAATAAATGAAAGAGACTGGCTCTTACTTCAAACTCTTCCCTTGTTTCCGGCAGTCGGTCTTCACGGAAGTCTTCTTTCATCTCTTTCAACATTCTCAAATAGATCAGGGCTGTATTACCGGGATGAACAGCATCGGCTAAGTCGTCAAAAAACGCTGCCATGCGAATGCCATGTGCATCAGATTTCGATATACGGGAAACGAGAGGAAGCATACGTTCCAATAGTTCAAACTGTTTCGTCCGCATATGAAAATAGTGGTAAAAATGATTGTGGGAACGCAGCAAATGATTTTCTACATCCCGATAAGAAAGGGACTTCGCTTTTTCCAGAAGATTGGCGGTCTCTGTCAGCTCCTTGCCTGACCAATCATTATCTCCATTCCTTAAAAATTGAGCAATTTCTCTCAATATAATGGAAAAGTTGCTTTCCACCTGTTTTCGATACTGATTCAACTTCTTCTCGAGGCTCGGCATATATAAATTGAGAAGCAGGGCGGTTCCAATTCCCACCGTTATTAACAACACTTCATTCCATATAATACTCCAGCCGATATCCCCTGAACCGTATAGATGAAGGATGATGACTGAGCTGGTTACGATTCCAGGTGTGATTTTAAACCACACCGTTGCAGGAATAAAGGCAAACAACATCAATCCAATGGAAATGGGATTGTATCCCAACAGCTCAAAAAAAGCGAATGAAAACCCCATCGCTAATAAACAAGCAGAAAAGCGGTGCCACGCACTTAAAAAGGACCGTTTTCTTGTAATTTGGATACAGAGTATGGTCAAAATCCCTGCTGATGCGAAATTCTCGAGCTGCAGCATCTGAGCAATCCATATGGCAAATGGTGTGCCCAATGCCGTTTTAATGGTCCGATATCCTATTTTCAATCCTGTGTTCACCTCCGTTCTTTCTGGATACGCTGACCTGAGAGGATTAAGCGTCCGATTATGTAAGCTAAAGATTTTACGTAAAAAAGGATCTTTGCTTTTTAAACAAAGATCCTACACTTATTGTATTCTTATACTTCTTTGCAATACTCTTCAAAACTGCGCTGAAGCTTCCCGATAACTTCCATAGGTTCAAAGCCTTCAATGTCGTGACGCTCGACCATTGTCTGAATTTTACCATCCTTCAAAAGAGCAAAAGATGGAGAGGATGGCGGGTAGCCTTCAAAGTATTCGCGGGCGCGATCCGTAGCTTCACGATCCTGCCCGGCAAAAACAGTAACAAGCTGATCCGGACGCTTATCGTAATGAATCGCATGTGCAGCAGCTGGACGGGCAATACCGCCTGCACATCCACATACGGAGTTGATCATTACAAGGGTTGTACCTTCTTTATTTAGTGCCTGATCGACTTCCTCAGATGTCGTCAGTTCCGTATATCCCGCTTGGGTAATTTCTTCACGTGCTTTTGAAACAACATCGTTCATAAAAATATTAAAATCCATTTGACATGGCCCCTTTATAGAAATGCTAAGAACATTTTACCAAGATATCTGACATCTTTCAATTGAATTGTCTATGATTTCTAGATACTTGAAAAAGCTTAGGGACATTTGGAAAGAGATTGTTTTCCTGCTGGGTTTCTTCCTTCCCAAACGCCCCTTACCATATAGAGTTGGTGAAAACGCAAAAACCCTCAATCCATAAGAGCAGTTCCCCTCACATATACCTTCTATAAAAGCTTTGATATGTGAGAAAAATGCCTTGCACTGGTGGAATAGGATGATAAAAAAGCTGTCCTCCATGGTTGGTGGACAGCTTGATTGCATTAGTATACAGATGTGTTGTCTTCTGACATTTTCTCTAAGATCTCTTTCACACGGGCCAGGAAGTTGCCGGCTACGAGACCATCAAGAACCCGATGATCCAAGGATAGACATAGATTGACCATGTCACGCGCTCCGAACATGCCATTCTGGTAAACCGGCTTTTTCACAATGGATTCCACTTGCAAAATAGCGGCCTGAGGGTGGTTGATCACACCCATGGATTGTACCGAACCGAAAGAGCCTGTGTTATTGACAGTGAAGGTACCGCCTTCCATATCTTTCGATGTAAGCTTGCCTTGACGGGCTTTGTTGGCAAGGTCTGTAATGTCTTTTGCGATTCCTTTGATGCTCTTTTCATCTGCATCTTTGATGACAGGAACAAACAATTGGTCATCTTTAGCCACAGCAATATTCAAGTTGATGGCTTTGCGCTGGATGATCTTGTCTCCGGCCCACATACTGTTCAACTGCGGGTATTCCTTCAATGCTTGAGCGACAGCTTTTACAAAGAAAGCGAAATACGTCAGACTGAAGCCTTCCTGCTGTTTGAACTGGTTTTTCTTTGCATTGCGAAGTTCAACTAAATTCGTAACATCTACCTCGACCATCATCCAGGCATGTGGAATTTCGGTCTTCGACTTCACCATGTTTGCTGCAATAGCTTTTCTTACACCTGTCACAGGAATTTCGATGTCGCCTTCCCCCGCTTGTACATCCGGCGTCTGTGATGAAGGAGCTGGTGATGGAGCAGCTTTCTGCTCAGCTTGCGCAGGCTGCTCAGCGGGAGCTTCTGCTTTTGCTTCCCCTGCTTTAGGAATCTCTCCGCTCGCAACAATTTTCTCAATATCTTTGCGCGTAATTCGTCCACCTTTACCGGATCCATCGACTTGATTCAAATCAATGTCATGTTCCTGCGCAAGCGTCATGACAGCTGGAGAATACCGCTTTTTACTTCCTTTGTCCTGTTTCTTCTCAGGTTTCTTGGAAGCTTTTGATGGTTCTTCTTCAGCGACGGGAGTTTCCTGTGCAGGAGCTTGTTTATTTTCTTCTGATGAAGGTTCTTCCGCAGATCCTGCACCTTCCACTTCGATGTAGCACATGAGTTCACCGACTTCAATGGTATCTCCTTCAGATGCGACGAGCTCTTTAATCACGCCGGAAAAAGAAGATGGGACTTCTGCGTTTACTTTATCTGTCATGACTTCTGCAATGGGATCATACTTATTTACCTGATCTCCAGGCTGAACAAGCCATGTGCTGATCGTTCCTTCTGTGACACTTTCTCCAAGCTGAGGCATGTTGATTTTTTCTAAACCCACAGGGAATCTCCTCCTTCAATTAAAATTCCGCGAGATCTCTCATCGCTTTTTCAACTTTATCTGGATTCATCATGAAATACTTCTCCATCGTCGGAGCATAAGGCATGGAAGGGACATCTGGACCAGCCAGACGCTGAACAGGAGCATCCAGATCAAACAAGCAATTCTCACTGATGATTGCGGACACTTCTGAGATGATTCCACCTTCTTTATTGTCCTCCGTTACAAGAAGGACTTTACCCGTTTTGGATGCTGCTTCAATAATACCTTCTTTATCTAAAGGATACACGGTACGCAAGTCGAGGATATGTGCATCAATGCCTTCTTCAGCCAACTTCTCTGCTGCTTGTAGTGCAAAGTGGACACACAAACCGTACGTAATAACCGTAATGTCGGAACCTTCTCGCTTTACATCTGCCTTACCAATCGGTAGCGTATAATCCTCATCAGGCACTTCCCCTTTGATTAGACGGTAGGCACGTTTATGTTCAAAGAAAAGGACCGGGTCATTGTCACGGATGGAGGCTTTTAACAAACCTTTGACATCATAAGGAGTCGACGGCATCACAATTTTCAATCCAGGCTGATTCGCGAAAACAGCTTCAACGGATTGGGAATGGTAAAGAGCTCCGTGTACACCGCCGCCATAAGGGGCGCGAATTGTTATTGGCGCACTCCAGTCGTTATTGGAACGGTACCGGATTTTAGCGGCTTCAGAAATAATCTGGTTGACTGCCGGCATGATAAAGTCAGCGAACTGCATTTCAGCTACTGGACGCATGCCGTACATCGCTGCACCAATTCCAACTCCGGCGATTGCCGATTCAGCTAGTGGTGTGTCCAGAACTCTGTCTTCACCAAATTCATCATAAAGACCATCAGTCGCGCGGAATACGCCTCCACGTTTTCCAACATCTTCACCAAGGACGAACACTTTTTCATCCCGCTTCATTTCTTCTTTCAAAGCTTGAGTGACGGCTTGAATATAAGATATAACTGCCATTATTGCTCCCCCTCCTTACTCTTCGTACACATATTTCATTGCAGATTCCGCTTCCGCATAAGCCGCATTCTCGGCATAGTCAGTCGCTTCATTGACGATTTCACTGATTTCGTCATTCATTTCCTGTTCTTTCTCATCCGTCAGTACACCTGTATCACGCAAGTACTGGGCAAAAGTGACGATCGAATCTTTTTTCTTTGCTTCATCCACTTCTTCCCGTTCACGGTAAGTACGGTCATCATCGTCACTGGAATGTGGAGTAAGACGGTAGGACACAGTCTCAATTAATGTCGGTCCTTCTCCATTACGGCCACGATCGGCTGCTGCTTTCACTGCTTCATATACAGCTAGTGGATCATTGCCGTCCACTGTGAAACCAGGCATGCCATAACCGATGGCGCGATCAGAAACTTTTTCACAGGCCAACTGCTTCGATACAGGAACAGAAATGGCATATTTATTATTTTCAACCATAAAGATAACAGGAAGCTTGTGTACACCCGCAAAGTTCGCACCTTCGTGGAAATCCCCCTGGTTGGAAGATCCCTCACCGAAAGTTACGAGAGAAACGAAGTCTTTTTTCTCCATCTTCCCTGCAAGAGCGATACCTACAGCGTGTGGCACTTGTGTAGTAACCGGTGATGATCCGGTAACAATCCGGTTTTTCTTTTGACCAAAGTGACCTGGCATCTGACGTCCACCCGAGTTTGGATCTTCTGCTTTTGCAAAGCCGGAAAGCATTAAATCCTGAGCAGTCATACCGAATGAAAGAACGACACCCATATCACGGTAGTAAGGCAGAGCATAGTCTTTTTCACGATCAAGAGCATAGGAAGCCCCTACTTGAGCAGCTTCCTGACCTTGACAGGAAATGACGAATGGAATTTTACCTGCGCGGTTCAATAACCACATACGTTCATCGATTCTTCTTGCTAATAACATCGTGCGAAACATGTCCAACACTTGATCATCACTTAAACCTAGAGCTTTATGGCGATTTTCAGCCATGAGGATCCCTCCTTCATATTTATCCATGGATTTGGTTGCCGTCGACGGCCATAGCCGCTTCCCCGATTGCTTCAGAGAGCGTTGGGTGTGGGTGGATCGTTTCAGCGATTTCCCATGGTGTCGCATCAAGAACTTGAGCCAAAGCCGCTTCCGAAATCATGTCCGTGACATGAGGTCCGATCATGTGCACGCCCAACAGATCGTCCGTTTCTTTGTCAGCTACGATTTTCACAAAGCCATCCGTTTCTCCGTGAACGAGAGCTTTTCCGATCGCTTGGAATGGGAACTTGCCTATTTTCACATCAAATCCTTTTTCTTTCGCCGCTTTTTCTGTCAAGCCAACACTTGAAACTTCAGGGTTGGAGTAGATACAGGATGGCACTTGATCCTGTTTCATCGGATGTGGGTGTTGATCAGCCATATGCTCAACGGCAATCATGCCTTCATGAGAAGCCACGTGGGCCAGCTGCATACCACCGATAACATCACCAATGGCGTAAATGTGGCTCTCTTTCGTCTGATAGACATCATTCGTCTTGATTACCCCGTTTTCCACTTGGATATCCGTGTTTTCAAGACCGATATTATCGACGTTGGCTGATCGACCGACAGAAACCAGCATGCGTTCAGCTTCATAAGTAACCGTTTTTCCGTCAACTTCCGCATTTACTTTCACACCATTATCTTTCTCGATTGTATCCGGAAGAACCTTGGCGCTCGTAACGATATCGATGCCCTTCTTTTTCATCTGCTTCAACATTTCCCTGGAAATATCTTCGTCCTCGGTAGGGAGAATGTGCGGCAGGTATTCGAGTACCGTCACTTGCACACCAAAATCCGCCAGCATGGATGCCCATTCAATTCCAATGACACCCCCACCGACGATAATGATGGATTCAGGAAGTTCTTCCATATGAAGAGCTTCATCAGAACTCATGACAACTTCACCATCGATTTCAAGCCCCGGCAGAGATTTAGGACGAGAACCTGTCGCCACTAACACATTTTTAGGAATCAACATTTCATTTTCTTCCCCGTTGTTCATCTCCACAGAAATCGTCCCTGCTGTCGGTGAAAAGATGGAAGGGCCTAAAATTCGTCCAAAACCTTCGAAGACATCGATTTTCCCTTTTTTCATCAATCCTTGAACACCTTTATGTAGTGTGTCTACAATCGATTGTTTCCGTTCTTGGACTCTCGTGAAATTCAAGGTTGGGTTTTCTGTTGACACCCCATATTGATCCGCTTCTTTAGTCTGTTTAAATACTTCCGCACTTCGAAGCAATGCTTTAGAAGGGATGCACCCTCTATGTAAGCATGTCCCACCAAGTTCTCTTTTTTCTACAATCGCTGTTTTGAGGCCTAATTTTGAAGCTCGGATGGCAGCGACATAACCGCCAGTGCCACCTCCGAGAATGACCAAATCGTATTCTTGTGCCACCTTGGACTCTCCTTCCTATTCTTGAAAGTTAGGATATTGTTTTGGAACCTCTTCTTTATTCAGGACACGTAGCGTCCCCTCATTCAATGCTTCCAGCTCATTTTCACCAGGATAGACGAGGACATCTGCAATCCAATGCACACGTTTGGAAATTTCTTCAACGAACGCTTTTCCGTACGCTAGTCCGCCAGTGAGCGCAATGGCATCCACTCTGCCTTCCATAACGGCACTCATACTTCCAATTTCTTTGGCAATTTGGTAAGCCATGGCATCAAAGACAACTTTCGCTTTTCGGTCACCTTTTGCTACCATCTCTTCGACATCACGGGCATCATTTGTACCCAGGTAAGCCATAAGGCCTCCTTGCCCGACCAATTTCTTCATCACTTCATCTCGGTAATACTGGCCGGAGAAGCATAAGGAAACGAGGTCACCTGCAGGAACGGTCCCTGCCCTCTCTGGAGAAAAAGGGCCATCTCCGTGCAATCCATTGTTGACGTCAATCACTCGGCCGCCAACGTGCGCACCGACAGTGATCCCTCCGCCCATATGAGTGACGATTAAGCGGGCATCTTTGTAAGAGAGACTAAGGTCAGCTGCCGCTCTTCGCGCCACAGCTTTCTGATTAAGGGCATGGAATATACTTTTTCTTGGTATTTCAGGAACACCGGAAACACGAGCCAATTCATGGAGTTCATCCACCACAACCGGATCGACAATATAAGCTCCAATATTCAACCCCTGAGCAATTTCATTGGCGATGATCCCTCCAAGATTCGACGCATGTTCTCCATTGTATCCATTTTTCAAATCCTCAAGCATCGCCTCATTGACCTCATACGTCCCACCTTCGATGGGACGCAGCAATCCTCCTCTTCCGCAAACGGCACTCAATTTGCTGATGTTAATGCCTTCGCGGTCAAGCTCTTCAAGAATGACCTGTTTACGGAAATCATATTGATCAATGACGCGCTTATATGAGCTGACCTCATCCGTCGTATGACGGATGGTTTTTTCAAAAACGACTTCCTGATCATCAAAGACTCCAATCTTTGTAGATGTGGAACCTGGATTAATGACCAGAATACGATGTGTTTGCAATTCCTAAACCCCCGTTAACCGTTCTGTCTTCTGCTTAAGATGTGTTGACCATTTTGAAGGAATTGACTGCGGGACCTGCGCATACGTTCAATTCGCTCTTCTGCCATACGGTCTGCGGCTGCATATGTTGGAATGTTATCCCGACGTGAAATTTCAAATACGCGTGATACGTTGTCATAGATCGTTTCTACTCGCTTCATCGCACGATCTTTATTATACCCGTGCAGCTCATCAGCTACGTTGATGACGCCTCCAGCGTTAATGACATAATCCGGTGTATAAACGATGCCTTTTTCATGCAGAATATCGCCATGCTTGGTTTCTTTTAATTGGTTATTCGCTGCACCAGCCACGACTTTCGCTTTAAGTTGAGGAATCGTTTCATCATTAATTGTCGCTCCAAGAGCACAAGGAGCGTAAATGTCGCAATCCACACTGTAAATATCGTCCGGATCAACCGCTTTTGCTCCAAATTCTTCTACTGCACGCTGAACGGCTTCCTTATTGATATCTGTAACAATAAGGTTGGCTCCTTCTTCATGAAGGTGACGGCAAAGAGTGAAGGCGACATTTCCGACACCTTGGACGGCTACTGTTTTTCCTTCCAATGAATCTGTGCCGAATCCTTCTTTTGCTGCTGCTTTCATCCCACGATACACTCCGTAAGCAGTCACTGGAGATGGGTTTCCGGAAGAGCCGAATGCTGGAGAGATCCCTGTCACATAATCCGTTTCTTCATGAATCAAGTCCATATCCTGGACAGTTGTTCCTACATCCTCTGCAGTAATATAACGACCATTCAAGCCTTGAATATAGCGACCGAATGCACGGAACATTTCTTCATTTTTCTCTGTTTTAGGGTCTCCGATAATGACGGTTTTCCCTCCGCCAAGATTAAGTCCCGCTGCAGCATTTTTGTACGTCATCCCTTTTGCCAGACGCAGAGCATCTTCCACGGCATCATCTTCAGAAGCATATGTCCACATACGTGTGCCTCCGAGAGCCGGCCCTAGTGTTGTATCATGAATGGCAATGATTGCTTTCAAACCGGATTGTTCATCTTGACAAAATAACAATTGCTCGTAATCGTACTCTTGCATATAGCTGAAAATTTTCATTATGTTTCCTCCTATTGTTGACTGGCTTGTAGAGCTAAGGCCAGTGAATAAATTTTACTTTGAGCATCATCTGCCCTAGACGTCAATACGATCGGAGCTTTAGCCCCGCTGATGACGCCCGCCACTTTTCCTTTGGCGAAATATATAAATGATTTGTACAAGGCATTAGCCACTTCAATGGATGGCACGACGAGAATATCCGCCTGCCCCGCTACTTCGGATACGATTCCTTTTTGTTCTGCTGCTTTTGGATCGATGGCATTGTCAAAGGCAAGGGGACCATCTACGATACAGCCCTTCAGCTGCCCACGCCTGTTCATTTGAGTAAGCATCGCAGCATCTTGAGTAGCTATCATGGAAGGATTCACTACCTCTACAGCTGCTAATGGGGCTACTTTCGGGTTTTCCCACCCTGCACGAGTAGCTACCTCTACGGCATTATTGATGATTTGGACTTTCTCCTCCAAATTAGGAGCGATATTCATCGCAGCATCTGTAAGGTAGATCAGTTTATCCCTGCCAGGAATTTCAAATAATGCAACGTGAGACAGCACCGAACCTTTCCTGAGTCCGTACTCTTTATCCAGGACCGCTTTCAACAAAGATTTTGTATCAATATGGCCTTTCATGACCACATGAGCTTCACCGGAATGGACAGCTTTCACAGCAACTCCTGCACTATCCCTTTCACTGGCATGAATCACTTCAATGCCCTCCTGAGATAAATCCAACCCCACAGCTTTTGATTTGTTTTCAATCTCCATTTGATCTCCTACAAGAAAGAAATCAGCAAGGTTGGAAGCCCGGGCCATTTTTACTGCCTTCAATACTTCATCATCTGCTGCTTGAGCAACAGCGACCGTTTTAGGTGAACGGCGGTCTATTTGATCGACTAACTCATCTAACTTTTTCATGCGTCACCTCTTCCCCTCTTCATAAACATGCAATATTCATGCCAACTCCACTACCCATTAAAACAGGTTAGTCTTGAAGATTTTCACCTTGCAAAAGATTGCATTATGAAAAATTCTGCATGCTGTTTTTGTCTAAATTATATTTTTCTAATTTGTAATATAAGTTTCGAATCGATATCCCTAAAGCCTTGGCTGTCTTTGTTTTATTAAAATCATGAGAGCGGTAAGCATCAGCAAGCAAACTTTTTTCATATTCATCAACGGCCTGCTGTAAGGTCTCTCCCAGCCAAGGAGCCTCTTCCTTTTGTCTTGCTGATTCAGTTGAGGCTTTTTTCAGTCGAGGAAGGTGCTCTACCTTGATGGTATCTTCCATATTTTCCATATAAATCATGGCCCGGCCGATAATGTTTTCCAGCTCTCTGACATTTCCAGGCCAATCATATTCTTTCAACAAACGAAAAGCTTCCTCATCAATTGAGGTTACATGCCTTCCATAATCTTCATTCAATTTTTGGATCAAATGGTAAGTCAGAAGTTTGACATCTTCGATCCTTTCACGAAGGGGTGGAATGTATATCGGGAGCCGGTTCAGGCGATAGTACAGATCTTCTCGGAAGTTCTTGTTCATAATTGCTTTTTCCAAGTTGACATTCGTTGCAGCAATTACACGGACATCTACATGAACAGGCTTTGTACCTCCGACACGGATCATTTCATTCTCTTGGAGAACCCTCAGCAATTTCGCCTGCATCGGCAATGTCAATTCACCAATTTCATCAAGGAAAATACTCCCATGGTTCGCTTCTTCGAACAGACCTTTTTTACCACCGCGTTTTGCACCTGAAAAAGCACCATCTTCGTAGCCAAATAGTTCACTTTCCAGTAAGGATTCAGCTATGGCCGCACAATTGACTCGGATAAACTTATTATGGCGCCGCTTGCTCTCGTTATGAATCGCATGGGCGAAAAGTTCTTTCCCTGTCCCGGACTCTCCTCTCAACAATACAGAAGCAGGTGTACGCGCACCAACTTTCGCTTGTTCAAGAGCCAAGGTCATTTCCTGAGAATCACCAATAATATCATCAAATGTGTACTTGGCTTCCAAACTGCGAATGATTTGTCTGGCTCTTTTGAGTTCGCTCGTCAACGCCTGAATTTCGGAGACGTCATGAAGAACGCCGACACTACCCTTCAACTTCCCATCAACAATGACAGGGGCCACATTAACGAGGACGTCTTTTTTTGAGGGGCCAACCTTCATCCGCACCCCTCGGACAGGCCTTCTGGTACGAAGGACTTTCATATGCATACTTTCGCCTTCAGATATGTCGACCGTTGCCGGCTTCCCAACGATTTCTTCTTCTGAAAGTCCGGTAATCCTTGTATAAGCAGGGTTTATCATTAAACCGCTTCCATTTTCATCGACAACAGAAATCGCCTCGTCTGAAGAATAAATGATGGCTTCGAGCATCGTTTTCACTTCTTTTAGGTCTGTGATTTCCTCAGCAAGGTTGACCACTTCCGTAATATCTTTGAAAACGGCAAACGCCCCAATCACTTTCTGATCCTGTCCAATCAGCGGAATACGAGTGGTTACTACTTTCTTCCCATTGCCTAAGGCAAGCTTCTGGTTCACTTCTTCCTCCCGGGAAGCAAGCACTTGGGGAAGCCTCGAATCCGGTATGATTTCATTTATGGGTTCTCCAATCATGGATGAACGCCCCATATCTACAATGCGCTCTGCACTACGATTGATGAACGAGATTTCGCCTTTTTCATCAATAACAATCATACCGTCGTGAATGCTGTTCAAGATCAAATGCTGGTTTTCTGTCTGCTGCTTCAATTTTTGCACAAGCGTTTCTTTTTCTTCCAACAATTCTGCAGTTACATAAGCCACTGAACCTGGAATCACGACCGTCGAACGCTTTCTGGTTTCCCGGATCTCATTGAACACGCGCTCTTCCCCTGTAGCTTCGATCACAATATCAATTTCTTTATGTATCCAATCCTGCCAACGGCGGTCTGTAGCAATTCCGTAACTCTCAGCAAGCGCGATCCCTGGTGCTTCCGGGTCGATGTCTGTTACCGCAACCACTAACATACGGTCCATTTTCTTTAACAATTTCAACAGGGCGGTTCCGCCTTTCCCCGCTCCGACAATCAACACACGTTTCATTTCACCACACCCTGCAAATTTTTGCGTAACTTCATCGTATCCTATTCTGCATGTTTTAGCAAGTGTGTCTATAGTTCCAACGTGCCGTTCCATTTGATATACTTATTCATGGATTGAAATAAAGGAGTTACGAACATGCGATTAATTGCTTTACTTTTATTAGTTACCCCAGGTGTCCTCGCCGTTTATGGAATAAAATTGATTCGCGATGCTCTTTTCGGGGAATTTCACCCCATCTTTTTTCACATCGCCATTCAAGGACTTGCAGGGATTCTATTTGTCGTTGGAGGTTTGGCCTTCATTGGTGGCTTCATCCTCCACAGGGACAGAAAGCGAAACTTGACCAAAGGTCGATTCAAACAAAAGGATTAGACCGTCGTGAAATACAACAACTGTGATGAAGGAGTTTTGCTCTGTGACAGAGTTTGAAATGTTTAGAAAGCAATATCCATTCGATTTGCTTTCTGAGGAAGAGTTTGATGAAGTTTTTGGTAAAGCCATGGTCAGGGAATTTTCAAAGAATGAATTCATCATCCATGAAGATCAGGAAGATGACACGATTGATATTCACTTCATGGTCTCTGGACTTGCTAAGAACATCATGCACCGGTCGAACGGTCGACAATTATCGGTGAGGTTCTATTACCCGGGAGACCTGGTAGGTGTCATGATCCTACTCACAAGTGGAGAAATGCGTTTTTCTGTTCAAGCGTTAGAACCAATCAAGACCATTTGCTTTGAACGCGAATCCTTCTTGAAAGTGATGTCCAACAACAACCACTTTTCGAAAGTGGTGATGGATGGCATCAGTCATCTGATGAAAAGCTTATATGATGAAGTAAAATATAAAAGCTCTACAACAGATGAGCAGGATGATCGTGAACTTTACAAAAAACGTGCAGACGCTTATATGGAACCACCTACGTTCATCCACCCGGAAGCCTCAATCGAAAAAGCTGCCCGCATGTTACAACAGCAAAAGATTGAAGCTCTGATTGTGAGCGATGATCAGCAATCGTTGCTTGGTATGATTGGATATGGTGAAATACTAAAAGCTTACTTTGAGAACGATCACAAAAACCCAGTCAAAGCTTATATGTCTGAAGAAGCCTATGAGATTAATGAGCAGGAATTCATCTATGATGCTTTAAGTTATTTGAAACACCACCCTACTGAAATCATTCCAGTTCTTCATAAGGACAAGGTCGTTGGAATTTTGAGGCAGTCCTCGTTTTTCACTATTAAAAATTCCGTGTACTTCGACCTCACTTATAAAATTTCAAATGCGATTTCTATTGAAGAAATTAAACCGTTGTCACCGATTCACAATGAAAGGTTCCAAAAATTCGTGGCGAGCTTGATTAAAGATCACATGTTCGCTTATGACATTGCAGAATTGATGACCAACTATAATGATCGTATTCACAAACAAGTGGTGCAGATTGCAGAAGATGAAATGATTCGCGAAGGGTATGGAGCACCACCTGTGAATTATTGTTTCCTGGTTATGGGCAGCGAAGGACGTAAAGAACAGGCATTTTCTACTGACCAGGACAACGCCATCATTCTTGCTGACTATGAGAACAGTAAGCATAAAGCGAAAATAGAAAAATACTTTGAAATCTTCACTAATAAAATTAACGATATGTTGAATGAATGCGGTTTTCCTTACTGCACAGGCGGAATTATGGCTAAGGAACCCAAATGGCGTCAGCAAATGAGTGATTGGCACGGGAGTATCGACCAGTGGATCAATAAGATGGATGCAGAAGAAATCCGGGATTTCACTATTTTTATGGACTTTCGTCCGATCACAGGTGATTATTCCCTTGCGTATGATTTAAAGAAATATGTAACCAAACGTGTTCAGAAATCCTTAAATCTTCATCAGTTACTTATGAAAGATACACTTCGTTTCCGGGTCCCTGTCCAACCATTCGGAAGAATTTCAGGGATTGGTAAGAAACGGACGCTCAACTTGAAGAAATCAGCGATTATGCAAATCGTCAATGCGATCCGTATCTACAGTATGAAATATGGAATTGAAGAGATTAATACCGTCAATCGGTTAGAAGCATTAGCCGAACAAGAGCGTTTCCACCCCCGGGATGTGGAAAATGCAAAAACAGCTTTGCACCGGCTCATGTTGTTCCGGTTAAAGGCTAATCTCCAACAGCTGGACGACGAAGAACCATTGAGCAATGATTTAAAACTCGGGCCAATGAAAAAAGAAGAACGTCGATCACTCAGAGAAGCGCTCATTATCGCTAAGCGCCTGCAGCAGGTGCTGGAATTGAGCTATAACCGAAATCGGGTGGTATGATGCTTCCAGTTGACTTACAAATCATCAAGTATCTGCTTTTTGAGAAACCTATGTACTATTTCAAGATAAAACCTTATTTGAAATGGCACACCTACCATGAATTAGAAAAGCAGCTGACCGTTTTCAATAAGAAAGGAAGCTTTCACGAGAAGTCATTAAAGGACATGGACTATACCATCTTTGACCTTGAGACAACCGGTTTCCTACCAGAAATTGGGCATGAGATCATCTCCATAGGTGCCATCAGGCTACAGGGACTTCACGCTTGCCGAATGGAGAAGTTTCATCAGGTGATCCGCCCCATTCGTCCTGTTAACAAACAAACGCTGCGGTTAACAGGGTTATCCCGCGATCGTCTCGATAATGCCAGTCCTTTTATTGAGGGTTTCCAAAACTTCATGCAGTTCAGTGAAGGATCCGTTCTTGTAGCCCACCCTGCAAAATTTGATATGCGGTTTTTAAAGGCCATGCTGAGAAGATGGAAGCTTCCTGATTATGAGCCACACGTGATCGACTCCCAGCTTATGGCGCAATGGCTCCTGCCGAATGTCAGGCACCAGCTTGATCCTTTGCTAAAATATGTAGGTATTGAAAAAAGGGAACGTCACCACGCATTGAATGATGCTATTATGACAGCCGAGTTATTTCGGTACTTGCTTTCAAAAACGATTGACTATGACGTTCACACATTAGAACAATTAAATAAAGTATTGGCCCAACAGAAAAAAACGAAGCAGTGAATATCACTGCTTCGTTTTTCTTTCTTATTGAGCAAACGCTCTTTATACTTGAAGACTCAGTTTCGGGATGTTTTTGGTTTCGTTCCCTGTGTTGAGCGTCAGCGGCGGTCGCTCCTGCGGAAAGCGAGCTATTCCCTGCAGCCCCCATCTACTCACCAAAGAATCAAAATCAAGTCTTTAAAAACCCTGCCATATTCTATAATAACTTCCCTCACCAATAAAAGTTAAGCTACCTATTCAAAAAACGTTCGATACAACGACTGGACAGCTTTGCCTAAGCTTTCGGACTTGACCCCGAACATCATCGAAACTTCCGAAGATCCTTGGTTAATCATTTCAATGTTAACCTCTGCTTCGCGGAAAGCTACGGCTGCCCGGCTGGCGATACCAATCGTTTGGTTCATCCCTTCCCCTACAATCATAATCATCGCCATTTCCCTTTCTATCAAGACCGTATCTACTTCCAATTCATCTTTTATCCGCCTCACGACTTTCTCCTCTTTTTCAGGAGGGAGCTGATGTTCACGAATGACGACGGACATGTCATCGATTCCGGAAGGCGCGTGTTCAAAAGATACTTCTTCATCTTCTAAAATCTGAAGCAGTCTGCGACCAAATCCGATCTCACGGTTCATTAAGTATTTACTCACATATAAGTTCAAAAAACCATCATCACTTGCTATACCTACCACATGACTTTCTCTTTCAGGTAGATCAGCCACAATCATCGTTCCAGGAGCCGCAGGATTATTTGTGTTTTTTATGCAGACAGGAATCTTTTCTTTAAATGCAGGAATCAGAGCTTCATCATGAAAGATGGAGAAGCCTGCATAGGAAAGCTCACGCATTTCTCTGTAAGTCAATGAAGTCAGCTCTTTTGGTTGATCTACGAACATCGGATTGACGCAATAGACCGAATCAACATCCGTAAAGTTTTCATACAGATCTGCTTTTAACCCTGCTGCAACAATGGAACCGGTAATATCTGATCCTCCGCGTGAGAATGTTACCAATTCTCCTTCAGGTGTAAACCCAAAAAATCCAGGAATGACTAAGATTTCGTTTCGATGCCTTAAGCTATACAATTTTTCAAAGCTTTCTTCTAACACCAACGCCCCGCCAGGTTGGTCCCGGACGAGAATCCCCGCCTCTTTGGGGTTCACATACGATGCATCCGTACCCATCTTTTGCAAATAAGCACTTACAATATGAGCGGAACCATCCTCTCCACAAGCTTTTAAAGCATCAAGTGCATGCACAGAACCATCTTTCACCAACTTAATGGCCTCATCAATTTTATCCTTCACTTGTTCTGCTACATGAAAGGAGAGATTCAACTCCTCTGTCATCGATTGAAAACGATCAATGATTTTTTTATAGACGGCCTCATCCATCTGGTCCATCTGTATGGATGTACCTAATGCAATGAGGAGGTCCGTCACTTTTTCATCTTCACTATGACGTTTTCCCGGTGCTGACACCACAACCACACGGCGATCATCATCCAAATCAATAATATTCTTTACTTTTTTAATCTGCCCGGCATCTGCAAGAGAACTGCCTCCGAATTTTACGACTTTCATTGATACAACACCCCATTAGAGAACGAAAGTAATTAATAATTAAGAATTGTATCACAAAAGGGGAGCAAAATTGAATAATTTTTAGAAAAAAATCAGTTGAACGACGAAATTTGACGGAAACATGGGAATTTTTACATTTATTCTACAAATTTGTTACATCTTTTGGTATTTTTAGATATGATGGATGATAAGAGGAAGGGTGGTTCTATGGTTTTAACAAGGGATGGTTTTGGGGGATGCAGGTATTATCCCGAAAATAGCGAATTATCCATACTATGTACATATGAAGATCAAGGACACACCTTTGTCATTATTCAATACCTGGACCTTCCTTTCAGTTACCGGCTAATCAATAGAGACGGCATATTTTTATTAGAGGAAGAGCTTTTCAATTTCTTGGATAACCATATTGACGACATTGATGCAGGTATATATGAAGATGTTACTCTTGCCCAAGAGATCACTAAATTGATGAAAACACAAAAATAAAAGCACGAAAGATGTTTTTACATCTCTCGTGCTTTTTCGTTTAACTCGCTTTATGTTCCAAACGAAGGCGGTCCGCCACCATGGCGATGAATTCGCTGTTTGTCGGTTTTGCTTTTGTATTGGAGATTGTATAACCGAAGAGAGAAGAAATCGCATCGATATTTCCTCTATTCCAGGCTACTTCAATGGCATGCCGGATGGCACGTTCCACACGGGATGCTGTTGTGTTATATTTCGTTGCAATGTCGGGATAAAGGACTTTTGTAATGGAACCTAGAAGTTCAAGATCATGGTAGACCATTGTTATGGCTTCCCTTAAATACTGATACCCTTTAATGTGTGCAGGTACTCCCACTTCATGAATAATGTGAGTAATACTTGTATCAAGATCAGGCTTTTTCGATTTGGTTGAGGTGTAACTGTTCCCCAGTGCACGATTAATCGGATCACCGGCGTGTTTAATTTGACGAACCTGCTCGCCAAGATGGTCAAGGTCGAATGGTTTCATCATGAAATAAGCTGCTCCAAGTTCCACCGCTTTCTTCGTGACTTCTTCCTGACCGAAAGCCGTCAACATAATAACCTCAGGATGCTTGTCCATATCTTTTAATTTATTCAACACAGCAAGACCGTCTAAATGAGGCATAATGATATCCAATATTAGGACGTCCGGTTTCTTCTCCTCAACCATTTGAAGACAATCTTTTCCGTTATAGGACGTGCCCACAACATCAATATCCGACGCATCATCAAAATATTCCTCAAGTAGCTTTACAAGCTCACGGTTATCATCAGCAAGACAGACTCGAATCTTTTCCATTTATTTTCCTCCTTACAAAATAGTCCTTCTTTTTTCCGTAATACACATATTCGACATCCAGGAATTTAACCCTCTTTTATTATAACAAAAAAATTTCAATATTTGAGATTATCTTGAAAATGCTTTAAAATACTCACGAATTCGCATATATTCGACATCCCTAATCATCTTTTGTCGAATTTTGTCGAATATAAATTATTGAAAGGTATAAAAAAGAAGAGCCTTAGGTAGGCTCTTCTAACTTGCTTTTTGCTTATTGGCATGATCTTCGTATAATTCTATTCCGGCTTCTTGTAGCATCCACTCAATGTGTACACCATACCCACTGGTTGGGTCATTGACAAACACATGGGTGACTGCACCAATGATTTTTCCATTTTGAATAATCGGGCTTCCACTCATTCCCTGGACAATCCCGCCTGTTTTATCGAGAAGTTCAGGGTCTGTGATTTTGACAATCATCCCTTTTGTTACTGCGGATTTTTTCGGCATGTTACTGACGATTTCCACATCAAAGGTCTGCATTTCTTCACCATCTAACACAGTCATAATCTGCGCAGGTCCTTCTTCGACTTCTTCTGCAAATCCGACAGGGACACCTTTAGGATACGTTTCATTCTCCATATCCCCATCCAATTCACCAAAAATTCCGAAAGGCGTATTTTTCGTTATAGTGCCTAAACGGTCATCGCGCAACGAAAACTTCGCTTTTTTCTCACCGGGAATTCCCTGGCTTCCTTTTTCTATAGAAGTTACGTGGGAGCGAACAATCGTGCCTTCATGGATTTCAATAGGCTTCTTCGTATCCATATCCGAAATTACATGGCCAAGAGCTCCATATTTCTTTGTTTCCGGATCATAAAATGTCATTGTCCCTATACCTGCAGCCGAATCACGAATATAGAGACCGATTTGGTATTCCTTTTCTTGGGCGTTAAAAACAGGGGTTAAAGAGGTTGAAATCATCTCTTTCCCTCGTTTGATCTTTAGTTCTATGGGTTTCTCCGCCTCGCCAGACTTTTTGACGATGGTGGAGAGCTCTTCCATACTATTGAGTTCTTCTCCGTTCCCTTCAAGGAGAATGTCACCAACTAGGACATTCGCTTCCTCCCCTGGTGATTTTTTCGTCTCTGTTTCTCCATTTACTAAATGGTGGCCGACGACGAGAACTCCTTTTGTATGCAATTCAACACCCACCGACTGTCCGCCAGGGATCAAACGGATATCACGCATCTGAGTGACATCTGTTTTCTTAAGCGGCACTCCAGCGAACTCATAAAAAACTTGGTGATCATCAGTGGATGAAAATGCAGTCAACGCTTCTGTCTCTTCCAATTCAGTAAGGGCTTCTGATTCATTGGATGCGCTGATTTTTACATCGGTAGGGATGGACAGATAATCATGAACAGGGGCGATCAAAGGTAAAATGAGCATGAACAGCAGGAGAACGGAACCGCATATATATTTAAATGTCTGTTGATCTTTCACGGGTTCACACTCCTTATCACTCCAGTACCAACTAAATGGCTTACTTATAATGTGGTCTTCCATAAGCTTTTTTAAACGAGCATAATCACAGTAATTATAGTACCCTTTCCCTTCTGTAGAAACATTCTCCAACGTATATGTAAAGATTGGAATATCCAATGAAATTTTGTGGAGACTAAGAATACATAAAGAAAGCGTATGGATTTTACATCCATACGCTTATCCTTTGTTCATTTATCTTTTCTTATGTTTATCAGCCATGAGGAGCAATTCACGTGCATGTTCCACCGTTGTTTCTGTAAGCTCTGCACCTGTAATCATCCTGGATATTTCATCCGCTTTTTCATCATATGTCAATTCTTTTGCTGCTGTATGAGTTCGATCATTATCTACTCTTTTCTCAATTCTTACGTGAGTGTCGGCCATAGCAGCCACTTGTGGGAGGTGTGAGATGCACAAGACTTGTGAACCTTCCGATATCCCGTAGATTTTTTCAGCAATTGCCTGGGCTACTCGACCGCTTACGCCTGTATCTACTTCATCGAAAATCACACTCGTAACGCCTTGGTGACGAGAAAATATTCGCTTCAAAGCAAGCATAATCCGTGACATTTCTCCCCCCGATGCAACCTTATGTAATTCTTTTAATGGTTCTCCTGGATTTGTAGTAATTAGAAATTTAACGATATCTATACCATTAGGGAGCAGTTGTACGGGATGCCCATCAAGCTCAGGATCAGAGTCACGCCCTTCTTTCAAGTTGATATCAACAGCAAAAGATGCTTTTTCTAAATATAAATCCCTGAGTTCTTCATGGATATATTCTGATAAAGTGACCGCTGAATTTGTTCTGATATCGTGAAGGGTTTTCGCCTCCATTACGGCATCCTGACCAAGCTCATGGATTTCACTTTCCATCTTATTCAAATGAGAATCCTTATTTTTAATCTCATCAATTTCTTCTTCAATCCTTGACGCGTATTGAAGCATATCATCGACCGTAGCTCCATACTTCTTTTTCAAACGGTTCAACTCGTTTAAACGTGATTCAATTTGATTTAAGCGTTCAGGATCAAATTCAAGCGCTGCCATTTGATTGCTTAATTGGAAGGTCAATTCTTCAATAATATAGTAGGAATTCGACATTTCTTCAGAAAGCTTGCTCAGTTCGTCATCCACGTCTGCTGTGCTCTCAAGCGATGTCATGGCATGGCTCAGCCAGTCCAAGCCTTTTTGCTCCCCATATAAGGAATAATAAGCATCATGGATTCCTTGATAAATCTTTTCATAATTCATCAGCTTTTTTCGCTCTTCTGAAAGTTCATCATCTTCCAATGGCTGCATTTCGGCTTCTTGCAGTTCTCTCAGTTGAAACTCAAGCAAATCCAACCGTTGTGCCATCTCCTGCTCATTTTCGCTCAATTCCTTGTAACGCTTTTTCAGTACACGGTATTTGTCATATACCCGATGATATTCTTCCAAAGAAGACTTCATATCGTCCGAAAAAATATCGAGCAGCTCGATGTGACGGTCCGGATCCATGAGTGATTGTGTTTCATGCTGACTATGGATGTCGATTAAAGAATGACCGAATTCTTTCATGATGGCTAGTGTAACCAATTTCCCATTCACCCGGCAAATGCTTTTTCCTTGATGGGTGATGGTGCGTTGCAGGACGACCATTCCATCTTCATCAATATCCACACCGAATTCTTCACCCACTTTATGAATGGGATGATTGGTTCCAACAGTGAACAATCCTTCAATCTCCGCTTTTTTTGTTCCATGACGCACGAACTCGACAGACCCTCGTCCACCAGATAGCAGTTGAATGGCATCGATAATGATCGATTTACCCGCACCTGTTTCCCCTGTGAGTACGGTGAGACCCTCTTTGAACGTAATTGAAATTCGATCAATGATTGCAAAATCACGAATAGACAATTCTGTTAGCATGAAACTTTCACCTCAGTTATAGCATATTGAGCAGCTGCTCACTAATCGTTTCTGTTTGTTCTGCACTGCGGCAAATGATCAAGCATGTATCATCCCCGCAAATCGTACCCATGATCTCATCCCACTCTAAATTGTCGACGAGTGCACCTACCGCATTCGCGTTTCCTGGAAGAGTTTTTAGAATAATGAAATGACCCGCTCGATCGATGCTCACAAAGGCGTCCATCATCAAGCGTTTCAGTTTTTCAAAAGGATTAAAACGCTGATCTGCCGGCAGGCTGTACTTATAACGTCCATCCATCATCGGTACTTTCACAAGGTGCAATTCTTTAATATCCCTTGAAACTGTAGCTTGAGTAACATTATAGCCCATACCCTTTAATCGATCGACTAACTCATCCTGGGTTTCAATGTCGTCATTCGTAATCAATTCCCTGATTTTGATATGACGTTGTCCTTTGTTCATGACCATCCTCCGTTTCCAGTCCTTCCATAAGAAAAGGGCTTTTCATAAGCCCTTTTACGTTCATTATGCGTTTTTACGATGCGCTTCATGCGCTTCTTCTACAACCGCCCCGATATTGATTCCTTCGGAGATCCCAGCTGGTCCTTCCTCTTTCAAACGTAAATGGACGAGGAATTCGATATTCCCATCACCGCCTGTAATCGGCGAAAAAGTGAGTCCATGTACAGAATAGCCGTGATGAGTTGCGAAATCAAGAATATTCTCAATCACCTGTCTATGTATGGACGGGTCTTTGATAATTCCTTTTTTTCCTACCTGCTCACGTCCAGCCTCAAACTGAGGTTTGATTAAGGCTACAACATCGCCTTCCTGGTCTAAAAGTGTCGCCAGTACGGGTAGAATGATTCGTAACGAAATAAAGGAAACATCAATAGAAGCAAATTGCGGCTGTCCTTCTGACAAATCGTCTTTCGTCACGTACCTGAAATTGGTCCTTTCCATAACAATGACTTGTTCATGGTTACGAAGACGCCAATCCAACTGGTTATAACCGACATCAATTGCATAACTGAGCTTGACTCCATTTTGCAGACCACAATCTGTAAAACCACCGGTTGACGAACCGATATCCACCATCACTTTATCCTGGACGGAGAGATCGAAAACTTTTAAAGCTTTCTCAAGCTTCAGTCCTCCCCTGCTCACATAAGGAATAGCTTTACCCTTGACTGTGAGCTCAGCGTTTTCCTCGATTTTTTGGCCAGGCTTATCCAGGCGGACTTGATTATGAAAAACAAGCCCTGCCATAATGGTCCGCTTCGCCTTTTCCCGTGTTTCCGCGTACCCTTTTTCTACTAACAATACATCTAGTCTTACTTTTCTTCCCATAAAATTTAAGCCCTTTGCTGTTTATTCGGTATCATTTGCTTTAAATTCTGCTCGATGTGATCGGTGGTCAATCCAATTTCTTCCCAAAGCTTTTGGACACTGCCGTGTTCGATGAAGCGATCCGGCACACCCATACGCTTAATCCACTGTGAGGAGTAGTCATTTTCTTCTGCAAACTCTAAAACGCTTGAACCGAATCCACCTTGAAGGACACCTTCTTCTACAGTAAGGATTGGGAGACCAGCTTTCATGATGTCATGAAGCATGGCATCATCCAATGGCTTGATGAATCGCGCATTCACGACTTTTACGGAACGGCCATCCTTTTCCATTTTTTCACTAGCTTCAAGAGCCATATCAATGGTCGTACCAAAGGTTAGGATTACAGCATCCTTTCCTTCTTTTAAGACTTCCCAGCTTCCTATAGGAATGATTTCCGCCTGGTCATCTGTTTGTACACCTTTTGCATTGCCCCTTGGATAACGTATCGCAAATGGACCATCATCATAATGAGTGGCTGTGTGAACAAGGTGTTGCGCTTCATTTTCGTCTTTAGGCATGGAAATCACGAAATTCGGAACAGAGCGTAGAAATGCGATATCGAAGACACCCTGATGTGTCTCACCATCAGCTCCTACTAATCCCGCTCGATCGATTCCGAAAATCACATTCAATTTTTGTCTTGCTACATCATGGACGACCTGGTCATATCCTCTTTGTAAAAAGGTGGAATAGATAGCCAAAAATGGTTTCATACCCTGTGTTGCAAGACCGGCAGACATGGTCGTTGCATGCTGTTCAGCTATGCCCACATCAAAGAGACGATCCGGAAACTCTTCACCGAATTTCTCCAGTTTAGATCCAAGAATCATTGCTGGTGTTACGGCAACGATTCGATCATCTTTCCTTGCTTCTTTGCTTAAAGCATCACTGATAACAGAACTCCACGCAGGTGGAGCATCCACAGGTTTTATTTTTTCACCGGACTCCATCTTATATGGTCCTACCCCGTGCCATTTGTCTTTCACGTCACTCTCTGCCGGATGATAGCCTTTTCCTTTTTGTGTCATCACATGAACGATAACAGGTCCGTCCGTCTTTTTCGCGTAATTCAAATTCTCGATGAGATCATCAAAATCATGACCATCTACAGGGCCATAGTACGTAAAACCAAGCTCTTCAAAGAACATACCAGGGACAACAAAATATTTCATGCTGTCCTTCAACCGTTCAGCAGCCTGTGCAATTCTTCCTCCTACAGCAGGAATTTTCTTTAATACCCACTCAAGGTCGTCTTTTACGCGATGGTATTTCCCAGCGCTTCTCATTCTTCCCAGCGCACCGTGAAGAGCCCCCACATTTTTAGCGATCGACATTTCGTTGTCATTAAGGATAACGGTTACATTCTTCTTCTCATGTCCAATATGGTTCAAGGCTTCTAAAGCCATTCCACCTGTAAGTGCTCCATCACCGATGATCGGTAAAATGGAATGCTTTTCTTTTTTCAAATCTCTGGCAATGGCCATTCCCATCGCTGCAGATAAGGATGTGGAACTGTGGCCCGTCTCCCAGACATCATGTTCACTTTCGTCGCGTTTCGGGAAGCCGCAAAGTCCTTTATACTGGCGGAGGGTTTCGAATTGACCACCACGTCCAGTCAAAATCTTATGGATATAGGATTGGTGCCCCACGTCCCATAAAAAACGGTCTTCCGGGCTTTTATATACTTTATGAAGAGCGAGGGTCAACTCAACGACTCCGAGGTTCGCGCCAAGGTGTCCTCCTGTTGTGGCAAGGTTTTCAATGAGAAACTGCCTCGTTTCATCTGCCAATTGCTCTAGTTGGTTTGTATTCATATCCTTCAGAATTGAAGGGTCTTTAATTTTACACAGATCCATTGAAGGACCCCCTTGTATTTATCTTGATTTTTTAGTGGACGACGGCGCACTTGTTACTATTCTAACTTTCAGTCGCTTTTCTAACCATGAAATGACCTTTGCAGCGAAGAAAATAATATCCGTCGACTTATTGATGGCAAAAAATTTCCCTAGCGCTTTTCCACCGACAGTAAGTGCAGCTACAATACTTGTCAGGATCACAGATATTACGATTTGGACTGTTGATCCATCACTATAGCCGAAGTTATTGGCCAGTTGGATGACCACGACCGCAGATGCCGTACCACTAACTATACCAGATATATCCCCTATTACGTCATTACAGAAACTTGCAAATCGATCCGCATTTCTGACTATAGCAATCGCTTCTTTAGCCCCGTTCACCTTTTCAGACGCCATCGCATGGAAAGGCTGCTCCTGTGCAGCGGTTGCTGCGATACCCAGCATGTCGAAAACGACACCCGTAAAGACGATAAGGAACACAAGGACGAGTCCGATGATCCATACGACACCACTTAAAACGGAAGAAGATATAACTGAAAAAATAGCCGCTAACACGAATGTGATAACGGCGATACTCAAACTGAATTTTAAAGATTTTTTTAATTTGTTATCCATATATACCCTCTATATCACTAAATTGACGTGTCTTATGTAAGGAAAGGAATGGTCATGATTTAAGTAAAAATTGCGGCTTAGGTCTAGTAGGTTTTCCCAGTCGAGTACCGAATGTCACCATCCTGGCGGTTCCCCTTTAAACTCGACTCAGCCCCGTCTCCGGCAGCTGGACTAGATTGCCACTTAGTCCGCACTATAATTCCTAAATCATGTCCTTGGAACAGTCTAGGGGATTTCCCCGACAGCCTTTAGCCGTTCCTTAGCCTCTTTTGCAGTTCTGATTTCATATAGTTTCTGCACCAGCACCTCAGTGGCCATCTGAAGCTGCATGATGTTCACTGACTATAATCCCCTCAAGAACCACTCAAGGCAGGCTACGCTGCGCATATAGATGTTACTCCATATGCTGCAGGTTCATACCCCATTTCATAACAGCATCTGGCTCAGATGCCATTACAATAATGGGCCTCCGCGGAAGCAGGGTCAACGCCCACATGCCTTTGTGGATCGCCCTGCGACCTTAACTCCCAGCATCGACCCAAGGCTGGGCGCCTCAAGCCAACACAAGGAACTTCATCGATGTGCCCTTCGGCGGATTTTTAGGCCCGCCTTCAGGAACGGAGGGCCGACTAGAATACTGCACCATTCCTTCTGTAATGATAATATATCACATATTGTCACGTGGCTCAATCGAAATCATTCACGTCAATGATCACGATTGCTTAAATAGTGTATGAGCTCAGAAAGAGTGGTTCCCTCTACTCCTGCATTTTTAAGAGCTTGCTGTGCCTTTTGGACGTATCTATCCTTTTGTGCTATAGCTCCACCTAATCCCAGAAGCTTGGGGTAAGTGCTTTTATGGTTGCCTTCATCACTTCCTGCAGGCTTACCGATAACCTCCGAATCACCAGTGACATCAAGAATGTCATCTTGAATTTGGAAAACAAGACCCAGGGCTTCAGCCATCTCGGTCATTTCTTCTAGTACTTCTGCTGACGCTCCGCCTAAATACGCTCCAGCGAGGATAGAGAACCTCAGCAATTGCCCTGTTTTATTTCTATGAATATGTTCAAGGGCCTCTAAAGAGATTTCAGTACCTTCACTGAGCATGTCCTGCATTTGACCTTCAACCATACCTCTCGCACCGCTGGCTTTCGTCAATTCTCTGACTAAAAAGACCCGCTCAGCATCACTTAAACCCGCATCTTCAGTAATCACCTGTGAACTCAGCGTCAATAGTGCATCTCCTGCAAGGATTGCGGTTGCTTCATCGAAGCGCTTGTGATTCGTTGGTTTTCCTCGTCTTAAATCATCATCGTCCATGGCAGGTAGATCGTCATGAATCAGGGAGTAGGTATGGACCATTTCAAGGGCTGAGGCTACTCCTATCACTTTCTCTTCAGGAACACGAAAAGCTTGTGCTGTGGCCATTAATAAGATAGGGCGCAGCCTTTTTCCTCCCGCGTGAATGGAATATAACATGGAATCCTGAAGACGCCCTGAAACCGTATAGTCGCGCACAAGCATTTCCAGCTGCTGATTAATTCGTTGTCTATTTTCTGTAAGATATTCAGCTAAATGCACGTTTCAGTCTTCCTCCTGGACAGAGAACGCTTCCAACTCTCCGTGTTCATTCATGATCTGCTGCATTTGAGTCTCCACATTTCCAAGCTTTTCACTGCAAAGCTTGGAGAGCTTCATACCTTCCTGATAATACTGGATCGCTTTTTCCAAAGGAACTTCTCCTGTTTCTAACTTCTCAACGATTTCTTCGAGTTGTTTCATCGCTTCCTCAAAACTGATGGTTTCCTGCTTATCTGTCATTTTCATCCTCCTTTACCTCCGTTACGTGACAATCAACGATTCCGTCTTGCATTTTCAAGGAAAGGGATTGACCTTTTGTAATCTCAGAAGTACTTTTTATGACGTCTCCTGCTGAATTAAAGGGAACAGCGAAGCCTCGCTTCATAATGTCTAAGGGATTGACTAAGGTCAGTTTATCGACATTCGTATAGAAGCGTTCCTTTTTTTGCTGAAAAAGGGACTCAAACCGCTTCTGCAATTGTTTCTTTTGGCGTTCCAGAGATTCTGCACCTTCTTTAATCTTCAATTCCGGGCCTTGCTGTCGTAACCTTCGAGCCATGTTCCCCCACTGAACATGGCTCGCTTGATGGAGGTGCTTCATTTGGATTGCCATACGTTCAATAATCCGATCCAAATCCTGCTCTTTTTGCTTCATCATCTGTTCAGGATATTTAAAAGCATATGATTTTTTCAGACGTTCCAATTGCTGCTTGGCCTCTGTCTTTCTCACTTCCATTACCCTATGTAGACGATGATCCATAGACTTGACCTGATCCTTCAACTCTACAATGGACGGAACAGCAATTTCAGCAGCTCCTGTAGGAGTCGCTGCCCTTACATCTGCCACAAAATCACTGATGGTCGTGTCAGTTTCATGACCCACAGCTGAGATGATGGGAATTTCAGAGTCCGCGATCGCTCTGGCAACCACCTCTTCATTAAACCCCCATAAATCTTCAATAGAACCACCGCCCCTGCCAACAATAAGCACATCAACATCCATTTTTTCGTTCGCATATTGAATAGCATTGACAACAGAAGAGGCCGCTCGCTCACCTTGGACAAGGACAGGCAAAACTGTGACAGGTACGATAGGATAACGCCTTTTTATCGTTGTCATGATATCCCGTACAGCTGCTCCCGTCGGAGAAGTAATGACACCAATGTGTTTTGGGTATGTAGGGAGAGGCTTTTTACGTTCAAGTGAAAATAAGCCCTCTTTTTCCAATCGTTCCTTTAATTGCTCAAAAGCGTAATAAAGGGCTCCGATCCCGTCGGGTTGCATTTCTTTAATATACAACTGATATTGTCCCATAGGTTCATAAACATTGATTTCCCCTTTAACGAGGACATTCATACCATTTTCAGGAATGAATTTCAGGGACCGGTTGTTCCCAGCAAACATAACAGACTGAATTCGAGCCTGGTCATCTTTTAAGGAAAGATACATATGCCCTCGGCTGTGGTGTTTGAAATTCGAAATTTCTCCTCTGAGCCAAACCGTTTTCAAATGCGGATCCCCTGAAAGTTTACGTTTAATGTACTTCGTTAGTGCCGTAACGCTCAAGTACTGATCCTGCATACCCATCCTCCTTACTGATTATGAATTCGCTTAGCAGCTTTAATCGTATTATGGAGGAGCATAGTGATAGTCATTGGACCTACACCCTTAGGAACGGGAGTGATATGGGAAGCTACTTCTTTCGCAGACTCAAAGTCCACATCCCCTGTCAGCTTACCATCCACACGGTTAACTCCAACATCGATCACAACCGCTCCTTCTTTGATATCCTCGCCAGAGATCAAGGAAGGTTTACCTGCAGCAACGATAAGAATATCTGCCTGCTTCGTGTGTGACTGCAAATGTTTAGTACGGGAGTGACAATGGGTAACGGTTGCGTTTTCGTTAAGCAGTAATTGACCTACAGGTTTCCCTACCAGGTTACTTCGACCAATGATGACCACATGCTTCCCTTCAAGCTTAATGTCTGCGCGTTTAAGCATGACAAGGATTCCATAAGGTGTACATGGATAAAAGGTGTCCTGGCCTGTCATCATTTTTCCGACATTCGCCGGATGAAATCCATCCACATCTTTATCTGGATGGATGGCTTCAATGATTTTCTGGTCAGAAATATGGTCAGGTACTGGTAACTGAACAAGAATTCCATGAACAGTATGGTCCTGGTTTAACTTTTCAATCAAGTCCAGCAGTTCTCGTTCGGAAGTTTCTACTGGTAATTCAATCAGATCAGAATCCATACCGATTTTCTCGGAAGCGCGCTGCTTTCCTTTTACGTAAGACATGGAAGCAGGATCTTCACCTAAGATGACAACGACCAGTTTCGGGCGAATATCTTTTGTATGCAGTTCACTCACTTCATTTTTCATTTCTTGACGCAGATCTTCTGCCAGTTGTTTTCCATAGATCACTTCTGCTGACATATCCCATTTCCCCCTTATTTGTTTAAACCATTTTAGATAATACGCCGTTCACAAACTTACCGGATTCTTCTTCTCCGAAAATTTTTGCGAGCTCTATCGCTTCATTTATCGCTACTTGCGAAGGGACGTCTTCTTTGTATTTCATTTCGTAGGCTGCCATTCGCAGGACAGTCTTCTCTACTTTGGCTAACCGTGGGAACGTCCAATTGTCAAGATTGTCAGAAATCCACTGATCCAACTCTTCTCGATTTTGGATGACTCCATGTACAAGATCATATAAAAACTCGTCCACTTCCTGGCCTTCGATTACATGAGCAATGGCCTCATCGGTTTCAATATCACTCGTAATCGTTTGAAAAAGCGCCTGGAAAGCTTTTTCACGTGCTGTGCGTCGTTTCATCTTCATTCTCCTTTAAGGTAATATCCGTTAGAATAATAACATTTTAGCTTGATAAAAGCCATTGTAATCAGGTGATAGCAAAATTTTGCCGCTCATCAAATCGAAAGGGCCAGGAGTAAAACAAAAAATCAGAAAGGGGTCTCCCCCTTTCTGATTACTCTTACAATTCTTCTACTTCCACTTCTTCCTCTTTCCCTGTTTCCATTTGTACGCCGACAATGTGGACATTGATTTCATTAATATCAAGTGCTGTCATGTTTTTAAGCGCCTGCCTTGTGTTGTCCTGAATTTTCTGTGCCGTGTCAGGTATGGAAATTCCATAATCCATGACTACATAAGCATCAATCAAGACACCATTCTCAGTGAGCTCCACCTTCACGCCTTTTCCGTGGTTCTTCTTACCACCAAGACGCTCAGCTACGCCTGATGCGAAATTGCCCCTCATCGAAGCAACACCAGCCACTTCTGAAACAGCAATTCCAGCGATCACTTCAATGACTTCAGGAGCAATCTCGATGTTACCTAATGTCGATCCATCTGTCACATTCAACAATTGCTTATCACTCACAATGACCACTCCTTTTTATGATTCATCCTTCATTATAGTATATTTCTCTAAAAACTTTGTGTTAAAGTCTCCGCCAACAAATACTTCATGTTCCATCATCCGTTGGTGGAAAGGAATTGTAGTATGAACCCCTTCAATGACGAATTCATCAAGGGCACGCTTCATCCGGCGAATCGCTTCATCTCTATCACGACCATACGTAATCAGCTTAGCGACCATAGAATCATAATAAGGCGGGATCATGTAGCCAGGATACGCTGCTGAGTCCACTCTGACACCCAGACCTCCAGGAGGAAGGTACATATCGATTTTACCCGCTGAAGGCATAAAGTTTTTGTGAGGGTTTTCTGCATTGATCCTGCATTCAATGGACCAGCCTTCGAATTCAATCTCTTCCTGTTTGAAAGAAAGTTCATTGTTGTCTGCAATTAATAACATTTCTTTAATCAAATCAACACCTGTAACCATTTCCGTAACCGGGTGCTCCACCTGAATTCTTGTATTCATTTCCATGAAGTAGAAAGAATCATCTTCTTTGTCATAGATGAACTCAACGGTACCCGCACCTGAATAGTTGACGGCAAGAGCTGCTTTTACTGCTGCATCTCCCATTTTCGCACGCATTTCCTCCGTGATCGCTGGAGACGGCGTTTCCTCAATCAACTTCTGAAGGCGGCGTTGAATGGTACAGTCCCTTTCACCAAGGTGTACGGCGTTACCATGGTTATCGGCAAGTACTTGAATTTCGACGTGGCGGAAATCTTCAATGAACTTTTCGATATAGACGCCAGGGTTACCGAAAGCTGTCTCTGCTTCCTGCTGCGTCATACGAATTCCTTTTTTCAAGTCTTCTTCGTTGCGGGCTACACGAATACCTTTACCGCCCCCGCCTGCTGTTGCCTTGATAATGACTGGGTAACCGATCTCTTCAGCTACTTTCAGCCCTTCCTCTTCATCCTTGATAATACCTGATGAACCAGGAACAACCGGTACCCCTGCTTCTCTCATCGTTTCACGAGCGACGTCCTTCGTCCCCATCTTTTGAATGGCGTAAGAGGATGGCCCAATGAAAGTAATATTACACTCTTCACACATCTCAGCGAACTCTGCATTTTCCGAAAGGAAGCCGTATCCTGGATGGATCGCATCTGTCTCCGTCAATGTAGCCAGGCTCATAATGTTCGTGTAATTCAAATAACTATCTTTACTGAGCGTCGGTCCAACACAATACGCTTCATCAGCCATCTGAACGTGCAACGCTTCTTTATCAGCTTCGGAATAAACCGCTACCGTTTCAATCCCCATCTCTTTACAAGCGCGGATGACACGCACAGCGATTTCTCCTCTGTTTGCTATCAGAACTTTTTTAATCAACGTCTCAAACCCCCGTTTACTTGGACTTCACACGGAACAACGGCTGACCATATTCCACTAGTTCACCGTCTTTAACGAGAATCTCAACGATTTCCCCTGATACTTCCGCTTCAATCTCATTAAATAATTTCATCGCTTCAACGATACAGACGACGGAATCTTCTTTAACTGAGTCTCCGACTTTCACATAAACATCCTCTTCAGGTGAAGGAGATGCATAGAAAGTTCCGACCATCGGTGATTTCACCTCTGCATCGTAATCGGCACTACCTTGGGCTTTTGGAGCTTCGCTTTCAGCTGCTGCTTCTTTGACCTCTTGTTTAGGCGCTTGCTCGGCAGCTTCTTGTTTAGGCTCTGTTTTTGGTGGAGCTTGTACTGGCTGTTGGACTTGTACTGGTTCAGCAACAACCTGTCCCTGTGGCTTTTTCATGTGAACTTTAGTTCCGTTTGCTTCATAAGAAAACTCATCGATATTGGATTGATCAATCAATTTAATGATTTCTCTGATTTCTTGTACCTTTAGCATTTGTGGCACCCCTCTTATGTAAAGTTACTTTTTATAAACTGGTACTAATACCTCTTCATATTCTATTATACATTACCACCTCCCTGCAACTCGCTACAAGAATAACCTCCAGTAATATTCTGACAACTATCCCACAATAGCTCCCATTTCTGGAACGCTCAGTACCGATACTTTTGTCGAGTTGATGGGGGATGCGAGACTCTTGTTAGAATGGATGGGCCGGCAAGACCCCATAATGCGAAGAACGAGAAGGCTTGCCGTCATCTCCCCAGGAAAGTGAGTAGCTTCCCTGCCACTCATGACACTCCATACAGCAACGAACCACAAACATTCCGAAACTGAGTCTCCTACAATCCTGCCAGATAGCTTAATAAATGAAGATAAATGACAAAAAAGCCTCACTCCTTTTTTGAAGGAGTGAGGCTTCTGTTTTATTTTCAGCCTGCTGGCTGGAATTGTACTTGGACTTCTTTCTGTCCAAATTCGTCAGAGACCATTTGGATGATGTTGTTCGTTTCTGTTTTCGATAGTTCAGCCGCTTTCACCGTAACGTGGACGACATCATCTTCCGCTCTTACTAGTACATCATCATAGGATGCACTGGCACGGATGGTATTTTCGATGATGGATTCTTTGGATTGGTTTGCTTTGATTGTCTCCATTTTTTCTAAGGCTTCATTCTTCTCTTCTGTACTAAAATCACTGGAGGCAACGATTTCTGATAGCTGTTCTTGCATTTGATCCCGTTGATTTTGCATGTCGAGACGGATGGCGGAGAAAAGCTCATCAGTAGAAATCTGAGAGATGACTGTGCCATCGCCAGTAGTTTCTACCCCTTCCTCGCCAGCAGCATCTTCTGTAATCTCTGCCCATTCATCTTCCTGTATAAAGGCCATTTCACCATTGTCCGGGGAAGTCATGTAATATACGCTCAGCACAATCAAGAGACTCAACATTGTCAACAACCAAACCGTTTGTTTTTTAACCAAAGTAACCCCTCCTTATTGTTTAGGCAAAACAGAAATCCTGTGAGTCGGGACATCCAAAACTCTAGAGACAGCTTCCACCACCCACGCTTTCACCTGCATTTGATCGACCCCCGCAGCTGTTACGAAAACTCCGCTTACCTCCGGCTTAGATGTTTGCGTTAGCAGCGGAACCTCCCGATCGCCTTGGCGGACGAGAACTAGCTGCTGTTCTCTTGAATAATCCTCAATTTCACGTTCCCCTCCGTTCTTATCATTTTCCTTGGTTGTTTGTTTTCCGACGATTAAATTTTTATCGTACACTTTTTTATGTGTCGATGACAGGTTGATCATAATGTCCACAGCGGATACCCCTTGAATGTTTTCAAGAAGAGGCTTAAGCTGTTTTTCATACTCTTTTTCCAACTGGGAAATAGAGTCCGTCATTTCAGGAGTCTGTGCAGACGCTGCGTTCTCCCCGGCTTGACTTGGCACATTTCCTTCATCGAGGGCCGGTGAAGGAGAATCGCTCGGCTGGAACCAATTGCTTGTTAGAATTATCAACACTCCGATAATACCAATGGCGATTAAATACTTCGTCTTATTCAGCTTTCTCCCCTCTTTGTTAGATAGAGGTTCCGTCAGCTTGTTCCACCATTTATTCATCCTCATCCTCCCAGCGGATAATGATTTGTTCCTTGTTCAAGTCAAGATAGTCAGCGATCCATTTTAATAATTCTGGATCTTGTTTTTCTTCTTCTGTCTCCCCTTCTTCCATGATAGAGATCTCTACATCCTCGACCGACTGGGTCTGTTCATCACGTGAAAGTGTGAGGGTCAGCTTGTCCAACGTTTCTAAACTGTAAGGCTGTTGATGGAAGGTCATTTCAGCATTGACGAGAACCAGGTTTTGTTCTTCTTTCAATGGCGTTTCAATTTCAGCTGCAAGCGCCTGGGTAACTTGTTCTAATTTATATGCATCTTGTCCTTCGAGTATTTCATTTTTCTTTGCTTCTACATTTTCCTCAAATACTTCTGCGTCCATTTGTTGCTGCATGGTCTGGTCAGCGCGTTGTATAAGACTCTCAGGATCAATGTTTAAAATTTGTAAGAGTGGCCCCATAAAGATCAGTAGCAGCAGTATAGACATGACCAGACGGGCGTACTTCTTCATGACACCTGACGGGAGAAGAGCGTCTGCTACCATCGCCAATAAAAGAAAGAGAACAATCTTTGTGATCCACTCAATGAGATACTCCATATTCACCACCCTATCTGACCATCATCGTAATGTTACTAGCCGCCACCATAATAACGATAACAAGAAAGAACATCATAGAAACCATTAATAGTGCGGCAAAGATATAAAGAATATGCCTGCTGACAACGTCCATCGCCTGAATGATCGGCCCGTCCCCGAGTGGCTGAAGAAGAGCTGCAGCAATTTTGTAAATGAGAGCTATGGCTAACACCTTAATAGCTGGAAATATTGCGATTCCAAGTAATATGACCACTCCGGCAATCCCCAGGGTGTTTTTTAGTACAAGAGAAGCCCCAAGGATTGTATCCGTGGCATCCGTGAACAACCTCCCCACAACAGGAACAAAATTTCCGGTAACAAAACGAGCGGTTTTCATTGTAATCCCATCCTGTACCGCAGTCACTGTACCCTGAACAGATATCACACCAAGAAAGATAGTTAAAAACACGCCCATGATCGCCATCCCTGTTTTTCTTAGAAGTTCAGCCAGTTGATCTACTTTGTATGTCTCATTCAAACTTCCCACAATTAACAATAGAGCGGAGGAAGCAAACAATGGAATTAGTAAGTACTTGACCAGCAGGCCGCTTGATTGGACAAGAGCAATAATAATAGGGTGAAAAAAGGATATGGACATCAGGTGACTGAAGGAAGCCATGATTCCAAGAAGCAGAGGAATCAACCCAATCATGAAGCTGCTCATTCGTTCAATGGCCCCTAGTGTATATTCAATGACTTGCCTAAAACTCTCCAGTGCAAGCGTCAACAAAACAAGGTAAACCACCATGTATGCAATCTTACTGACTACAGAATCTTCAAATGCCGACTGCACTGAGTGAAGCAAAGTACTGAAAAGTGTTAAGAACAATAAGGAAGCAAGTAACTTTCCGTTGAAGAGGAGCTCATGGAAGAAGAATTCCAGTATTCCTGAAAACCAATCCGATGATTCAACTGAACTTTCACTTTGGATAAATTCACGAAAGTTATTCGTATGAAAATTGGGAAGATACTCTCCATACTGCTGGTTCAATTCATTCCAATTGTCCTCCAACTCTTCTGTAGATATATGATCGAGCATAGAAATATCAGGATCTGCAGGGGAGGGAGATGCAGCAACGATGATTGGAGAGTTCAAGCAACCGATCACAATTAGACAACACAACAACATCCGTTTCATGGCATCCCTCCCGTGTTTCCTATGCACCTGGAATGAAATTCAAAATGGTCTCGATCACAGCTGTTACAATCGGTATGGCAAGCATCAATATAAACAATTTCCCTGCTAATTCCACTTTAGAAGCCAGGGAGTTGAGCCCGGCATCTCGAATAAGTTGGGCTCCAAATTCTGCGATATAGGCAATGCCGATGATTTTCAAGATCGTCTTGAAATACATAGGTTCGACCTGAGCCTTTTCAGCCATGTAAGACAATAGTGCAAAGATATGCCTGACCTGATCAAGAATGGTTAAAAACAGGATGATGACCGTGAATAAAAGGAGAAGAAAAGCGACCGAAGATTTGTGTTCCTTTAATAGTAGAATCAACAGGGCCGCTACTAATCCTAGTGAAACAATTTGAATAATATCCATGGGTTACCCCTGATAAAGGAAAACAGACTTGATTTGCTGAAACAGATCAGCGAGCCTGTGGAGTACAATAAATAAGACAATGATGAAACCCGTCAAGGTCACAGCCTGTGCAATTTCTTCTTTACCCATCTGTTTCAGGATGCTGTGGATCATCGCGACAATAATACCTACACCAGCTATTTGGAATAATATCGTTGCATCTTGGAGCACAATGCCTCTTCCCCCTTTTGTAAAATGCCTATTCCTTCTAAATGATTAAAATAATGACAAGCAGCCCGCTTAATATCCCCATTCCTTTCGCCATCTTTTGATATTGATCGCCGACTTCCAGGGCATCATTCAGTTCGCGATCCAGGTGATGAATGGTTAGTTGGATCTGTTTTTGCTGCTGCTCCAGATCGTGCTGGCCAAGCGTTCTTCCAAACTGCATCAGTATTTCTAATTCGTTTTTCCCCATCGCGTTTAATGACCAGTGTTTCTTTAGCTGCTTCGACCACAAGGAATAGAAGTCATCCCAAACTCCATTTTCATTCAGAATACCTTCAAAAAACTGGTTAATGGGTTTCGGTAAATGTCTGGATAAATTCTCACACACTTCCAGCAACGAAGATTGTCCAAAAACCATCTCAGCTTCTATCATCTGTAAAGCGTTTTTCCATTGCCGAATATGCCCTGGACGCTTTTTGAAACGGGAAGCCATATCAAACCCTGCCCAGGTCGTAACGGTTAACACGATGACAGCCCCGATCCATTGCATTTGATTCCCTCCCCTTCCCATGGCCTAGTACTTCTCCCGATTGATCAAATACTGTCCATCTTCTTTCTTTCTGAGGAGACATCCGATCCAAGACAACATATCGTTGGAACACTTCCTCCTCCATCAACTGTTTTGCTGATGGACGTTTCCTGATTCCAGTAAAACTCTGACCATGAATACTGCATATAACTTCTACACCTGTATACGTCGCCTCACGGACAGCTTCGGCATCTTTCTGTCCACCTATTTCATCTACAATTAACACTTCTGGTGACATGGAACGAATCATCATCATCATGCCTTCCGCTTTAGGACAAGCATCCATCACATCTGTGCGGAACCCAACATCCAGTTGAGGGACTCCCTTCATGCTTGCTGCTATTTCGGAACGCTCGTCCACAATGGCGACTTTCGCTGCGCTGTATCCCTTTTGATCAGATCCAATGTAACGCGCCAATTCCCGAAGGAGTGTGGTTTTCCCTGAATGTGGAGGTCCGATAACCATCGTACTCATCCACCGCCCCGCTTGATAAAGGTATGGGATAAGAGGCTCCACATTCCCTGAAGTAGCTCTAGCAACCCTAATGTTCATAAATGATATGTGCTTTAGTGTTTCGACATGATCTTGATGGGTGTTCGTCTTTCCAGCCAAACCTACCCTGTGGCCACCCTCAATCGTAATGAAACCCTCTTTCAACTCTTCCTTAAAACGGTAGAGGGAGAACTGACTGATCTGGTTCAGGACGAAAGAGAGGTGATCAACAGTCATCACTACAGCCTCAATGGAATCATGACGATTATTTTCAAGAACCTCTATCGGACGACCAATCCTTAAACGGATCTCCTGCACACTCTTCCACTGGACCTCGCTTTTTAAGAGATGTTGGATAGAGGGTGGGAACAAACGTATAATCTCCTTCATCCTCTCCTACTCCTTTATTAGGTTTACTTCATATGTATGTGCTTCTTACAGGCTTATGACTGTGAAATGGTATAAAACTAGAAGATTTTGAGAGAGGAACTAGAGGGGTGATAGAGCAATTGATAGAAACTATTTACCACAATCATATTAAGCTATATGGCAGGATTGGTGAAAACTCAGTTTCGAGACTTTCCAGGGTTCGTTGCCCGGGTTGAGCGTCAGGGGTGGCTGGGAAGCTACTCGCTTTCCTGCGGGGATGACGGCAAGCCTTTCCCGCGGGAGTCTCGCAGCTTCCCAACCACCCCATTCAAAGAGGGGGTTAACGAAGCCCTTCACCAAAGTTGGATGGTCTTCCACTATCCCGGTTTTTGTAGGCATAAAACGCTCTGTATCAAGCTTTCAGGGTTCAAGTACCTCGGCTTGGGAGTATTATCCTTATACTCTCATCAAATAGAATAGCTGATTATTCATGAAGTGGTTTCGACACACTGATATAGCAAAGGGGCGGAGGGGAATGGCGAGACTCCTGCGGGAAAAAAGTGCAGGGTGAGACCCCACAGGACGCAGTCCGAGGAGGCTCACCGCGCTCCCGCGGAAAGCGAGCTATTCCCCGCAGCCCCCATCCACTCAA